>NC_011071.1:0-352500 GCF_000020665.1 Stenotrophomonas maltophilia R551-3 | reverse complement strand
AGCGACCAGGCGCACGCGGGCGAAGGTGCGCTTGCCGACCTGCAGCAGGCCTTCGAAGCCCGGCTGCAGCACCTGCTGGCCGTCTTCCACCACTTCACCGTCCACCTTGACCGCACGCTCCTTGAGCTTGCGGTTGGCTTCGGAGTTGCTCGGGGTCAGGCCGGCCGCCGTCAGCAGCGCGGCGATGCGCAGGCCTTCGGCCGGGATCGCCACGTCCTGCAGCGGCAGCTGGGTGATGTCGCCCTGCCCGGTCACCGCCGCCTCCCAACCGGCAACCGCCTGTTCGGCCGCTGCGGCGTCATGGAAGCGGGTCGCCAGTTCACGCGCCAGGCGCAGCTTGACCACGCGCGGGTTCAGGCCGCCATTGGCCACCTGCTCGCGCAGCTGCACGGCTTCGGCCTGGCTGATGTCGAAGGACAGCAGCTCGATCCAGCGCCACATCAGGGTGTCGTCCACCTTCATGGTCTTGGTGACGATGTCGATGGCCGGCTCGCTGATACCAATGTAGTTGCCCAGCGACTTGGACATCTTGTTGACGCCATCCAGGCCTTCCAGCAGCGGCATGGTCAGCACCACCTGCGGCTTCTGGCCGTGGTGCTCCTGCAGGCCGCGGCCCATCAGCAGGTTGAACTTCTGGTCGGTACCGCCGAGCTCGACGTCCGCTTCCAGGGCCACAGAGTCGTAGCCCTGCACCAGCGGGTACAGGAACTCGTGGATGGCGATGGACTGCTGGGCGGCGTAGCGCTTGGCGAAATCGTCGCGCTCGAGCATGCGCGCCACGGTGTGCTGGCCGGCCAGGCGGATCATGTCGGCCGCGCCCATCTTGCCGAACCACTCCGAGTTGAAGCGGACTTCGGTACGGCTGCGGTCCAGCACCTTGAACACCTGCTCTTCATAGGTACGGGCATTGGCCAGCACGTCGTCCTTGCTGAGCGGCTTGCGGGTCAGGCTCTTGCCGGACGGGTCGCCGATCATGCCGGTGAAGTCGCCGATCAGGAAAATGACCTGATGGCCGAGGTCCTGGAACTGGCGCATCTTGTTCAGCAGCACCGTATGGCCCAGGTGCAGGTCGGGCGCGGTGGGGTCGAAGCCGGCCTTGATCCGCAGCGGGCGGCCTTCCTGCAGGCGCGCACGCAGATCCTCGAGCTTGAGGATCTCGTCGGCACCACGGCCGATCAGGGCAAGGGCTTCTTCAATCGAGGACACGTGACTACTCCCGGCAACGCCGATTCTTGTGTGGGGTGTTAAAGCAAAGTTAACCCGATTGGCTTCACAAAAGCCAATGGGCACAAGGGTTTGACGCCGTTTTCTCAGGTGTCTATGGTAACCGGCGATCAGGCCCGCGCTCCCGGGCTGCCAGGAAAAAACCGCCGATGCACAATTCCGAACAAGGGCGCGCACGCAAGCAGCGCTTCCAGGAACGCCTCCACGTCCTGCACGACAACGCCCTGCATCGGAAGCTCAGGCAACATCTTCCCGCCGCCTTCAATGAGCGCTGGACCCGCCGCCATTGGATGCATGCCAGCCTGTTCGCGACCATCGGCGCCCTGGTGGCGACGATCGTCCCCGGCTTCTCGCACACCATCGACGCGCCCTTCGCCGACAGCCACACCAGCCTGGCGCTGCCGTTGCCGCCGCTGACCATGGCCCGCCAGCAGCAGGTACCCGGTGACAGCTGGCAGGTGCTGCGCGTGCAGCGCGGCCAGACCCTGAGCGACCTGTTCGACAAGGCCGGCATCCCGGCTACCACCCTGCACCGGGTACTGGACCACCCGGGTGCGCGCGAGGCGCTGACCAAGCTGCGGCCGGGTGCCGAGATCGCGTTCGACATGCCGCTGTCCGGTGACCTGCGCAGCATCCGCTTCGACCGCGATGCCGACAACCGGGTGGAACTGAGCCTGTCCGGCGACGACATCAAGGAAAAGGTGACCAAACGCGAGACCTCCACGCGCACCGTGGTCACCAGCGGCGAGATCACCAGCTCGCTGTACGCCGCGGCCCGCCGCGCCGGGCTGTCTCCGTCGGCGATCGCGACGATGACCGACGACATCTTCAAGTACGACATCGACTTCTCGAAGGACCTGCAGCCGGGCGACCGCTTCAGCGTGGTGATGGATGAAACCTGGCGCGAAGGCGAGAAGGTGGACACCAGCAAGATCCTGGCGGCGACCTTCACCACCGGCGGCAAGACCTATTCCGGCTTCCGCTTCGACCGCAACGGCAAGGCCGAGTACTACGACATCAACGGCCGTTCGCTGAAGAAGAGCTTCATCCGCATGCCGATCCCGTTCGCGCGGCTGAGCTCCACCTTCGGTGCGCGCAAGCACCCGGTGCTGGGCAAGATGCGCATGCACAAGGGCGTGGACTACGCCGCGCGCACCGGTACTCCGATCATGGCCGCCGGCGATGCCCGTGTGCAGTTCGCCGGCGTGCAGCGTGGTTACGGCAACGTGGTGATCCTCGACCACGGCCGCGGCCACACCACCCTGTACGGCCACATGTCGCGCTTTGCGAGCATCCGCACCGGCCAGCGCGTGGCGCAGGGCACGGTGATCGGCTATGTCGGCTCGACCGGCCTGGCGACCGGCCCGCACCTGCACTACGAATTCCGCGTCAACGGCGAGCATCGCAACCCGCTGACCGTGACCATGCCGCCGCCGGAGCCGCTGAAGGGTGCCGAGCTGGTCGCCTTCCGTGCGCAGACCGCGCCGGCGATGGCCCGCATCCAGGGCATGGAGAAGCTGATCTACGCCGACGCCAGCCCGGCGCCGACCAGCCGCGACGAGGCCGCGCCTGAAGTGGCCAGTGCCAAGGACAAGCCGGGCAACGGCCGCAAGCGCGGCTGAGCCCTGCGTTGACGAAGGAGGACGCGGCAGCCCAAGCTTGCCGCGTCCTTTTTTTATGCCTGCCATGAACACGACTGCCGACAGCGACGCCCCCCTGTACCTTGGCCTGATGTCGGGCACCAGCGCCGACGGCATCGATGCCGCACTGGTGCAGTTCCCCGCCAGTGGTGGCTGCCGCTTCGTGCATGGGCTGACCGCCCGCTGGGAGCCGGTGCTGCGCGCGCGGCTGGTGGCGCTGGGCGAAGGCGGGCCGCTGGATTCGTTGGAAGAGCTCGGCGAACTGGACGCGCGGATTGCGATCCGTTTTGCCGAGGCGGCCAACCAGCTGCTGGCCGAGGCTGGCGTGGACCGCAGCCAGGTGCGCGCGATCGGCTCGCATGGGCAGACCGTGCGCCACCGGCCACTGGCCGACCCGGCGTTCACCGTGCAGCTGGGCGACGGCAACCGCATCGCCGAGCTGACCGGGATCACCACGGTGTGTGATTTCCGCCGCCGCGACGTGGCAGCCGGAGGCCATGGTGCGCCGCTGATGCCGGCATTCCATCTGGGCATGCTGGGCACTGCCGATGAAGACCGCGCCGTGCTGAACCTGGGCGGCATCGCCAACCTGACCCTGATCCCGCGCGAGGGCGCGGTACGTGGCTTCGATACCGGCCCGGCCAACGCGCTGATGGATGCCTGGTGCCAGCGCCACACCGGCCGCACCTTCGACGCCGATGGCGCGTATGCGGCCAGTGGCGCGGTGGACGAGGGCCTGCTGGCGGGTTGGCGCTCGGATCCGTGGTTCGCGCTGCCGCCGCCGAAGAGCACCGGCCGCGAGCAGTTCCACCTGGCCTGGGCCGAGGCGCACATGGGCGAAGGCCAGTACGCCGCCGCCGACATACAGGCCACGTTGCTGGAGCTGACAGTGGCGACGGTGGTCGATGCGCTGCTGGCGCAGCAGCCGCGGACACGGCGACTGCTGGTATGTGGTGGCGGCATGCGCAATACGCAGCTGATGCGGCGACTGGCGGCGCAGCTGCCGGGGGTGGTGGTCGAATCCAGCGCAGTGCACGGGCTGGACCCGGAATACGTGGAGGCGATGGGCTTCGCGTGGCTGGCACAGCGGACGATGGACGGACTGGCCGGCAACCTGCCGAGCGTGACCGGGGCGAAGGGCCCGCGGATCCTGGGCGCGATCCACCTGGCCTGAGCGGGGCTACATCCGCCGGGCATGGCCCGGCGCTACCCCGTCGGCAGCATCCCGGTAGCGACGAACCATGCCCGGCGGGCAGGTGTCGCCGCGACCACGTGTCAGGTCAGTCGAAGCCCTGCCCTGCGGGCAGGGCCTGCAGGGCGGCGATGGCATCGGAGAGCGCATCCACTTCGGGATCACCGAAGCCGGAACGGACTTCCAGTTCACTGCTGAACAAGCCCTGCTCCAGCAGGGCCTCGCAGGTCTGTTCGTGGGTCCAGCCGCGAGCGACCCCGACCCGTCGGATGCGTTCCAGCAACAGCGGGTCCAGGTCCCGCAGCACAACGTCGGCCATGCTCACTTCCCCGTTCGCAAGGCACCGCCCCCTCGGCGCGTCGGGGGCGATGATCCCGCAGACCGGGCGGTCAGGCAATCAGGCGGGGTTGGCAGTTTGGCGTCGGCGCTGCTGCAGGATCAGCAGTCCGCACAGGATCACCACCGGGATCGCTACCAGCGCCGTGCCGATGAAGAACAGCGCATAGCCTTCCAGAAGCGTCCGTCCCTGCGCGAGGGTCTGCACCGACCAACCCGAGAGCCCTTTCAATGCCTTGCCGGGCATCGCATAGAACGAGCTGAGCAAGGCGTACTGGGTCGCGGTGTATCCGATGCTGGTCAGGCTGGACATATAGGCGATCAGCGCCGTACCGGCGAAACCGCTGGCGAAGTTGTCAACCGCCATGGCTACGGCGAAATGGGTGGTGTCCGGCCCCGAGTAGGCCAGCCATGCGAAGGCCAGGTTGGAGGCCGGCCCCAGTACCGCTCCCACCAGCAGCGCTGCCAGCACGCCCCAGCGCACCGAGACGAGGCCTGCAGCAGCAATGCCGACGAAGGTTGCAACCAGGCCAACCGAGCCGCGCACCGCACCGACGGTGTCCTCATCCAGGCCAAGATCGACATAGAACGGGTTGGCCATCGGCCCCATGACGAAGTCGGCCATGCGGTAGACGCTGATCGCCACCAGTATCAGGATCGCGCCACTGCGGTGTTCGCGGACGAAGGCGATGAAGGGGCCCGCCACGGCATCGAACAGCCCCCGCGGGGTCCACAGCGAGGTGGCCTGTGCCTGTACGGCGGCAACCTCGCGGGCCGGCTCGCGGGCCATGATCACGGCCACCACACCGAGCGCCATCAGCACGGCCATGATCTCGTAAGAGACCTGCCAGCCAACACGGGCAGCGATGATCAGGATCAGCGCATCGGTGACCAGCAATGCAGTGCGGTAGCCCAGTGCCGAGGATGAGGTGAGAAGTCCGAGCTGCTCACTGTTGTCGGCGCTTTCAATGCGCCACGCGTCGATGACGATGTCCTGAGTGGCCGAGGCGAAGGCCACGATCACCGCCATCACCCCGAATACCACAATGTGCTCCCAGGCGATGCCCAGGAAATGCACGTGGCCGCCCTTGGGCTGGACCAGCGCCATGCCAACCAGACCCACCACCACAACCAGCTGCGACAGCAGCATCCAACCGCGACGGCGGCCAAAGCGGCCGAACAGGGGCACATCTGTCTTGTCGACGATGGGCGCCCACAGGAACTTCATGGTGTAGGCCAAGCCAACCCACGAGAGGAACCCGATGGTGCTCAGCTCGATGCCTTCCTTGCGCATCCAGAAACCGAGCGTATTGCCCACCAGGTAGATCGGCAGGCCGGAACTGAAGCCGAGCAGCAGCATCGCCAGCACCTTGCGCTGGCTCAGGTTGGACACCACCTGCTGCCACGGCCGACGCGGCTTGGCAGCCTCGGTCACAGGTCGTAGTCCACGATGAACGGAGCGTGGTCGGAGAAGCGCTCATCGCGATAGATCGAGCAGCTGCGCAGGCGGTCACGCAGGCCCGGGGTGATGAACTGGTAGTCGATGCGCCAACCGACATTGTTGGCACGGGCGGCGCCACGGTTGCTCCACCAGGTGTAATCCTCGCCGGTGGGATTGAGCAGGCGGTAGGCGTCGGCCCAGCCGCGGCCGGTGGCGACATCGGTGGCCTGGCCATGGTCGGCGCACAGCGCGTTGAGCCAGTCACGCTCTTCCGGCAGGCAGCCGGAGTTCTTCTGGTTGGACTTCCAGTTCTTGATGTCCAGCGCCGAACGCACGATGTTCCAGTCGCCGCACAGCACGTAGTCGCGGCCGCTGCGCGCCCACTCTTCGAGGATCGGCCGCAGCCATTCCATCACTTCGAACTTGAAGCCCTGGCGCAGGTCGCCCGAGCTGCCGGACGGGATATAGAAGGAGACCACGCTGAGATTGCCGTAGCGCGCCTCGATGTAGCGGCCTTCGTCGTCGAACGGGGCCCAGCCCAGCGAGGTGATGACCTGGTCCGGCTCGCGCTTGCTGTAGATCGCCACGCCGCTGTAGCCCTTCTTGGTGATCGCGTCGCGGTAGAAGCAGTGGTGGCCGTCCGGGCGGAACATCGGGTCGGTCAGCTGGTCTTCCTGGGCCTTGGTCTCCTGGATGCACAGGACGTCGGCGTCCTGGGCACGGAACCAGTCGAGGAAGCCCTTGGTCGCGGCGGAACGGATGCCATTGGCGTTGAAACTGATGATGCGCATGCGGGGGACCTGCGGCGGGAAACCGGGCAAGCATACCGGTTGCCTGCCGGGCTGCGCAGTCCGCCAGGCACCGCCCGGGCACCCTTCACAAGGTGCTGGACGAGCGCGAAACGCCCAGCTGGATTAGGATTTGTGCTCCAAATGAAGATGAATCGAGTTTTGATGAGCGACCACCGTCACCGTTTCCTGCAGCTGGCCCTGACCGCCGATGCCCTCCGCTTCGGCCAGTTCACCCTCAAGTCCGGCCGGCTGAGCCCCTATTTCTTCAACGCCGGTCGCTTCGACTCCGGCTCCCTGCTGTCGCAGCTGGGCGCGTGCTATTCCGACGCCATCGACGCCACTGGGATCAAGTACGACGTGGTGTTCGGCCCGGCCTACAAGGGCATTCCGCTGGCCACCGCGATGGCCTGCGAGCTGGCCCAGCGTGGCCGCGAACTGCCGCTGTCGTTCAACCGCAAGGAAGCCAAGGCCCATGGCGAAGGCGGCCAGCTGATCGGCGCCGACATGAATGGCAAGCGCGTGCTGATCGTCGATGACGTGATCACCGCTGGCACTGCGATCCGCGAAGCGCTGGGCATCATCCGCGACGCCGGTGGCATCCCGGCCGGCATCGTGGTCGCGCTGGACCGCCAGGAGATCGCCTCGGACACCGACCATCGCTCCGCCGCACAGGCGGTGGCCGAAGAGGCCGGCATTCCGGTGATCGCCGTGGCGACGCTGGCCGACCTGCTTGATTTCGCCTCCGGCAACCCGGAACTTGTCGGTTACCGGCAGCCGCTGGAAGCCTACCGGGCCCAGTACGGCGTCCGTTCGATCCGCTGACCGACCCAGGGGAAAGGTCATGTCCCGAGTTCCTGCTGTTCTCTTTGCCGGCCTGCTGCTGGCCGTGCCGTTCGCCGTGCCGGCGCAGTCGCGCGACAGCGGCAAAGCGGAAAAGAAGCTGTACTGCTGGAACGAGGGCAAGGAGCGGATCTGCAGTGATTCGCTACCGGCCGATGCGGTCAACCATGCCCGCGAGGAGTTCAACGCGAAGAGTGGCCTGCGCAACGCGCAGGTCCAGCGCGCGTTGACCGACGAGGAGCGCGCTGCCGCCAGCACCGTGGCGCAGCAGCAACAGCTGGACCTGATGGCCACCCAGACCCGCCAGCGTACCGAGCAGGCGATGCTGTCCACCTATGGCAGCGAGGACGACCTGCGCCGGGTGTTCACCGAGCGCCAGGAAGTGCTGGACAACAACCTGAAGACCGCCGAGTACAACGTCACCAGCCTGCGCGAGTCGCTGGTGGCGCTGCTGTCGGCCGCCGGTGACCGTGAGCTGGCCGGCGGCAAGGTGGCCGACAAGCAGGCCGAGGCGATCCGCCAACGGCATGTGCAGCTGCAGGCGCAGCAGCGCCTGCAGGCAGGATTCCTGCAGCAGCAGCAGGCATTGAAGGCCGAGATCGACAGCAGCCTGCAGCGCTATCGCGAGCTGAAGGGGCTGGTGCCAGCAGATCAGGCCCGCTGATTCCCGGTAGAGCCGAGCTCACGCTCGGCTCCGCGTGATCTCGGGAAAGAGCAGCCGAGCATGGGCTCGGCTTTACAGCAGGTGGGGCTGGTTACGGATTGGCCCACGGAATTTATGCACTCTTTACGCGTCGGCCCGGTCCGGCGCGTAGTGCGTTTATGGGGGGCAGGACGACGATGACGGCCTGAGGTGGAGGGGTTCCACCAGGACGCTAATGCAATGTCCCCCTGGCTGTCGTTGTTGTGTGGCGTCGTGGTGCTGGTCGCCGCCGCCTATCTTCTTTATGTCGTGCTGCGGCCCGAGTCGTTCTGAGCGGAGACTGCCATGACTGAGATTATTGTCATTCTTGCCGCCAGCCTGCTGCTGGCCTGGCCGTTGGGCCTGTATCTGGCGCGCGTGATGCGTGGCGCGCCGATGAAGGTCGACGTGTTGTTCCACTGGATCGAGAAACCGCTGTACAGGGTGTTCGGCGTCGACCCGTCGCGCTCGATGTCCTGGCGCGGCTACGTGCTGGCCTTCGTGCTGAGCAACGTGGTGGTGGCGGTGCTGACCCAGGCGGTGTTCATGACCCAGGCCTGGCTGCCGCTGAATCCGGACCAGATCCCGAACATGCGCTGGGACACCGCGCTGCACACGATGATCTCGTTCCTGACCAACACCAACCAGCAGCACTATTCGGGCCAGGCGCAGCTGTCCTACCTCTCGCAGATGACCGGCATCACCGGCCTGCAGGTGGTGACGCCGATGATGGGCCTGGCGCTGGCGGTGGCCACACTGCGCGCGTTGTTCGCGCGTTCGTCGCAGGCTGCAGCGGCCAGTGGTGCCGGTGATGACCGCCAGGTGGCGGTGGGCAACTACTACGTGGACGTGGTGCGCCTGTGCGTGCGCTTCCTGTTGCCGCTTTGCCTGGTGTGGACGTTGCTGCTGACCAGCCAGGGCGTGCCGTCGACGATGGCCGGCGGCCCGCAGGCCACGCCGATCGACGCCAGTGCCGGCATGGCCGAACAGAAACTGCCGCTGGGCCCGGTGGCGGCGATGGTCGCGGCCAAGCAGCTCGGCGCCAACGGTGGCGGCTGGTACGGCCCGAACAGCAGCTTCCCTCTGGAGAACCCGACGCCGGTTTCGAATGCGTTGGAAATCCTTGGCATCCTGCTGGTGCCGATGTCAGTGATCTTCATGATCGGCGCATTCACCGGCCGACGCCGCTTCGGCGTCCTGGTGTTCAGCTGCATGCTCGGCATGTCGCTGCTGTCCACCGGCGCCATGGTGTGGAGCGAGGGCCACAGCCCCAGCGCCGCCACGCCGCTGCTGATGGAAGGCAAGGAGGTACGCTTCGGCGCCGATGGCACCGCGCTGTGGGCGGCGGTGACCACCCAGGTCTCCAACGGTTCGGTCAACGGCATGCACGATTCGCTGGCACCACTGAGTGGCGGCATCGCGATGGTCAACATGCTGGTCAGCGCGATCTGGGGCGGTATCGGCTGCGGCCTGCAGCAGTTCATCGTGTACCTGCTGCTGGGCGTGTTCCTGGCCGGGTTGATGACCGGGCGTACGCCGGAACTGTTCGGCCGCAAGCTGGAGACGCCACAGGTACGCCTGCTGGCCCTGCTGGTGCTGCTGCAGCCGATCACCCTGCTGGTGTTCACCGCAATCACCCTGGCCGTGCCCGGCCTGGCCGGCACCTCCAACCCCGGTTTCCATGGCATCAGCCAGGTCTTCTACGAGTATGTCTCGGCCTACGCCAACAACGGCTCGGGCTTCGAAGGACTGGGCGACGCCACGCTGTGGTGGAACCTGAGCTGCTCGCTGGTGCTGCTGCTGGGCCGCTTCCCGCTGCTGATCATTCCGCTGGTGGTGGCCGCACAGCTGGCCGCCAAGCGCCAGTCGCCGGAGTCTGCCGGCAGCCTGCAGATCGAAACCCCGACCTTCGCCCTGACCCTGGTCTCGGTGATCGTCATCCTGACCGTGCTGCAGTTCATGCCGGCGCTGGTACTCGGCCCGATCGCCGACCACCTGAGCCTGGGACTGCACTAAGGACACCCTGATGAGTACCCAAGCAAGTTCAACCCGTAGTACCCATGCACCGCGCCCTGCCCTGCTGGATGGCGCCGGCCTGCGCCGTGCGCTGATCGAAGCGGTTCTCAAGCTGTCGCCGATGCATCTGGTGCGCAGCCCGGTGATGGCGGTGGTGATGGCCGGCACGATCGTCGCCGCGATCGTCACCCTGACCGGCAATGCGCCGCTGGGCTTCGGCCTGGCGGTGACCGCGATCCTGCTGGTGACCGTGCTGTTCGGCAACTTCGCCGAAGCCGTGGCCGAAGCGCGTGGCCGTGGCCAGGCCGCGTCGCTGCGGCGTGCCCGCCAGGACCTGGTGGCGCGCCGGCTGGCCACGCCGCAGCCGGGTGCCGCCGAAACCCAGGTGCCGGCCGCCGAACTGCGCCCGGGCGACCACGTGATCGTCAGCGCCGGTGAGCTGGTGCCGGCCGATGGCGAGATCGTGCAGGGCCTGGCCACCATCAACGAAGCCGCGGTGACCGGCGAATCGGCGCCGGTGCTGCGCGAGGCCGGTACCGACCGCTCCGGCGTGATCGGCGGCACCAAGGTGCTGTCCGACCAGATCATCGTGCGGGTGACCGCCGAACCGGGCCACAGCTTCCTGGACCGGATGATCGCGCTGGTGGAAGGCGCCAACCGCCAGAAGACCCCGAACGAGATCGCGCTGACCCTGCTGCTGGCGGCGATGACGCTGACCTTCCTGGTGGTGGTGGCAACGCTGCCGGCCATTGGTGCCTCCGTGGGCGTCAAGGTCGACCCGCTGTTGCTGATCGCGTTGCTGGTGTGCCTGATCCCGACCACCATCGGCGGCCTGCTGCCGGCCATCGGCATCGCTGGCATGAACCGTGCGCTGGCCGCCAACGTGCTGGCCAAGTCGGGCAAGGCGGTGGAAGTGGCCGGCGACGTCGACGTGCTGCTGCTGGACAAGACCGGCACCATCACCTACGGCGACCGCCAGGCCAGCCATTTCCATCCGCTGGCCGGCATCGACGCCAGCCAGCTGCGCGAAGCAGCACTGCTCTCTTCGCTGGCCGACCCGACCCCGGAAGG
This sequence comes from Stenotrophomonas maltophilia R551-3, assembly GCF_000020665.1. Taxonomy (NCBI): domain Bacteria; kingdom Pseudomonadati; phylum Pseudomonadota; class Gammaproteobacteria; order Lysobacterales; family Lysobacteraceae; genus Stenotrophomonas; species Stenotrophomonas maltophilia. The sequence goes on along the minus strand of NC_011071.1, from coordinate 341,267 downwards.
CAAGTCGATCGTGCGCCTGGCGCGCGAACAGGGCTGCGCCACCGCCGAGCCGGACCATGCCGACTACCTGGCCTTCAGTGCACAGACCCGCATGTCCGGCGTGGACCTGGAACATGGGCGGCAGATCCGCAAGGGCGCCGCCGATGCGATCCGTGCCCACGTGCAGGCGCTGGGCGGCAGCGTGCCGGCTGAACTTGCCGGACGCGTGGAGCAGGTGGCGCGTAACGGTGCCACCCCGCTGGTGGTGGCCGAAGGTCGCCACGTGCTCGGCGTGATCGAGCTGTCGGACGTGGTCAAGCACGGCATGCGCGAGAAGTTCGCGCAGCTGCGGGCGATGGGCATCCGCACGGTGATGATCACCGGCGACAATCCGCTGACCGCCGCCGCCATCGCCGCCGAAGCCGGCGTCGACGACTACATCGCCGAGGCTCGCCCGGAGGACAAGCTGGCACGCATCCGCCAGGAACAGGCCGGTGGCCGCCTGGTGGCGATGGTCGGCGATGGCACCAACGACGCACCGGCGCTCGCCCAGGCCGACATCGGCCTGGCAATGAACTCCGGCACGCAGGCGGCAAAGGAAGCCGGCAACATGGTCGACCTCGATTCGGATCCGGCCAAGCTGCTGGCAGTGGTGGAAGTGGGCAAGCAACAGCTGATCACCCGCGGTGCGCTGACCACCTTCTCGCTGGCCAACGACGTCTCCAAGTACTTCGCGATCCTGCCGGCGCTGTTCGCCGCCGCCGTGCCGACCATGGCCGCATTGAACGTGATGCAGCTGTCGAGCCCGCGCAATGCGGTGCTGGCGGCGTTGATCTTCAACGCCCTGGTGATTCCCGCCCTGATCCCGCTCGCCCTGCGTGGCGTGCGCTTCCGCCCGGCCACTGCAACCGCGCTGCTGCGCCGGAACATGCTGGTGTACGGCCTCGGCGGCGTGCTGCTGCCGTTCGCAGCGATCAAGGCGATCGACCTTCTTCTTGTCCTGGTATTCGGCGCATGAACCGTACTGCTTCCACTTCATCTTCCCTTCCGCGCGAACAGAAGGCCGAGGCCCGCGTGGCCAGCCTGCAGGATGGTGCCAGCTGGCGCCCGGCGATCGGCCTGGGCCTGGCCACACTGCTGCTGGCTGGCGCGGTCTACGCCGGTATCGCCACCGGTTTTGCCGGCCTGGCGTACCCGACCCAGGCCGAGGGCAGCCTGCTGCGCGATGGCAACGGCCAGGTACGCGGCTCGGCGTGGCTTTCGCAGCCGTTCACGGGTGACGGCTATTTCCAGGCGCGTCCGTCGGCGGCCAACTATGACCCGATGGCCGCCGCCGGTTCCAACCTGGCCCGCAGCAACCCGGCCCTGGCCGAACGTGTTGCCGCCAGCACTGCCGCGGTCGCCGCACGCGAAAGCGTCGCCCCGGCGCAGGTGCCGGCGGACCTGGTCACCCAGTCTGCCGGTGGCCTGGACCCGCAGCTGTCACCGGCGGCGGCACAGCTGCAGGTGGCGCGCGTGGCGCGTGCCCGTGGCCTGCCGGTGGAGCGCGTGCAGGCCCTGGTGCAGGCGCATACCGAGGGACGCCAGTGGGGTCTGTTCGGGCAGCCACGGGTGAACGTGGTGACGCTGAACTTCGCACTTGACCACGCGGCCAAGGCACCGTGATGCCGGCCTGCACCGGCTGCGCGCACAATGGCGGCCATGACAGCGGCACCCATGACTGATGCGCGTACCCGCCAGGCCGATGCCCTGGTCGAAGGCCTGCAACGCGAAGCCGGCGGCAAGCTGACCGTGTTCCTCGGTGCGGCGCCGGGCGTGGGCAAGACCTACACGATGCTGACCCGCGCGCAGGAACAGCTGCGCCGCGGTGTCGACCTGGTTGTGGGCCTGGTGGAAACCCATGGCCGTGCCGATACCCAGGCACTGCTGGAAGGCCTGCCGCAGTTGCCGCTGAAGGAAGTGGCCTACCACGGCCACTCGCTGCAGGAGATGGATCTGGATGCCGTGCTCGCCCGGCATCCGGCGCTGGTGCTGGTGGACGAACTGGCCCACCGCAATGCGCCGGGCAGCCGCCACGAGCGGCGCTGGCAGGATGTGATGGAGCTGCTGGACGCCGGCATCGACGTCTGGACCACGGTCAACATCCAGCATCTGGAAAGCCTCAACGATGTGGTGATGCGGATCACCGGCGTGCGCGTCAGCGAGACCGTGCCGGACGGCGTGCTCGACCGCCTGCACGACATCGTGCTGGTCGACCTGCCGCCGCGCGAACTGATCGCGCGCCTGCAGCAGGGCAAGGTCTATGTGCCCGAACAGGCTGCGCAGGCGCTGCAGGCATTCTTCTCGCCAGCCAACCTGACCGCGCTGCGCGAACTGGCAATGCAGGAAGCGGCCGACCGCGTCGATAGCAGCCTGCGCGAAGCACGGGCGGCACGCGGCGAGAGCAACCTGCCGCTGCGGCGTGGCGTATTGGTGGCCATTGATGGCGGCGGCCAGAGCGAATACCTGGTGCGGGTGGCGCGACGCATCGCCGAACGCCGCGACGCGCCGTGGACGGTGGTGACCGTGCAGGGCCGGCGCCAGGACGAGGCGACCCGGCGCGAGATCGATGCCGCGTTCGCGCTGGCACGACGACTGGGCGGCGACGCCGAGCTGCTGCATGGTTCGAGCATTGCCGATGCCCTGCTCGACCATGCCGCACACAACGGCGTATCGACCCTGGTCCTGGGCCGCACCCGTGAACGGCCGCTGGCGCGGATGTTCAACCGCACCCTGACCCAGCAGCTGATCCAGCGCGGCGCGCATTACGAGATCACCATCATCAGCACGCCGCAGGCGCGCGCGCGTTCCCGCCGCGAGGGCCTGCTGCCACCGGTGCGCGGTATCAGCCATGAGCCAGCGCAGGCGCTGATCGCCACCGCACTGGCCTGCGCAGTGGCGTGGCTGGCCGAGCGCTGGGTCGGCATGGCCGACCTGTCGATGGTGTTCATCGTGGCGGTGGTGGTGGTGGCCGCGCGTACGCGCGCCAGCGTGGCGGTGATGGCGGCGATCCTGTGTTTCCTCGCCTACAACTTCCTGTTCATCGCGCCGCGCTTCACCTTCGCCATTGGTGCGCGCCAGGGCGTGATCACCGTGTTCCTGTTCCTGGCCGCCGCCTTGGTGGCCGGACGGCTGGCCTCGCGCCTGCGCATGCAGGTGATCGCGCTGCGTGCAGCCAACCGCCATGCGCGTGCGCGCCAGCAGCTGGGCCGTCAGCTCGCCAGTGCGGCCGGCAATGGCGAGGTCGCGCAGGCCGGCAGGCTGGCGCTGGAGCAGGCGATGGACGTTCCGGCATGGCTGCGCATTGGAACAGACACCGCGGCCGGTGGTCGCAGCCAGCCGGGGGACACCGATCTGGCCGCCGCCGACTGGGCGCTGCGCCATGGCCAGCCCAGCGGCCGCTTCACCGATACCCTGGCCGGTGCGCAGTGGTGGTTCCTGCCACTGCTGGATGGCGAGGACCGCGCCATTGGCGTGGCCGGCCTGTACCTGCCCGGCGCGCAGGCGCGCCTGCTGCCGGAGCAACGGCAGCTGGCCGAGGCAATGGTCGATGACATCGCCCAGGCCGCGCTTCGCACACGGCTGGTGGCCGAACTGGAACAGGCGCACGTCAGCAACGAGACCGAGCGGTTGCGCTCGGCCCTGCTCTCTTCGGTGTCGCACGACCTGCGCTCGCCACTGGCGGCGATGATCGGTTCGGCCGACAGCCTGGCCAGCTACGGCGCGGCAATGGACACGACCGATCGCCGTGCCCTGCTCGATACCATCCTGGTCGAAGGCGAACGCCTGGACCGCTATATCCAGAACCTGCTGGACATGACCCGGCTTGGCCACGAAGGGTTGAAGATCAACCGCGACTGGATCGGCGTGGACGAACTGATCGGCTCGGCAGCGCGACGCCTGCAGCGCTATCAGCCGAAGGTGCGGCTGGAGCTCGACATTCCTTCCTCGCTGGCGCCGATCTGGGTGCATCCGGCGCTGGTCGAACAGGCGGTGTTCAACGTGATGGAGAACGCGGCCAAGTTCTCGCCGCCCGATGCCGCCGTGCAGGTACAGGCGCGCGAGCTGGACGGCCAGCTGCGCATCGACGTGATCGATGCCGGCCCCGGCATTCCCGACGACGAGCGTGCGCGCATCTTCGACATGTTCTACAGCGTCGAACGCGGTGACCGTGGCCGCCATGGCACCGGCCTGGGCCTGACCATCTGCCAGGGCATGATCGGCGCGCATGGCGGCAGCGTGCAGGCGCTGCCCGGACGCGATGGTCGCGGTACCCTGATCCGCATCACCCTGCCCCTGCTCAAGCCAGCCTCCCACGATGAGTCCGACCCCGATTGATGCCAGCGTCCCGGCCGCGCGCGTGCTGGTGATCGATGATGAAACCCAGATCCGCCGGTTCCTGGACATCAGCCTGCGCGCGCAGGGCTACCAGGTACGACAGGCCGCCACCGGCCAGGAAGGCCTGCAGCTGGCCGCCAGCGAGGACATGGATCTGGTGATCCTGGATATCGGCCTGCCGGACATGGAAGGCCACGAGGTACTGGAACAGCTTCGGCAGTGGAGCCAGGTGCCGGTGATCATGCTGACCGTGCGTGCCGGCGAAACCGAGAAGGTGCGCGCGCTGGATACAGGCGCGAACGACTACGTGACCAAGCCGTTCGGCACGCAGGAGCTGATGGCGCGGGTGCGGGCGCTGCTGCGCACGCGCAGCGTGCCCAGTGATGGCACGCCGCCGGTATTCGACGATGGCCACCTGCATGTGGACCTGGTGCGTCGTGAAGTGGCGCTGGATGGCGAGCCGGTGGCGCTTACCCGCAAGGAATACGCGTTGCTCTCACTGCTGCTGCGCAATGCCGGGCGAGTGGTGACCCAGCCGCAGATCCTGCAGGAGATCTGGGGACCGACCCACCAGCACGACACTCATTACCTGCGCATCCTGGTCGGCAAGCTGCGGCACAAGCTGGGCGATTCAGCGCTGGATTCGCGCTACCTGTTCACCGAACCGGGCGTGGGTTTGCGGTTCAAGGGGTAGTGCCGGCCGCTGGCCGGCAACCTCCTGAATCCCAGAACCATCCTGTGGTTGCCGGCCAGCGGCCGGCACTACCCGATCGATCCAATCCCGATCAATCAGAAGCCCAGCGGGGTGTCGCCCAGCACCGGTTGCAGCTGGCTGCGGAACAGCGCCTGGATTCGTTCCAGTGCCGCCTCGTCGTTGCCTTCGAAACGCAGCACCAGCACCGGCGTGGTGTTGGAGGCGCGCACCAGGCCCCAGCCATCGGGGAAGTCCACGCGCAGGCCATCGATGGTCGACAGCCGACCGCCCACATACGGGTTGTCGGGCGACTGCGCCGCCGCCACCAGCATCGCCACCAGCGCATGCGGCGTGCCTTCGGCCACCGGCACCTTCAGTTCCGGCGTGGCCACCATCTCCGGCAGCTCGGCCAACACCTCATCCGGCGTTTCCTCGCGCTGGGCCAGAATCTCCAGCAGGCGCGCGGCCGCATACAGGCCGTCATCGAAACCGAACCAGCGCTCCTTGAAGAAGAAGTGGCCACTCATCTCGCCGGCCAGTTCGGCATCGGTCTCGCGCATCTTCGCCTTCATCAGCGAATGCCCGGTCTTCCACATCAGCGGACTGCCACCGTTGCGCAGCACGTGGTCGGACAGCTTGCCGGTGCACTTCACGTCGTAGATCACCATTGCGCCCGGATTGCGCATCAGCACATCGGCGGCGAACAGCATCAGCAGGCGATCGGCGTAGATGATTTTGCCTTCGGCGGTCACCACGCCCAGACGGTCGCCGTCGCCATCGAAGGCCACGCCGAGATCGGCACCGAAGCGCTTCACCGTCTGCACCAGGTCTTCCAGGTTGGCCGGTTCGCTCGGGTCGGGATGATGGTTGGGGAAGGTGCCGTCGACATCGCAGTACAGCGGAATGACCTCAGCGCCGATCGCTTCCAGCAGCTGGGGTGCGAGCGCGCCGGCGACGCCGTTGCCGGCATCGGCCACCACTTTCAGCGGGCGGTCCAGCTGCACGTCATCGGCGATGCGCTGGATGTAGTCGGCCGCAACGTCCCGCTGCTGGTAGTCGCCCGGTTCGGCGGCCTGTACCAGGCGGCCCTCGACAATGCGCTGGTAAAGATCGGTGATCGCATCACCGGACAGCGTTTCACCGCCGATGACCACCTTGAACCCGTTGTACTCCGGCGGATTGTGGCTGCCGGTCACAGCCACGCAGGTCCCCGTGCGCAGATGGAAGGCGGCGTAATACACCAGCGGGGTCGGCGCCAGGCCGATGTCGATGACTGCACAGCCGGCACGGCGCAGGCCTTCGGCCAGGCCGGCGGCCAGCTCCTGACCGGACAGGCGGCCATCGCGGCCGATCACCACCTCGCGCAGGCCCTGTTCCAGGGCCACGGTGCCGATGGCCTGGCCGATCAGCGCCGCAGTCTTCGGCGTCAGTTCGCTGCCGACCACGCCACGGATGTCATAGGCGCGGAAGATGCCGGCGGCCAACGCCTCGGCCGGCACCGGCGGTGGCGACGGTGGCGTGGCATCGCCACTGCTGGTCACGGCGGCCACCGCTGGCGGAGCCTGCTGCAGGCTTTCACTCAGGGTGGGGCCATGGTCGGCATCCGCCGCAGCGGCGCGACGTGGCAGCGGCAGGGTCTTTGGCAGGCGGCCACGGCCGATCACCAGCAGCACCGCGATGAACGCCAGCAGCAGCGCGACGATGGCGCTGGCCAGCGCGCCCAGGCCCAACGGCCCGGATTCGACATTGGGGACCGCGGCCACCAGGCGCAACGGCGTGCCCGGGATCGGCCGTGCCAGTGCCTCGGCGCTCTCGGCCAGGCTGGCATCGCCCTGGGTGACCAGATCATGCATACCCTGGCGCAGGCCGAGGAAACCCGTGGCCGGCGCACTGACCTGGTCCAACGGCGCGGTCAGCCGCAGCAACGGCTGGCGCACATAGAGCACCGCCGGCCCAAGGCTGCCCAGCTGTACCGGCGCGGCCAGACCCAGGCGGTTGCCACCGCCATCGCGGACCACGCGCAGGCTGGGCTTGGCTTCAGCCAATGCCGCTTCCAGCAGCGCCAGCCGGGCATAGCCGAAGGTGGCCGGGTCGGCGTAGGCGCTGGCCAGATCGGCGCTCAGCACTTCCGCCTGTTCCACGCCGGTCCAGCTCTCGCGCACGGCCAGTGCCGCTGCAGCGGCATCGCCGGCCTGCAGCGCCTGCTGCACGCGCTCGTTCTTCAGCTGCTGCTGCAGCTGCTTCAGCTGGCCGGCGGCCGCGTCCTGCAGGCCCTGCACGGCCTGGTCACGTGCTTCTTCCAGCGCCTGGCCGTTGGCCTCCTGGCGCCATTGCTGCACCGCGCTCCATCCGAACCAGCCGGCCAGCAGGATCAGCAGCACCCCCAGTAGTGGTGCACTGCGACCCAACGACCGTCCCCGCTGTCCTTCCCCGATGCCGCTCATCGATGTCCCCCGTCAACGCACCCCGGTATGGCCGAATCCACCCGTTCCCCGCACGCTGTCGGTGAAAGTATCCACCACCTGCAGGTTGACGCGGGCAATCGGCACGACCACCAGCTGCGCGATTCGATCGCCCGGCTCGATGGTGAAGGCCTCACGGCCACGGTTCCAGACGCTGATCAGCAGCGGGCCCTGGTAATCGGCGTCGATCAAGCCGGTACCGTTGCCCAGCACGATGCCATGGCGGTGGCCCAGCCCCGAACGCGGCAGGATCACCGCGCACAGGTGCGGATCGGCGATGTGGATGGCCAGGCCGCTGGGCACCAGCGCGGTGTCGCCCGGCTGCAGGGTCAGCGCGGTATCCAGCGCCGCGCGCAGGTCCATGCCGGCGCTGGCTGCGGTGGCGTAGGCCGGCAGCGGCCAGCTGTCGCCGAAGCGCGGATCGAGCAGCTTGACCTGCAGCGGTTGGGAAGTGGATGCCTGGGTCATGCCTGAAGTCTCCGCGCGATCAGCGCCAGCAGTTGTTCGGCCAGCTCGCGCTTGGAGGTGGCCGGGAATACCTGTTCACCATCCTGCCAGAAGGCAGTGGCGGCATTGTTGTCGCTCTCGAAACCGCCGCCGCTGATGCCGACCTGATTGGCGATCACCAGGTCCAGGCGCTTGTCGACCAGCTTGCCCCGCGCATATTTCTCCACGTCGTGGGTCTCGGCGGCAAAGCCGACCACCAGCTTCAGCGACTGCGTCTGTGCGGCCACCTCGGCAAGGATGTCCGGCGTGCGCACCAGCTCGATCACCAGTGACTGGCTGTCGGCGGTCTTCTTCAGCTTCTGCGGCGCGACCTGGCGCGGCGTGTAGTCGGAAACGGCCGCCGCACCGATATAGATGTCGGCCGGCAGCGACTTCAGCACGGCATCGCGCATCTGCGCGGCCGAGCGCACGTCGATGCGCTGCACGCCCTGCGGCGTCGGCAGCTGCACCGGGCCACTGACCAGTACCACCTGGGCGCCGAGTGCGGCCGCCGCAGCGGCCAGGGCAAAGCCCATCTTGCCGCTGCTGCGGTTGCCGACGTAACGCACCGGGTCAATGTCTTCATAGGTGGGGCCGGCGCTGATCAGCAGGCGCAGGCCCTGCAGCGCGCGGGTTTCCGGCGCGGCAGCCGGTGCCTCGGCACTGCCGTTGGCGGCCAGCGCGGCGACGATGTCACCCGGTTCGGCCAGACGGCCAGGACCGGATTCGCCTTCGGCCAGCGGACCGTCAACCGGGCCGATCACCTGTGCGCCACGTTGGCGCAGCAGGGCGATATTGGCCTGGGTGGCCGGGTGCAGCCACATGCGATGGTTCATCGCCGGGCAGATCGTCAGCGGCGCGGTGCTGGCCAGGCACAGGGTGCTGACCAGGTCATCGGCATGGCCCTGGGCCAGCCGCGCCAGCAGATCGGCGGTGCCGGGGGCGACCACGATGCGGTCGGCCCAGCGGGCCAGCTCGATGTGGCCCATGGCTTGTTCGGCGGCACTGTCCCACAGCGTGGTGCGGGTTGGCTGCCCGGACAGGGCCTGGAAACTGAGCGGAGTGACGAACTGCTGGGCACCGGCGGTCATCGCCACCTGCACCTGGGCGCCAGCGTCGCGCAGGCGCCGCACCAGCTCCAAAGCCTTGTAGGCCGCGATCCCGCCTCCGACGCACAACAGCAGTTTCTGACCTTCCAGCGCGCGGGCCGGCGCGGGAGAAGCATTGGGGGAGTCAGCCACCTGGAATTCCTGTGCAAACGAGGGCGGTAGCTTACCCGATGGTCGGTAATGTCCCGGTACACGGCATACATAGCGGGCGGCTATCAGCAGATGGAGTCCGCCCGTATTGACCTGGCAGACGCCGGGCCTCGGTTTCGGACCTTTCCTATACCGTTACGACCCCGCCCTTTTGCAGAATCAGACGTTGGCCGCTGTGTGCAGCGGTCCGTTCGATCTCCGAGGAAGCGCGTGCACCCACGCATCATCATCGCCGACGACCATCCTGTGGTCCTGCACGGCATCCGCGTCGTGCTGCAGACCCACCTGATGGACGTGGTCGGCAGTGCGTGCGATGGCGCCGAGCTGCTTCAGCTGGTGGACAACAACGACTGCGATGCAGTGCTGACCGATCTGTCGATGCCCGGCGCCGGGCCGGATGGTCCGGAACTGATCGACGCGCTGCGCGCACGTCATCCGGGGCTGCCGGTGGTGGTGTTGACCGGTGCGCGCCATCCCGGGCTGCTTGACGGCCTGCTGCGCGAAGGCATCAGCGGCCTGGTCGACAAGTGCGCCGATTTCACCGAACTGCCGCAGGCCTTGAGCGCGGCACTGGCCGGCCAGGTGTTCGTTTCCCAGCAGCTGCGCCACCACCTGCAGGCCCGCGACCTGCTGTTCCCGCGCGAACCGGCACCGCTGTCGGCACGCGAGCAGGAGGTGCTGGATCTGCTGGCGGCCGGGCTCAGCGTGAACGCTGTCGCCGAGCGCTGCGGGCGCAGTCCGAAGACCATCAGCCGGCAGAAGGCCGAAGCCAAGCGCAAGCTGGGCCTGCAGAACAACCAGGAACTGTTCGACTATCTGCAGACCCGGCGCGATTGAGGCATCGGGGCTCAGCTGGCTGAAGCGGCGCAACCAGGAGCAGAAAGGACAATGTCTGCCAAAGGCACCTCCGACGATACCCGCCAGGGAACCTGCTCCTCGCCTTCCTTGCGGTGCCCAACGCCAACCAGCACGCGTCCGTCCGGGCTGACCAGAGAGCCTTCCCAACGGGTCTCTTCGGGGAGCTCCACAGGAAGTGCCCGCAGCCAGTCTTCCAGACGACACACGCCGTTGCTGCGCGTCCAGATCAGTGCCTGGTTGGAAAATGGCTCGCTTCCCAGCAGGATTCCGCCCTGCAGATCCATCCACACGATCGACATTGGCTCGTAGCGATCGATCCCTGCGACCTGAAGCGACTGCTCCATGGCGATCTGACCGATCTGGAGGGTGTCATCCGGCATGGGTGCAAGCGAGGCGGGATCGATTTCATCGTTTCGCCACCGGATCCGCATGGGCCTCGCGGGATTGCCTGGTTCAGGCCCGTCGACAAAGAAAATGCCATGGACAACAGCCGGATCCGGGTCGAAATGGGTGGGACGCGTACCGTCGGCTCCTCCTGGTGCCGGAAGAATGCGATAGCCTTCTGCCTCGCTCCACAGGTACGGCTGCTCGCTATCCGGTGAGTGGTAGAGGTACTCCGCCCCCCCGACGACTGTCCCATCAGCGTTCATCGCCAAGCCTCGGTGGGATTGGCTGACCGGGGTAACCGCAACCCGTTCGCCATCAGGCAACCAGCGGAGAACCTGCATCGCGGTCGAGATTCGGGTCTCCACCAGGATGATCTGACCGTCCCTGCTGATTGCCCGAGCCGAACTGTCTTCTGCTTCGTGCTGCCGTGACAGCCAGCGGACACCATCCTGGCTGGACCATCGGAATGCCTGCGAGAAGCAGCATCCGCGACGGCCAGTCCCCGCCAGTACAGCGCCATCGAAGCTTGCCGCCACGACCGCAGCTCCGCTGTTGGCCAACGAGGACAGTTCCTCGTAGGTGGCGGCAGCGCCCCCTGCCCCGGCCGGACCAGGCAGTATCGACGTTGAAAGGATCAGGATCAGGGAAAGTCGCTTCATCAGGTCTCCTAAGCACACCATTGAAGTCTAGAAAAGGCGATCAGTGGATACATTGAAATTTGTTGAAAATCTGCCCGGTAGGCATCGACTGACCCCTCTCATCCCGGTTTCCTGATTTCGGTGGTGGGGCCAAACGTCCAAGCTTGGGGCCATGCCCATCCACGACTGGCCCGAACAGGAACGTCCCCGCGAAAAGCTGATGGCACGCGGGCCCACGGCGCTTTCCGATGCCGAACTGCTGGCGCTGTTCCTGGGCTCCGGTTTCGGCGGCCGCGATGCCGTGCAGACCGCGCGCGACCTGCTGCAGGCGCACGGCCCGTTGCGGGTGCTGCTGGACCGCCCCGCGCGTGAACTGGCCCGCCTGCCCGGGCTCGGCCCGGCGCGCAGCTGTACGCTGGCTGCCGGGCTGGAACTGGCCCACCGCTACCTGGCTGCCGAGCTGGAACATGGCGAGGCGGTCGGCAACAATCCGGCCGCGGTCGGCCGCTACCTGCAGCACCGCCTGCGCGGCCAGGCCCGGGAGATCTTCATGGCCCTGTTCCTGGACAACCGCCACCGGCTGATCGCCTGCGAGGAGTTGTTCCACGGCACCATCAACGCCGCGCCGGTCTACCCCCGCGAAGTGGTGCGGCGCGCCCTGCTGCACAACGCGGCGGCGGTGATCCTCAGCCACAACCACCCTTCCGGCGACCCGGAACCCTCCAGCGCCGATACCCGCATCACCGACGAACTGCAGCAGGCACTGGCGATGGTGGACGTGCGCCTGCTGGACCACTTCGTGGTCGGTGAGGGCCGCCCCGTTTCGTTTGCTGAACGAGGCCTGCTGTCGCCGCCCCAGCCCCGGCTGTTCGGCTGAGCGCCCGCCCTCCGGGCGCCATCGGTCGCCCCCACAGGCAGGTTCCGGTCAGCGTGGCCGCTGGTATCTGCGCTAAAATGGGCGATTCCGCCGCTCATTCTCACAGCAGGCCTCGTGAAAAATCTCCTCCGCGCCCTGATCAGCCAAGGCATCGAAGCCTTGCGCGCCAATGGCACCCTGCCCGCCGACTCCCTGCCGCCGGACTTCGTGGTCGAGCGCCCGAAGACCCGCGACCATGGCGACTTCGCCACCAACGCCGCGATGCTGCTGGCCAAGGCCGCGCGCAGCAATCCGCGCGCACTGGCACAGGCGCTGGTCGAGGCGCTGCCGCGCAGCGAGGACGTCAGCAAGGTCGAGATCGCTGGCCCCGGCTTCATCAATTTCTACCTGGCACCGGCCGCGTACCAGCGTGAAGCCGCGTCGGTCATCAAGGAAGGTCACGACTACGGCCGCAACCTGTCCGGCAATGGCCGCACGGTGGGCGTGGAGTACGTGTCGGCCAACCCGACCGGCCCGCTGCATGTCGGCCACGGCCGCGCCGCGGCGATCGGCGACTGCGTGGCGCGCGTGCTCGACGCCAACGGCTGGAACGCCAAGCGCGAGTTCTACTACAACGACGCCGGCGTGCAGATCGAGAACCTGTCGCTGTCGGTGCAGGCCCGCGTGAAGGGCATTGCCCCGGACCAGGACGGCTGGCCGGAAGGCGGCTACCGCGGTGAGTACATCGCCGACGTCGCCCGCGCCTACATGGCCGGTGCCAGTGTCGATCTGGAAGGCACCCTGGTGGTCGGTGCCAAGGACGCAAAGGACATGCAGGCGATCCGTCGCTTCGCCGTGGCCTACCTGCGCAACGAGCAGAACCTGGACCTGGCTGCATTCGGCGTCGACTTCGACATCTACTTCCTGGAAAGCTCGCTGTACGCCGATGGCAAGGTCGCCGAAGCGGTCGCCAAGCTGCAGGCCTCGGGCCACACCTACGAGGAAGGCGGCGCGCTGTGGCTGCGCAGCACCGACTTCGGTGACGACAAGGACCGCGTGATGCGCAAGTCCGACGGCACCTTCACCTACTTCGTGCCGGACGTGGCCTACCACCTGTCCAAGTGGCAGCGCGGCTACGAGCGCGCGATCACCGAGCTCGGCGCCGACCACCACGGTTCACTGGCACGCGTGCGCGCCGGCCTGCAGGCGATGGAAGTGGGCATCCCGCAGGGCTGGCCGGAATACGTGTTGCACCAGATGGTCACCGTCATGCGCGGCGGCGAGGAAGTGAAGCTGTCCAAGCGTGCCGGCAGCTACTTCACCCTGCGCGACCTGATCGAAGAAGCCGGCCGCGATGCCACCCGCTGGTTCCTGATCGCGCGCAAGCCGGATTCGCAGCTGACCTTCGACATCGACCTGGCCCGCCAGCAGAGCAACGACAACCCGGTGTTCTACGTGCAGTACGCGCATGCGCGTGTCTGCAGCCTGCTGCGCCAGGCACAGGAGAAGGGCCTGGTGTACGAACAGGGCAACGGCCTGGCCAACCTCGGCCGCCTGTCCGACGACGCCTCGCTGCTGCTGATGAACGAGATCTCGCGGTACCCGGAAGTGGTGGAAGCGGCCGGCGTGGCGCTGGAACCGCACCTGGTGGCGCAGTACCTGCGTGAATTGGCGCACGCGTTCCACACGTGGTATCACGGGACGCCGGTGCTGGTGGATGACAGCGCCGACCGCAACGCCAAGCTGACCCTGGCCTGCGCCGCGCGCCAGGTGCTGGCCAACGGCCTCGAACTCCTGGGCGTCAGCGCCCCGGAAAAAATGTAAGCATCAGGAGACGCAGTACACATGGCAGCACGACGCGGCAAAAACCAGGCACGACGCAACAGCAGCAGCCAGGGCACACCCGGATGGGTGTGGCTGGTCGCTGGCGTGGCGATTGCGGCCGTGGTGTTCCTGGCGGCGCCGAACCTGTTCAAGGGCGAAGGCGATGGCTTCCTGCGCGCCGGTCCGCAGCCGAACCCGAACGCACAGCCAGCCCCGGTCGCTGATGCAGACAGCGATGTCGGCACCCAGCCGGCCGCACAGCCGGCCACGCCGAAGCCGGCCGAAGCGGAAAAGCCGGCCGCTACCCAGTACGACTTCTACACCCTGCTGCCGGGCAAGGAAGTCGAGATGTCCGACGCCGAACTGGCCGCCAGCGCGCGTGCCGAGGACCAGCGCCGGGCCAAGGCCGAAGCGCAGCGCGCGCAGGCGGCACTGGAAGGCAAGCCGGTTCCGCCGGCCACGGCCACGGCCACTGCACCGGCACCGACGGCAACCGCCAGCGTGGCCAGCACTGCACCGGTCACCGCCACCAGCCGTCCGTTGCCGGCGCCGCTGAGTGAGCGTCCGGCGGCGGCAACGCCGGCGGCCAACACCACTGCGGCCTCGAGCAACACGGCTGCGACCACCGCGGCTCCGCGTGCGGAAGCTGCACCGGCTGCGACCAGCACGGCGGCCACTGCCGCACCCGCTGCTGCCGACAACGCCCGCTACATCCTGCAGGCAGGCGCTTTCGGTGCCTCCGGCGATGCCGAGGCGACCAAGGCCAAGCTGGCGATGATGGGGTTGGCCGCACGCGTTGAGTCGGCACAGATCAACGGCAAGACCGTGTACCGCGTGCGCATGGGGCCGTATGGCAGTGCCGGCGAGCTGTCCGAAGCCAAGCAGAAGCTGGATGGTACCGGCCTGCAGGCGATGGCGATCAAGGCGCAGTAAGCCTGCCGATGTGAATGAAAAAGCCGGGCATTGCCCGGCTTTTTTTTGTCTGTGTAGAGCCGAGCCTATGCTCGGCTTCTGTTGAAAGCAGTCGAGCATGGCTCTACAAACGGCAAAAGCAGCCGAGCGTGGGCTCGGCTCTACAGGACGCACTGTCCAGGTCAGCCTTCGCGGGCGACCTGGAAACCTGCGAACGACTGGCTGACCGGCATCAGCTCCAGGCGGTTGATGTTGAGGTGCGGCGGCAGCGTGGCCACCCAGAAGATCTGTTCGGCGATGTCTTCGGCGGTCATCGGGTTGGCGCCGGTATAGAGCTTGTCCGACGCAGCCTGGTCGCCATGGGTTCGCACCACGGTGAACTCGGTTTCGGCCATGCCCGGCTCGATCGTGGTCACGCGCACGCCGGTACCGTGCAGATCCGAGCGCAGGCCCAGCGAGAACTGGCTGACGAAGGCCTTGGTGCCACCGTAGGCGTTGCCGCCCGGGTAGGGGTAGACGCCGGCCACCGAGGAAATGTTGATGATCGCGCCCTTGCGCTCGACCAGTTGCGGCAGCAGGCGGTGGGTCAGGGTCACCAGTGCGGTGATGTTGGTGTCGATCATCGTGGTCCAGTCGGACAGCTTTGCGCTCTGTGCCGGCGCGGTGCCCTGTGCCAGGCCAGCGTTGTTGACCAGCAGGTCGATCTCACCGAACGCCGGCGGCAGCGCCAGCAGCGCCGCTTCCATCGCCACCGGGTCGCGGATGTCGAAGACCGCGGCATGCACCACGTCCTTGCCATAGCGTTCGACCAGCGGCTGCAGGCGTTCGCCGCGGCGGCCGGTGGCGATCACCTTCCAGCCCGCCTGGGCGAAGCGGTGGACGGCAGCGGCGCCGAAGCCGGAAGTGGCGCCGGTAATCAGGACAGTGCGGGTCATCAGGCAACTCCAGGGGGAAAACCAGACCCCCATTCTGGCACCGTCGACCGATCCCCGTGTTGCCAGATCGGCCAGAACCTGGAGCAGAACCCGGGTCAGATCCCTTTGCCTCCAGCAAAGGGATCTGACCCCACCTGCCGGGGTGACCGGTACAATTGGGCCATGATCAACAACGATGTCCTGCGCAGCGTGCGCTACTCCCTGGACCTGGGTGACCACCACGTGGTGACCCTGTGCCAGCTGGCCGATCCGGCCTTCGCGGTGGATACCGAGCAGGTGAAGGCCTGGCTGCGCCGCGATGACGAAGCCGGCTTCGAGGCGATGAACGACAGCGCGCTGGCGCACTTCCTCGATGGCCTGATCGTGCACCTGCGCGGTCGCGACGAGAGCCAGCCGCAACGCGCGGTGGAAACCCGCATCGACAACAACCTGGTGCTGAAGAAGCTGCGCGTGGCCTTCCAGCTGCGTGACGTGGACCTGATGGAAATCTTCGCCAGCGCCGGTTTCAACGTCTCCAAGTCGGAAATCGGTGCGCTGTTCCGCCAGCCCGGCCACACCAACTACCGGCGCTGCCTGGACCAGATGCTGCGCAACTTCCTCAAGGGCCTGAGCCTGCGCCTGCGCGGCTGAGCACGGCCGCGACGAACGCCCGTGCCGCCGGCGTCGGCAACCGCTGCCAGACCAGGTGCACGCGGCGGGTCGGGGTCGGCTGCAGCGGAATCTGTACCACCCCCTGGAACCCGTCGGCGATCAACGCTGGCACGATGCCAACCGCCAGCCCATGGCGGACGAAGCGCTCGATCAGTTCCATCAGATTGACCTCGAAGCGCACCGTATGCGGCAGGCCAGCGGCGGCGAAGGCATCATCGGTCTGCCGGCGCGCGCCGGTGCCACGCGGAAAGTCGACCAGCGCTTCATCCTGCAGCGCGGCCAATGGCAGCCGCGTGTGCCCGGCCAACCGGTGCGACGGCGCCAGCACCGCCACCAGGTCTTCCTCCTGCAGCATCTGGTGGCAGACGCCATCCAGCCCCGCCGAGGGCGCCAACCCGACCAGGGCGACATCCAGTTCGCGCGACTGCACCTGCGCGATCAGGTCCTCGCTCTTGTCCACCCGCAGCTGGAATTCAACCTGCGGGTGTGCCTGCTGGAAGGCCGCCAGCATCGCCACCACGTCGATGTCGGTCAACGAAGAGATCTGCCCTATCGCCAACAACCCGCGCACTTCGCCGCTGACAGCGGCGACGTCGGCACGCAGGTGGCGCAGGCTGGCCAGCACCTGCCGCGCGTGCACCAGCAGCACTTCGCCGGCGGCAGTGGCACGTACCTGGCGCGGCAGGCGTTCGAACAGGGGCGTGCCCAGCTCCTGTTCCAGATTGGCAATCTGATGGCTGAGCGCCGACTGCACCACATGGCAACGCTCGGCGGCACGGGTGAAGTTGCCCTCCTCGGCCAGGGCAACGGCGAATTCAAGCTGCTTGAGATTCACACAACCATCTCATTTCCAGATGACAGGGATGATGATGATTCATTTCCATCATGACTGCAGCGGGCGGACACTGTGCACCCCGCATTCTGGAACACCGCGTGAGCCCGTCCCTCCCCCCTCTGCACCGCTGGCAGGTGCTGCTGATGTCGGTCGCCACTGGCGTGGCCGTGGCCAGCAACTACTATGCGCAGCCGCTGCTGCACACCATCGCCGATGCCTTCGGCGTGCCGTTCGGCCAGGTCGGCATGGTGGTTACCGTGGCGCAGCTGAGCTATGCCGCCGGGCTGATCCTGCTGGTGCCGCTGGGTGACCTGTTCGAGCGCCGCCGGCTGATCGTGGTGATGAGCCTGCTGTCGGCCACTGGCCTGGTGATCAGTGCCTGTGCACCGTCGCTGGCCTGGCTGCTGGTGGGCACCGCGATCACTGGCCTGTTCTCGGTGGTGGCGCAGGTGCTGGTGCCGTTCGCGGCGACGCTGGCTTCGCCCGAACATCGCGGCCGCGTGGTCGGCACGCTGATGAGCGGCCTGCTGCTGGGCATCCTGCTGGCGCGCACCGTGGCCGGGCTGCTGTCGAGCCTTGGCGACTGGCGCCTGGTCTATGCGATCGCCGCCGGCACCCTGGTGCTGACCGCACTGGCGCTGCAACGTGGCCTGCCACGCTTCCACCACAGCGCCGGCCTCGGCTACTTCGCCCTGCTGCGCTCGATCGGTTCCCTGTTCGTGCAGGAGCCGGTGCTGCGCCATCGCACGCTGCTGGGTGCGTGCAGCTTCGCCATGTTCGCGATCTTCTGGACGCCACTGGCGTTCCTGCTCGCACAGCCACCGTACGCCTACAGCGACGCCACCATCGGCCTGTTCGGACTGGTCGGTGCCGCCGGCACGCTGGCCGCGGGCCTGGCCGGCCGCATGTCCGACCGTGGCCAGACCGGCCGTGCCACGGCCATCGCGCTGGTACTGTTGCTGCTGTCGTGGCTGCCACTGGGACTGTCGGCACACTCGCTGCTGGCACTGCTGGTCGGCGTGGTGGTGCTGGACCTGGCCGCGCAGCTGCTGCACGTCAGCAACCAGAACCTGATCTATGCGCTGCAACCGGCGGCGCGAAACCGCCTCAATGCCGGCTACATGACCGGCTACTTCATCGGCGGCTCGCTGGGTTCACTGCTGTCGGCGCAGGTCTACCAGCGCTTCGGCTGGACCGGCGTCTGCGTGGCCGGCGCCGCTGTTGCCGCACTGGCCCTGCTGCTGTGGTTGCCCGGCGCGCTGCGTGCGCGCCAGACCACGGCTGCCAACTAGAAGCTGCCCTGCAGCGCCAGCTCCCAACGCCCCCCGGCGTTGCCCGGGAACAGGCGCTTGGCCGCGTTGTCGGTGTCGTGCACGGTGGCCCGCAGCTCCCACGCCGGGGTCAGCGTGGCAATGGCACTGAGCTGGCCATGCAGGTAGTCCGGCCCCTGTGCGGTGGCCAACCAATACTGGCCCACCACCGCCTCCAGGCGGACGCGCTCGTGCAGCGGCACACGCACGCCGAACTGCGCATAGGTGCCGCGATGACCTCCGGCCAGCGCGTCACTGGAATGCGCAACCTGCAGCCACGCGCGCTGCTTCCAGTTCAACGTGGTATTGAGTTCGGTCCAGTCCAGCGCGCGGCCGGTGCCCGGGTACACGTAGCGGGTCAGGTTGGCATCCAGCGTCCAGTCCGGTGCCAGTGCACCACTCCAACCGGCTACCAGGTCGAACTCGCTGCGCGCGCCGTTGTCCGGCTTGAACGATACGTTGGAGCCCCACGCGCTGGCGTACCAACCGGATGCGAGCGCCACTTTCGCGCCCGCCTGCACCGCCGGGTCGCCGTCGCTCTGCGAGCTGCCGCGCCACACGTAGTCGCTGGTCAATGCCGCACTGCCACTGACCTGCACCTGCGCCTGCGCGCTGCCGATACCCAGCATTCCTGCCAGCGCGGCCACCATCGCCGCCATCATCCCCTTGCTGTTCACTGCACTGTGTTCCTCGTCGAAGGCGGTCACGCCGCCGGGAACGCAGTGTCGAGGCGGTGGCCGTAACGGATCGAGGGTGCTGCCGGGCCCGTGGCGCAAATTCGGCGTAAATCCCGCGGACCGGGGCCACATGCCAGCAGCGCGGTATCATGGCGCCCTGTTTCCAGGAACCAACCGCGTGGACGCCATCCTGACTCCGGTATCGATCGGCGAGCTGATCGACAAGATCACCATTCTCGAGATCAAGGCCGAGCGCATCGACGATGCCGCCAAGCTGAGCAACGTGCGCACCGAGCTGGACGGCCTGCTTCCGTTGCTGCAGCTGCAGCTGCAGGCTCAGCCGGCGCTGGCCATGCTGAAGCAGCAGCTGAAGGCGATCAACGAGCGCATGTGGGACATCCAGGACCAGCTGCGCGACAAGGAAGCGGCCCAGGTGTTCGACGATGCCTTCATCCAGTTGGCGCGTGGTGTCTATGGCACCAATGGCGAGCGCGTGCAGGTGAAGAACGAGATCAACCGCGTGGCCGGTTCAGCGCTGGTGGAAGAGAAGCAGTACCAGGGCGAGTAACGCCGCCTCGATCAGCGTCGATCAGATGGCGGAAGCGGAACAGCTCGCCATCGTTGCGGATGCCCAGCTTGCGGTAAGCCGCTCGCTTCTGCGTGCTGATGGTGCTGGCTGTACGCCCACTGCGGTGTGCCATCTCGCCGGTGCTGCAGCCGCGCAGCACCCATTGCAGGACGGTGCGCTCGCGCGTACTCAACCGTGGTGGACGCACGGGCTGCTGGCGTTGCCGGCGGGACTGGTTCCACTGTGCACGCAGTTCCGGCGGCACGAAGCGCCCGCCACGGGCAACCACGCTCACTGCCCGCAGCAGCATCTGCGGCGCGCAGGCCTTGGACAGGAATCCGCGCGCACCGGCCTGCAGGGCCAAGGACACGACACCCGCGTTGCAGTGCGCGGACAACACCAGAATCGGCACTGCCGGCCAATGGCGTGATAGGTGCCGCAGCAGTTCCAGACCTTCCCCGCTGTCACCCATCGGCAAGGCGTCGACCAGCAGCAGATCGATCGCGGCCGCCTGCTGCTGCAGGCGCTGCAGCAGATCACCGCTGCGGCCGTAGCTTCCATCGACCTGCAGGCCCGCCTGCCGGGCCAGGACTTCCTGCACGCCATGCCGCAACAGCGGGTGCGGATCCAGCAGCAACAGGCGGTAGGGAGAATCGCGGGGCGACGGAAACGTGGGCATGGTTGCATTCCTGCAGAACAGGCCACTCACCCTAGGGCGCAGCCGACGCCTGCGGAATCCAATTCGTTGCAATGCTGCCCTTCCGCCGCGACACGGTCAGGTAGCGTTTGCCCGGCCGGAAACGCAACAGGCCCGGCATGGGCCGGGCCTGTCGAGGCATCTTCGGCGCGCAGGCGCGCCGAGGAAGCAATTACCAGCTGAAGCGCGGGCCGACGGTGTATTCCTTGTCGCCGTCGCGGTTCATCTTCAGCTCGCCGTTCAGGCCCCAGTTCTGGTTCAGCTTGACCTGACCACCCAGGCGGCCGTACCACTGGCCTTCCGGATTGATGCCGTGCTTCTTCGAGAAATCTTCGTAACCGACCATGCCGTAGACCTCGGCATGGGCACCGAAGGCGGTGCGGATGCCGGCTTCGGCGCTGTAGCCGTTGAAGTCCAGGCCGTGCTTCTGGTCGCGCTTCTGGTAGGCAACGCGGGCAACGAAGTCGGTGGTCGGAGCGATTTCAACGTTGTAGCCGGCACCGATCTTCCACTGGTCCAGCTTGATGTTGGTGTTGTCGATTTCCTGGCGGCTGTAATCACCGAAGGCGTGGAAGTTCGGCAGGAAGCCGTACGAACCCTTCACGCCCCAGCCGTCGGCCTTGAACGCATCGATGTCGGTCTTGGCGTAGTCAGCTTCGGCGTAGTTGTAGGACAGGTTCTCAGCAGCCGAGGCGGTGAACGGCAGGGCAGCGGCCAGGGCCAGAGCAATCAGCGAATTCTTCATGGGGGTACACCTTTACTTTCTTATGGTGTGCAGCAGCGCCAGGGCGCCATCGCATCGGGAATGTAAATTCTCCGTTATTCGCCACAACGCTCCCTGAAAACAGCGGTCTTCGCATTGCTGAATTTTTTGGCTTGATTCAGGCTGGGTCTGGCATACGCGCGCGGCACGCGTGCATTCATCCTCTGCAACGGGCATGCGCAGGCAGGATGTCGATCTGCGCCGCCCTGGTTCGTCGGGTACTTGAAGGCCGTGCATGCGGCGCGGTCCATCCGGAGGCAGGCAATGAGCTACATCGATGGTTTCGTACTGGCGGTGCCCACCGCCAACAAGGAGAAGTTCCTCGCCCATGCACGTGCGGGCAACCCGATCTTCGTCGAGTTCGGCGCGCTGCGCGTGGTCGAGTGCTGGGGCGATGATGTACCGCACGGCAAGACCACCGACTTCTTCGGCGCGGTGAAAGCCACAGCGGACGAAACGGTGGTCTTCTCGTGGATCGAATGGCCGGACAAGCCGACCCGCGACGCCGGCATGAAGAAGATGATGGAGGACCCGCGGATGGATCCGGCGAAGAACCCGATGCCGTTCGACGGTGCGCGGATGATCTACGGCGGCTTCGTACCGATCTACGAACTTACGCGCTGAATCCGGAGCGCGTGCTCAGCGCGCGTCCACTTCATCGCTGGCAGAGGCATGGCCGGCGCCCAGTGCGGCGCCGGCGCCAAGACCCACGCCCCCCATGCCGGCGCCCATCCCGCCCCCGCCACCACCGCCGCCTCCAGTGCGGCCCCCCTTGGCGTCACCCTCGGCGCGGCCCTTGCCACTGGCACCGCCCGGGCGGGTCGGGCCCTGCGGTGGAATCTGCAGATCGGCCGGGATCGGCGCCAGGTCCAGCGCTTCGCGCACGAAATCGCGCAGTGAAACCACCAGATCGTGGGTGTGCACCGGTCGTCCCTGCGCCAGTTCGTTGGCCGCACGCGCGGCCAGCCGTACCTGTTCGTCGGTGCCCAGCAACAGGATGTCCGACAGCGCCGCTTCAACGGCGTCGCGGATGCGGCGCGCGCGATCCGAGCGGGGTTCGGCGATGCCTTCGGCATCTTGGCGTTGGCGCAGGTCGCGGCGATGGCTGGGATCCACACCCAGTTCGCCAGTGAACGACCCGCCCAGGGTCTTGTAGGCCGCCATCAGCGTGCGCAGCCGCTCATTGATCTGCCGGTTCTCGCGCTCGCGGCGCTGCTGCAGGGTCTGCATCACCAGCAGGCGGATGCCCACGCCCAGCAGGGTGATCAGGACCAGGCCGGCCAACGTGGACAGCACGCCCTGCCAGGAACTGAAGTCGATACCGCGCATGCCCGGGGCTCCGGCGGGAAGAACCTGCATCTTGCCCCATACCGTGTCCCAGAAACGCGAAAGGCCCCACCACCCGGTGGGTGGCAGGGCCTTCGGTACCCGCGCGATTACTTGCGCTTGGCGACCTTGCGCACGGCCTTCTTGGCCGGAGCCTTCTTCGCCGGAGCCTTCTTGGCAGCGACCTTCTTCAGCGGCGCAGCCTTCTTGGCAACAGTCTTGCGGGTGGCGGCAACCTTCTTGCCAACCGCCTTCTTGGCGACGGCAGCCTTCTTGCCGACGGCCTTCTTGGCAACGGCGGTCTTCTTGCCGACGACCTTCTTGGCGACAGCGGCCTTCTTGCCGACGACCTTCTTGGCAGCAGCAGTCTTCTTGGTGGCGACCTTCTTGGCGACAGCAGCCTTCTTGCCGACAACCTTCTTGGCAGCCACGACCTTCTTGCCGGCGACCTTCTTGGCGGCGACGGTCTTCTTGGCCACAGCCTTCTTGGCGGTAGCGACCTTCTTGTCGACAACCTTCTTGGCGGCTGCGGCCTTCTTGGCAACGGTCTTCTTCGCGACGGCGGCCTTCTTGGTGGCAGCCTTCTTCACGGTGGCGACCTTCTTGCCAGCAGCCTTGGTGGCAGCCTTGGTGGTCTTCTTGGCAGCGGCGGCCTTCTTGGTCACAGCCTTGCCTGCAGCCGCCTTCTTCTTGGCCACTTCCTTCTTCAGGGCAGCGGCTTCGGCCTTGGCGTTCTTCTTGGCGGCTTCCAGCTTCTTCTTGGCGTTGGCAACGGTCTTGCCGACCGACTTGGCAGCCTTCTCGGCCTTCTTGGCAACGGTCTTCTCGACCTTGGCCACAGCCTTCTTGGCCTTGGCAACGCGGGTACCGGCAGCCTTGGTGGCGCGCTTGACGGTCTTCTTGACCGACTTCACGGCGTCTTCGGCGGCGTGGGCGATGGTCTCGCCGACGTTGGTGGCGGTTTCTTTGACGTTCTCGACGGCGTCGGTCACGACCGACACACCATTACCGTTGCTCATGTTGCCCTCCTGGGGGCCTTAAGTATCAAAACGGGGCGATGCTATACCGACATTGACGATCGTGGAACGGGGCATGCGCCAGCAATCGCATCTGCTGCGACGCCGATGGTGTAGCCCACCACCCTTGGCGGCGATGCATGTGTGCAGGAAACCCCTTCTTTTCAGGACTGCGCCGCGCTGGCGAGGCTGCAGCGGACGTTCGCTGCACGTGCCTGCTCGAATGCAGGCGAAGGTGTGCGTCATGGCGCATCGCGGCACCCGGTTGCGCGGAACTGCGCAAGTATCGGCCTGTATCCGCAGCGCATCCGACGGAGAACGAACGTGTACGCAGCACCTCCGCGGATGACGCCACCAGCCCGAAGCGGGCGACAGTCATCCCGCTTTCCGGCGCCCCGTTTTCATGGCGCATTTATCCAGATCGCGACACACTCATTCAGCTTGTTTTACCGTAGGGCCGAACCGCCCCCACCCACGCCAGCGAACCGACTCCCATGCGACCGCTTCCCACCCTGCTCACGCTCGCAATCGCCGCCGCCTTCGGTGGCTTTGTTGCCACCGGCCTCAATGCGCACCTGGACAACCGTGCCGATGCCGCGCCGCTGCCGGCGGTGCTGCCCACCGCCGCCGCGTTGCCAGCTTCGGTAGCCGGGCAGGCGGTGCCGTCACTGGCGCCGATGCTGGAGAAGGCGATGCCGGCAGTGGTCAGCGTCAACACCAAGCAGGTGGTGCGGGTGCGCAACCCCTTCTTCAACGACCCGTTCTTCCGCCGCCTGTTCCCGGACATCCCGCAGGAGCGCATCAACGAATCGCTCGGCTCGGGCGTGATCATCGATGCCAAGGAAGGCCTGGTACTGACCAACCACCATGTCATCGACAATGCCGATGACGTGCAGGTGACACTGGCCGACGGGCGCACGGTCAAGGCCGAGTTCCTCGGCTCGGACCGCGATACGGACATCGCGTTGATCCGCATTCCGGCGCAGAACCTGACCGACATCAAGCTTGGCAACAGCGACCAGCTGCGCGTGGGCGACTTCGTGGTGGCCATCGGCAACCCGTTCGGTTTCAGCCAGACGGTCACCTCCGGCATCGTCTCGGCGGTGGGCCGCAGCGGCATCCGCGGGCTGGGCTACCAGAACTTCATCCAGACCGATGCGTCGATCAACCCGGGCAATTCCGGTGGCGCACTGGTCGACCTGCAGGGCCAGCTGGTTGGCATCAACACCGCCAGTTTCAACCCGCAGGGCAGCATGGCCGGCAACATCGGCCTGGGCCTGGCGATCCCCTCCAACCTGGCGCGCAGCGTGGTCGACCAGCTTGTCAAGCACGGCGTGGTGGTGCGCGGCACGCTGGGCGTGGAGAGCCAGAACCTGACCGCACAGATCGCGCAGGGCCTGGGCCTGGGCGAAACCCGCGGCGCACTGGTCACCCGCGTGCTGGCCGGATCGGCTGCGGCCGCTGCGGGCCTGAAACCGGGCGATGTGGTGGTGTCGGCCAACGGCCAGCGCGTGGACAGCGCCGAAGCGCTGCACAACGTGGAAGGCCTGGCCACAGTGGGCAGCCCGCTGACGCTGGACGTGCGTCGCGAAGGCAAGCCGCTGCAGATCAAGGCGATATTGAAGGAACAGGCACGCGCGGTCACCGGCGACAGCCTGGACCCGCGCCTGGGCGGTGCCACCTTCGTCGATCTGCCCGAATCGCTGCGCCAGTCCGGCGCTGGCGGCGTCCTGGTCAGCGAGGTCAAGCGCGGCAGCCGCGCCGCCAGCAACGGGCTGCAGCAGGGCGACATCATCACTGATGCAACAGTAGGTGAATTCGCTGACCTGGCCAGCTGGCGCGCCAATTTCCAGCAGCGCCCACCCACCCTGGTGCTGCGCGTGCTGCGTAACAATGGCCAGCAGCAGGGCCAGCTCGTGATGCGCTGATCGCCCAGCCGTAACACCCCCTATACCCGGGCAATGCTATTGCTGTCAGTCCAGGTCGGCACCGCCGTCCCCCGTTCCCCCATCGCAACAGGAGTGATTCGATGAGCCCCACCAATACCGAGAACCTGAAGGACCACCTGGGTGAAGCCGGTTCCCACCTGAAGCAGGCCGCCAGCGCTGCCGGCGGTGCGATCAAGGGCGCAACCGGTGCAGCAACCGACGAACTGCGCATCGGCAAGGCCAACGTCAAGGCGGAGTTGTCCGACAGCGCGCTGTCCGGCCTGGCCGCCGCCGAATTCGGTGGAGCTGCGGCCAAGGAACAGGTCGACGCACTGATGGACAAGGGCAAGGACCTGATCGACAGCGCCGCTGAACTGATCCGCGAACGTCCGCTGGCTTCGTTCGGCGTCGCCTTCGCAGCTGGCTGGATCATTGCCAAGCTGGCCCGCGGCAGCAGCGACAAGTAAGCCGCAGCGTGAGCGAAGAGAACGCGCAAGCGCCTGATCCGGCGGCGACCCCGCCGCTGGATGAGAGCATCCGCCAGGTCGGCGCGGCCGGTCGTGCCGCCGCCGATTCTGCCAAGCACACGGTACGCTCCCTGCGCCGGCTGGCTTCGGCCGACTTCGCGCTGGCGCGTAGTGCATTCGGTCGCGCGCTGGCCTGGGCCGGCGTGGCGATCGTGTTTGGAGCCTCGGCCTGGCTGCTGATGGCCGCCACGCTGATCGCCCTGCTGCAGAGCTGGGGCCTGAGCTGGCTGCAGGCCCTGTTGATCACCTCGCTGCTGAGCTTGGCCGTTACCGGCTATGCGATCTGGCGGGTGTCCTACTTCTTCCACCACACCGGCATGCACGCCACCCGGCGCCAGCTGTCGCGCCTGGGCCTGTTCGATGAGCCCAGCGAGGATGACCCTGATGCCGGGGTGCAGCTGCCGGAGGGCAAGCCATGAAGTTCGGCGCGCTGCAGCGGCGGGTAAAGCGCTGCGAACAGGTGGTGACCGTGCGCATGGGTGAGACCCAGGACCACTGGGGCACGCTCAGCCAGGTCTGGCGCCAGGGCTGGTCGCCGCTGCGCATCATCGTGGTGGGCCTGGCCGGTGGCTTCATCGCCGGCAAGCTGGAAGTGCCAGGCAGGGTCAACGGCGCACGCTGGCTGCAGATGGTGGGGTCGGTGTCGAACCTGTTCGCCAGCGCGCAGGCAGCATTCGCTACCGCGATGGCAGCGCAGGCCGCGGCCACCGCCGACGATGCGGCTGAAGAAGCCGACGATGCCAGCGAACATGCACAGGCGGCGGCCTCCGCTGCCGAGGCACGTCCGGCACCGGCACCACGCTCCGTGCCGGAGCCAGTACCGGAACCAGACCCGCGCGGACCCCGTCCGGCCGAAGCGGCCACCGAACTGTCCGAACGTTGATCCATGGAATCCGCCGCGCCGATCGCGGCCGGCGGATAATGCGCTCCCCATTCCGGTTGATGCGTCGATGAGCGAGTCCCTCCTGTCCCCATCACCGGCTGGCCCGGAAGCGCCCGAGGCGCCACTGCCGCCACCATCGCGCCCGCGCGGGCCGATGTCGCTGGTGGTGCTGGCCGCGCTGGCGGTGGGCTACACGCTGTGGGCAGCACAGGACATCATCCTGCCGGTGTTGCTGGCGATGTTCTTCGCACTGGTCGGCAACCCGATCCTGCGCCTGCTGCAGAAGCTGTGGATCCCACGTGCACTGGGCGCGTTGCTGATCCTCGGTGCCGGCCTGGGCGTGACCGGTTCGCTGGCCGTGCAGCTGATCGGCCCGGCGATGGAATGGGCGCAGGAAGCACCACAGCAGCTGCGCAAGGTGGCCCGGCAGGTGCAGGACCTGACCAAGCCGGTGCAGCAGGCCAACCAGGCCGCGGAGAACTTCGCCCGCGTCGCCGGCGGTGACAGCAACCGCAAGGTGCAGGTGATCCGCACCCAGCTGGACGACCCCTACCGCATGCTGACCCGCGCGCCACGGCTGGCCGCTTCGGTGCTGGCGGTGGTGCTGCTGACCCTGTTCTTCATGATCTACGGGCAGAGCCTGCAGCGCGCGGCGATCGCGTTGTTCCCGAACCGCCAGCAGCAACGCTTCACCAGCGACATCCTGCGGTCGATCGAGCGCGAGGTGTCGCGCTACGTGCTGACCATCAGCGTGATCAACACCCTGGTCGGACTGGTGTTCGCCGGGGTACTGATGCTGCTGGGCATCAGCCTGCAGGAAGCCCTGCTGTGGGGCACGGTGGCCGCGCTGCTGAATTTCGCACCTTACGTGGGCCCGTTGATCGGCGTGGCGCTGATGCTGTTGATGGGCTTCGTCGAGTTCCGCGACCCGCTGCAGGCCCTGTTGCCGGCCGCGGCCTACCTGGGCCTGCACACCCTGGAGGGACAGATGGTGACCCCGATCGTACTGGGGCGGCGCATGAAGCTGTCGCCGCTGGTGCTGATCCTGGCGCTGATGCTGTTCGGCTGGGCCTGGGGCATGATCGGCCTGCTGCTGGCAGTACCGCTGCTGGTCTGCATCAAGCTGGTGCTGGCACGGCTGGACGGCATGCAGGGATGGGCGCGCCTGCTGGAATGAAAGCCCGCGCGGGCAGGGGTAGAATGGCGGGGTGAAATTCCCTGTCCTTGCCATCACCCTCGACCTCGACGACACGCTCTGGCCGTTCGCCCCGATCGGCGCCCGCATCGACCTGGTCCTGCACGAGTGGATGCGTGAACACAGCCCTGCCACTGCCGCGATGTATCCGCTGGCGGCGATGCGCGAACTGCGCGAGCGCTCGTTCCGAGACAATCCACACCTTCACCATGACCTGAGCGCGCTGCGCCGGCTGACGCTGCAGGAGGCCCTGCAGAACAGCGGCGCCAGCCTGGAATTGCTCGAACCGGCCTACGAGGCGTTCTACGCCGCGCGCAACCAGGTCGAGTGCTATCCCGACGCGATCGATGCGCTGGCGCGGATTGCCGCGCGGGTCCCGGTGGCAGCGCTGAGCAACGGCAATGCCGATCTGGAGCGGATCGGCCTGGCCCATCATTTCGCCTTCCAGCTGGGTGCGCGCGAACACGGCGCGGCCAAGCCCGAGGCAAGCATCTTCCACGCCGCCTGCACCCGCCTGGGTGTGGCGCCGGCACAGGTGCTGCATGTCGGCGACCACGCCGAGATGGACGTGGCCGGGGCGATCGCCGCCGGCCTGCGCGGCTGCTGGATCAACCGCGAAGCCGCGACCTGGACCCATCCGCAATTGCAGCCGGACCTGCAGTTCGACACCCTCACCGGCCTGGCCGACTGGTTGGATGACAACCTCGATGCCGCCGCACCCCGGAGTACCTGACGCATGAGCGAGATCACTGGTTTCACTGCCGACACCGCCGCAGCACTGCCGCTGCATGTGCTGGGCCGCGAGCAGTTCGCGGCCTGGAAGGACGGCCAGCCGGCCGCCACCCAGGCCTGGCTGGCATCGCAGGGCTTCAATGCCGGCGCACACAGCGTGGCCCTGCTGCCGGGCGCCGACGGCCTGGCCGGTGCGGTGATCGGTGTTGGTGATCGCGCCGACGCCTACAGCTATGCGCATGCCCCGCATGCCCTGCCGGAAGGCAGCGTGTGGCAGCTGGCAACTGAGCTGCCGGCCGAAGAGCAGGCGCTGCTGCAGCTGGGCTGGGGCCTGGGCAGCTATCGCTTCGACCGCTACCGCAAGCGCAACCGCGCTCCGGCGCAACTGGTGGCTGCACCGTCCGGTGAAGTGGCCGATCTGATCGCCGCCAGCCTGCGCGTGCGTGACTGGGTCAACACCCCGACCGAGGACATGGGCCCGCAGCAGCTGGAAGACGCAGCGCGCGCCCTGGCTCAGGCACATGGCGCGCAGGTCGAGGCGATCACCGGCGATGAACTGCTGAAGCAGAACTTCCCGGCCATCCATGCCGTCGGCCGCGCCTCGCACCGCGCACCGCGCATGGTGGTGCTGCGCTGGGGCAAGGAAACCGATCCTGCACTGGTGCTGGTCGGCAAGGGCGTGTGCTTCGATACCGGCGGCCTGGACATCAAGCCGGCCGACGGCATGCGCAACATGAAGAAGGACATGGGCGGTGCTGCACACGCACTGGCCCTGGCCGGCCTGGTCATGGCTCGCCGGCTTCCGGTGCACCTGACCCTGCTGGTGCCGGCGGTGGAGAATGCGATCGGCCCGGATGCGTTCCGCCCGGGCGAAGTGATCGCCACCCGCAAGGGCCTGAGCGTGGAGATCGACAACACCGACGCCGAAGGCCGCGTGATCCTGTGTGATGCGCTGACCTTCGCCAGCGAACAGAAGCCGGACCTGGTACTGGACTTCGCCACCCTTACCGGCGCTGCACGCATCGCGCTCGGTCCCGACCTGCCGGCACTGTTCAGCAATGACGACGCGGTCGCCCAGCAATGGCTGCAGGCCGGTGACGCGACCCGCGACCCGGTCTGGCGCATGCCGTTGTGGCGCCCGTACCTGCGCTACCTGAGCAGCGGCATCGCCGACCTGGCCAACGCCGGTTCGCGCATGGCCGGCTCGGTCACCGCCGCGCTGTACCTGGAACGCTTCCTGGAAGACGGCCAGCGCTGGGCGCATCTGGACGTGTATGCCTGGAACGACGGCGAACGCCCGGGCCGTCCGGCCGGTGGTGAAGCACTGGCGCTGCGTTCGGCGTGGGCGATGCTGAAAGCGCGTTACAGCTGATCGGGTGGGTGCCGACCTTGGTCGGCACGCCGTCCCCGGAAAACTTGACGAAAAATTGAATACCGGGCCTGGAAGGGTTCTGCGAGGATGTGTGGGTCGACCACCCACACGCTCCGTGAAGGCAGGACTCCGACCATGTCGCTCTTCCGCTACAC
The DNA here is from genome assembly GCF_000020665.1 of Stenotrophomonas maltophilia R551-3. Classification (NCBI taxonomy): domain Bacteria; kingdom Pseudomonadati; phylum Pseudomonadota; class Gammaproteobacteria; order Lysobacterales; family Lysobacteraceae; genus Stenotrophomonas; species Stenotrophomonas maltophilia. The sequence goes on along the minus strand of NC_011071.1, from coordinate 310,965 downwards.
CCGCGCTGGCCAGACGCCGGGCGCACCGCGCAAGCATTCCCCCCTGCTCTGGATCGCACTGATCGCACTCATTCTGGGTGCGGTGGCGCTGGCCTTCGCCTGGTTGGCCGGCTGGATTGGCGGCCGCCTGACCGCGCAGCGCTTCACCGACACCATCGAAGCCACCGGCCCTGCCCATCCCGGCTTCCGCCGTGCGCACAGCAAGGGCATCTGCGTGAGCGGCTGGTTCGAACCCAGTTCGCAGGCGCCGACGCTGTCCAGTGCACGGGTGTTTTCACAGCAGAAGGTGCCCGTGATGGGCCGCCTGTCGATCGGCGGTGGCGACCCCTACGGCGCCGACAACACCGCGCGCGTGCGCAGCCTCGCTGTGCAGATGGTCAGCGACGACGGCCAGGAATGGCGGATGGCGATGAACAGCTTCCCGTTCTTCGCTGCCCCCAACGCCGAGGCGTTCTACGAGCAGACGCGCGCCTCCATTCCCGACCCGGCCACCGGCAAGCCCGACCCGCAGAAGATGGCCGCGGTGCTGGCGAAGTACCCGAGTGCGCAGGCGTTCCAGCAATGGGCCAAGACAGCGCCGTGGACCAGCAGCTGGGCCGACACCACCTTCAACAGCGTCAACAGCTTCTGGTTCACCAATGTGCAGGGCCAGAAGCGCGCGGTGCGCTGGCGCTGGCAGCCGCAGGCGCCGGTGGTGGAGATGGACGCGGACACGCGCAAGAAGGCCAGTGTCGATTTCCTCAGCCAGGAACTGCAGCAGCGCCTGGCCAGTGGCCCGGTGCGCTGGAACCTGGTCGTCACCACCGCCGAACCCGGCGATGCCATCGATGATCCTTCAGTGCCGTGGCCCGAATCGCGTGAACAGGTGGTGGCCGGCGTGCTCAGCCTGGACCGCCTGCAGTCGCAGGAACAGGGCGCCTGCGGCCAGATCAACTTCGATCCGCTGATCCTGCCCAGTGGCGTGCGTGGCAGTGACGATCCGATCCTGGCCGCCCGCTCGGCCGTGTACTCGCAATCCTTCAACCGACGCGAACGCGAGCGCGCCAGCGGCAACGTGGAGCAACCGAAGGAGGCCGCACGATGAGCACCGGTAACGGCCACTTCAACCTGCTGGCACGGGTGCTGCACTGGTCCATGGCACTGATGATCATCGCCATGCTGTTCATCGGCGTGACCATGGTCGCCTCGCTGCACCTGCGGCCTATGCTGATCGACCTGCACCGCCCGTTGGGCATCGCCATCGGCGTACTGGTGCTGCTGCGCCTGTACAACCGGCTGCGCCATCGCCCGCCGCCGTTGCCGGCGGATCTTCCCGTATGGCAGGTGATGGCGGCCAAGGCCTCGCACTGGATGCTGTATGCACTGATGCTGGCGATGCCACTGATCGGCTGGGCGATGCTGTCGGCCGGCGGTTACCCGATCGTGCTGTGGGGCGGCCTGCACCTGCCGCCGATCGTGCCGCATACCCCGGCGCTGTATGCCGCGTTGCGTAATGCGCACAGCCTGCTGGCCTATGTGTTGTTCGCCACGGTGCTGATGCATGTGGGTGCGGCGCTGTTCCACCTGTGGGTGCGGCGGGATGGCGTGTTCCAGGCGATGGCGCGGGGGAAGGATTGATCGGGTTCCACCTGCGCCCACGCATGGATAGCGCCGGGCCATGCCCGGCGGATCATTTCCGCGCCTGCGGAGAGGTGTCACTTTCTTTGCTCGTGCAAAGAAAGTAACCAAAGAAACACGCCGCCAGGTCGCGAGCCGGTGCTACGCACCGGTGCCCTGTGCTTCTCGGTGAATCAGGGGACGGCGCCGAACTCGCTGCGCTCAAACACCGGCGCCTCTTCGCCCCTGATTCCCCTGCGATGCTCGGCTCGCTCAAGGCGGACCCAAGGTCAAATGCCACAGCTGCACCCAGTGGATTCACGCCATGCGTGGATGGCGTTGCCGTTGACCTTGACCTTGACCTTCCAGTCCGCCTTCAAGCGAGCCGAGCACCGCAGGTCCGGCGAGGGCGAAGAGGTGCGGGTGTCTGAGCGCAGCGAGTTCCCGCACCATCCCTCGACGGACCGAGGAGCGCAGGGCACCGGCGTGCGAAGCGCGCCGGCTCGCGGCCGGCGGAGCGTTTCTTTGGTTACTTTCTTTGCACGAGCAAAGAAAGTGACACCCCCCCGCGGTCGCGGAAATGATCCGCCGGGCATGGCCCGGCGCTACCGATGCGTTGGGGCACGCCCCTACAACCACCCCTTCTGCCGCGCCAGCCGGTACGCCTCGATCCGATTGGCCACGCCCAGCTTGCCGATGCACTCGGACAGGTAGTTGCGCACCGTGCCGTGCGACAGCCCCAGCTGCTCTGCGATCTCGCTGGCGGTACGGCCTTCGCCGGCCAGACGCAGCACACGGCGTTCGCGGTCGGTCAGCGGATCGGCCTGCGACCAGGCATCCAGCGCCAACTGCGGGTCGATCGCGCGGATGCCCTGCTTCACCTTGCGCAGTGCATCGGCCAGGTTCTCGGCCGGTGCGTCCTTCAGCAGGTAGCCCAGCACGCCAGCTTCCAGCGCGCGGCGCAGGAAACCGGCGCGGGCGAAGGTGGTCACGATCACCACCTTGATCGGCAGTTCGTGGCGGGCGATGCGTTGCGCCAGCTCCAGCCCGCTCAGGCCCGGCATCTCGATGTCGGTGACCAGGATGTCCGGCTGCAGCTGCTGCAGCATGCGCCAGGCGGCCTCGCCATCGGCAGCACTGCCCAGCACTTCGATGTCCGGTTCCAGGCCCAGCAGCGCCGACAGTGCGCCGCGCACCATCGCCTGGTCTTCGGCCAGCAGGATGCGGATCATGCCGCGCCCCCCTGTGCCAACGATGCCGGCGACAACGGCGTGGTGGCGGCCATCAGGGGCACGCGCACGGTCAGCAGCGTGCCTTCGCCGCGCGGCGACTGCAGGGTCAGCTGTCCCCCGAGCGCCGCCGCCCGTTCGCGCATGCCACTCAATCCATTGCCCTCGGCCTGCACGCCGCCGCGGCCGTCATCGCGTATCTGCATCGCCAACTGTCGGTCCTCAAGCATGAAATCCACCTGCACCCGGGTCGCCTGCGCATGGCGCACGATGTTGGTGGCGGCCTCGCGCAACACCAGCGCCAGCCCGCGTTCCACCTCCACCGGCATCGCTGGCGGCGCCGTGTACTGCAGGTGCACCTGCTGGCATTCCAGCAGCAGACGCGCCGACGCCAGTTCGCCCGCCAGATCACTGGCGCGGATGCCGGTCACCGCACTGCGCACCTGTGCCAGTGCTTCGCGGGCGATGGCCTCGGCTTCACCGATTTCCTGCCGTGCACGCTCGTCATCGCGATCGTACAGCTTGCGCGCCAGCTCCAGTTTCAGCGTGATCAGCGACAGCGTGTGCCCCAGCAGATCGTGCAGGTCGCGGCCGATACGCTCGCGCTCGGCGGTGGTCGCAAGCCGTCGCACCTCGTCCTGGGACAGCTGCAGGGCCACGTCGCGCTGCTGGCTCAAGGCCTCCACGTTCACCACCAGGCCGACGATGAACGACACTGCCGGCATCCACACCATGGCCTGCCACGGATAACCGAAGTACAGCGCGGTGCTGCAGAACAGAAGGTTCAGCCCGGTGAGCTGCAGCAGGTACTGCCACCAGCCGCCCCGGCTGCTCATGCGGATCATCACGCAGCCGAACACGAAATAGCTCAGTCCCGAGGGGTACCACGGAAGCAGTACCAGGGCCATCACGATCATGCCCAGCGCGTAGCGCCATGCATGGTGCCGTGGCGCCAGCATCACCTTGGCGTAGAACAGCAGGAACAGCGGATAGCTGACCAGAGTCAGCAACAGCCAGCGCAGGGTGAAGCCGTTCCCCAGCACCGGGGTGAGGAAGATCCAGACCGACCACAGCAGGTGGATCGCACCGCTCCAGGGCGATTTGCCACGCCGCAGCAGCTCGGCCACCGCCGAATCCGGTGCGGGGCGCAGCAGGGACGCAAGCCAGCTCGACGACACAGGAGAATCCAGGCGGGGACGATCGCTGCCGATCATGCCAGTTCAGCCGATCCGGCGCAGGCGACGGCGCGCCAGCAGCAACGCGACCACGGTCACCGCCAGCAGCACCAGCAGGTGGCCGGCGAGGCTGCCCACCGACGGCAGCCCGACCACCGGCAGCGCCAGCTGCGCCAGATGCCAGGTCGGCCACAGTGGGGCCATCGTCGAGAAAAACTTCGGCAGCGCCGACAGCGGCAGCCACAGGCCGGACAGCAGGGCCAGCGGCAGATAAACCAGATTGACCATCGCCGGCGCCGCGCTGGCACTGACATGGCTGCCGATCAGCAGGCCGATCGCCCCCAGCGGCAGCGCCGCCAGGCCCGCCACCGCCAGCAGCTGCACCATCTGCAACGCCTGCAGCTGCACACCACCGAACACGCGCGCGACGCCGATCAGCAGTAACGCCACCAGCAGCGCGAACATCACCGCCATCGCCAGCCGTGCCAGCAGCGGTGCCGCCGCCGGCATCGGCAGCGCGCGCTTGAGGGTCAGCAGGCCGCCTTCGCGGTCCAGCGCCAACTGCACGCCGAAGCCGAACAGGGCCGGGGCCATCGCGCCAAACACGCAGTAGGTGGCCAACAGATACAGCGGCGCGTGACCACGCCCCAGCAGCACACCGAACAGCAGATAGAACAGCACCGGGAACAGCAGCGAGGGCACCGCGAACGCCGGCGTACGCCAGGCCCGGCGCAGTTCGGCCAGCAGTTCAGCGCGATACGGGCGCAGCGCCTGGCGCCATGCAGGCAGCGGCAACCTGGCGGTACGGATCAGGGTGTTCATGCGGCCTCCCGGGTCATGTCGAGGAAGGCGTCGGCCAGCGCCGCGCCCTGTACTTCCAGCTCGCGCAGCTGCGCGTCGGCGGCCAGCAGGCGCGCCACCACCGGCTCGGCCGGGCTCGCCAGCAGCTGCAGGTGCTCGCCGTCGCGCTGCACCTCCTGCACGCCCGGCCACTGCTGCACGTCCTCCATGGGCAACCCGCTGCGGCAGCGGATGCGGCGCGGCCGATCGGCCAGGCGCAGCTCGCTCAGCGGCGCGTCGGCCAGTACCCGGCCCTGCTCCAGCACCACCACCTGCTGCGCCAGCGCTTCGGCTTCCTCCAGGTAATGGGTGGTCAGCAGCACGCCACAGCCTTCGGCCACCAGCTGCCGGATCGCCTGCCACATCACCCGCCGTGCCTGGATGTCCAGACCGGTGGTGGGCTCGTCCAGGAACAGTACGCGTGGCCGCCCACACAGCGCGATGGCGAACTGCACGGCGCGCTGCTGGCCACCGGACAGCTGGCCGTAGCGGCGGCGCGCGAGCGCCTGCAGGCCGGCGCGCTGCAGTACCTCCTGCAGCGGCATCGGGTCGGGGTAGCAGGCGCTTGCCTGCGCCACCAGTTCGTCCACCTGCAGCATCGGCGGCAGGCTGGTGCTCTGCAGCATCACGCCCAGGCCGAGACGGCTGGTCCGCTGCTGCGGGTCGCCGCCGAGCAGTTCGACCTGCCCGCCATCGGCGCGGCGCAGGCCCAACAACACGCTGATCGCGGTACTCTTGCCGGCACCGTTGCGGCCCAGCAGCGCCAGCACCTGGCCAGCGCGGACCTGCAGGTCGATGCCATGCAGGGCGGTATGGTCGCGGTAACGCACCTGCACCTGCTGCAGGCGGGCCAGCGACGGGGCGATCGGATCCATGGGCGGTACCGGTAGCGGGGACGTTGCCATCCTGTGCCGCCGTGGTCACATTTCGCAGTTGCCGCCGTCAGTGTCATCGGGTGACAGCTGTCACTGCCGTCATCGCTGTGCCTGCCTTCATGCTGTGCCGCACGCTCCACCGCCGGAACCGCCGCCGTCCGCCCTTCCGGTCACACCCGCCCGAACGCCTGTGATGGAACGAATGAACGCTTCTGCCGAGCTGTTGAAGGAACTCCGTATCGACCGCAAGTCCCCGCCGCCCGCCTCAGGAGGGAGTGGCAGTGGTGGTGGCCGCCGCTGGCTGTGGATCGCGATCATCGTGATCGTGTTGCTGCTGGCCGCTGCTGCCTTCGCCCTGTTCGGGCGTACCCCGGCGGTGGACGTGGAAACCGCGCCGGCAGTGGCCATCCAGCAGGGCAACGCCAGCAGTTCGGTGCTCGACGCCAGCGGCTATGTCGTTGCGCGGCGCATGGCCACCGTCTCGGCCAAGATCACCGGCAAGGTTCGCGAGGTGATGATCGAGGAAGGCATGCGCGTGGAGCAGGGCCAGATCATGGCCACGCTGGACCCGATCGATGCCGACGCGCAGCGCAGCCTGTATGCCTCGCAGCTGCAGGCCGCACGCAGCCAGGTGGCCGGGCTGGAAGCACAGCAGAAGCAGGCCGCCGCCGAGGCCAGCCGCCTGCAGGCACTGGTCGGCCAGCAGCTGGTGTCGCGCTCGCAGTACGACCAGGCGGTGGCCCAGCGCGACAGCCTGCGTGCACAGCTGGACACCGCACAGCGCAACGTCAAGGTGGCCAACGACCAGCTGGCCATCGCCGACCTGGGCGTGGACAACAACATCGTGCGCGCGCCGTTCTCCGGCGTGGTCACCGCCAAGGCTGCGCAGCCCGGCGAAATCGTCTCGCCGCTGTCGGCCGGTGGTGGCTTCACCCGTACCGGCATCGGCACCATCGTCGACATGGAATCGCTGGAGATCGAAGTCGAGGTCGGCGAAGCTTTCATCGGCCGCGTGCAGCCGAAGATGCCGGTGGAAGCCACGCTCAACGCCTACCCGGAATGGAAGATTCCGGGTGAGGTGATCGCCATCATCCCCACCGCCGACCGCGGCAAGGCCACGGTGAAGGTACGCGTGGCGCTGAAGGTGAAGGACCCGCGCATCGTGCCGGAGATGGGCGTGCGGGTCAGCTTCCTGGAACAGGCACAGCCGCAGGCGGCCGCCAAGCCGCAAGGCGTGCGCGTGCCAGGTGGCGCCGTGGTCCAGCGCGAGGGCACATCGGTGGCCTTCGTGCTGGGTGACGAGAGCCGCGTGCAGCAGCGCACGGTCGAGGCTGGCCAGGCGATGGGCAAGGACCGCCAGATCCTCAAGGGCGTGAGCGCAGGTGAATCGGTGGTGGTGAACCCGCCGGACACCCTCCGCGATGGCGCCAAGGTGCAACAGAAACAAGCGCAGTAACGGCCTGGCGCCTGCGGGCGCCGCCGGCAACACCGCTCGACGCACGCCTGCGGCCACCGCAGGTGTGCTTCCCCGTTTCCCGCCTTCCGTGGAGAACCACCCATGTCGACCCTGGTTTCATTGCGCAACATCACCAAGACCTACCAGCGCGGCCCCGAAAAGGTGCAGGTGCTGCACGGCATCGACCTGGACATCGCCAGCGGCGACTTCGTCGCGCTGATGGGCCCGTCCGGCTCGGGCAAGACCACCCTGCTCAACCTGATCGGCGGCCTGGACAATCCCAGCGGCGGCGAGATCAGCATCGAAGGCGAGCGCATCGACCAGATGAGCGGCGGCCAGCTGTCGACCTGGCGCAGCCACCACGTCGGCTTCGTGTTCCAGTTCTACAACCTGATGCCGATGCTGACCGCGCAGAAGAATGTGGAACTACCGCTGCTGCTGACCCATCTCAGTGCGGCGCAGCGCAAGCGCAATGCGGAGATCGCACTGACCCTGGTCGGCCTGGCCGACCGCCGCAGCCATCGCCCGAATGAACTGTCCGGCGGCCAGCAGCAGCGCGTGGCGATCGCGCGCGCAATCGTCTCCGACCCGACTTTCCTGATCTGCGATGAACCTACCGGCGATCTTGACCGCCAGTCTGCCGAGGAGATCCTGGGCCTGCTGCAGCAGCTCAACCGCGAGCACGGCAAGACCATCATCATGGTCACCCATGACCCGAAGGCCGCCGAGTACGCCACGCACACAGTGCACCTGGACAAGGGCGAGCTGGCCGACGCGCCGCTGACCCACTGACGGAGGCCACAGCGATGAAATACTTCTCGTTGGTCTGGGCGCAGCTGTTCCGCACCCGCACCCGCACCTTGTTGACCCTGCTGTCGGTGGTGGCCGCGTTCCTGCTGTTCGGCATGCTCGATTCGGTGCGCGTGGCGTTCACCTCCGGTGGTAGCGTGGAAGGTGCCAACCGGCTGGTCACTGCCTCGCGCCTGTCGATCACCCAGTCGCTGCCGATCCGCCTGGAAACGCAGATCCGCCAGGTCGCCGGTGTACGCGACGTGGCCTATGGCATGTGGTTCGGCGGCATCTACCAGGACCCGAAGAATTTCTTCCCGAACTTCTCGGTGTCACCCAACTACTTCGATGTCTACCGCGAACTGCAGATCGACCCGGCGCAGCTGGAAGACTGGAAGAACACCCGCACCGGCGCCATCGTCGGCGAGACCCTGGCCAAGCAGTTCGGCTGGAAGATCGGCGACACCATTCCGCTGCAGGCGACAATCTTCCCGCGCGGCGGCAGCAACGACTGGCCGCTGGAGTTGAAGGGCATCTACCGTTCCAGGGATCCGGCACAGGCCTCCAACGAAGAACGCCAGTTGATGATGAACTGGAAGTACTTCGATGAGTCCAACGACTACATCAAGAACCAGGTGAGCTGGTACACGGTGACGCTGGACAACCCGGACCACTCTTCGCGGGTGGCGCAGGCGATCGACGCGATCTCGGCCAACTCCGACCACGAAACCAAGACCCAGACCGAATCGGCGTTCCAGCAGGCCTTCGTCAAGCAGTTCGCCGACATCGGCATGATCGTCACCTCGATCATGGGTGCGGTGTTCTTCACCCTGCTGCTGTTGACCGGCAACACCATGGCGCAGGCGGTGCGCGAGCGCGTGCCCGAACTGGCCACGCTGAAGACGCTGGGCTTCAAGGACAGCACCGTGCTGATGCTGGTAATGGTGGAGTCGGTGCTGCTGATCGGCCTCGGTGGCCTGATCGGCATGGGCCTGGCTGCACTGATCCTGCCGGCGATCGGGCCAAAGAGCATGGGCATGCTGCCGCCGCACGTGCCGACGCCGACCTGGCTGATGGGGCTGGGCCTGATCGTGGTGATCGGCATCATCGTCGGCCTGCTGCCGGCGCTGCGTGCCAAGCGCCTGAAGATCGTCGACGCACTGGCCGGCCGCTGAGGAGGACACCGACATGTTCAAGAGCAAACTCAAGAAGTGGCTGGGCAATGCGCTGACCGCGCTGCTGCTGGTGATCGGCCTGGTGCTGTGGATCGGCCTGCCGTGGATCGGCGTGTTGGCGGTCGCCGTGCTGGTGGCACTGTGGCTGCTGCTGACCCGCGGTGGGCGACTGGCGCTGGCCGCCACCCGCATCGGCGTAGCCAGTCTGCCGCAGCGCTGGGGCGCGTCCTCGGTGATCGTGGTCGGCATCGCCGGCGTGGTCGGCGTGCTGGTGGCGATGCTGGCGATGGGCGAAGGCTTCCAGGCCACGCTCAACAACACCGGCGATGACACCACCGCCATCGTGCTGCGCGGCGGCTCGCAGGCCGAAACCAACTCGGTCATCACCCGCGAGCAGGTGCCGACGTTGTCCACCCTGCCCGGCATCAGCCGCGATGCCGAAGGCCGGCCGCTGCTGTCACCGGAGTTGTCGCAGGTGGTCAACCTGGTGTCGAAGTCCGATGGCACCGACGTCAACGCGCAGTTCCGCGGCGTCGGCCCGCAGGCGTGGGCGGTGCATGACAAGGTCAAGATTGTCGAAGGCCGCACGTTCGCCACCGGCCTGCGCGAGATCGTGGTCGGCCAGGGCGCCAAGGGCCAGTTCCGCGATCTGGATGTGGGCAAGACGCTGACGCTGGGCAACCAGACCTGGACCGTGGTCGGTGTGTTCGCCACCGGCGATGCGCATGACTCGGAACTGTGGACCGACGCCGATACGCTGGCCACCACCTACCAGCGCAGTGCGTGGCAGTCGATCAGCGTGCGCACCGATGGCAAGCCCGGCTTCGAGCAGTTCAAGGCCGCCGTCGCTGCCGACCCGCGCCTGAAACTGGACGTGGAAACCACCCGCGTCTACTACAGCAAGCAGGGCGGTGGCCTGACCAAGCTGATCGACATCCTCGGCAAGGTGATCGGCACCATCATGGCGGTGGGTGCGGTGTTCGGTGCGCTCAACACCATGTACGCAGCGGTGGCCACGCGTGCGCGCGAGATCGCCACGATGCGGGCGATCGGCTTCCGCGGCCTGCCGGTGGTGACTGCAGTGATGCTGGAAACAATGCTGCTGGCCCTGCTGGGTGGCCTGCTGGGGTGTGCGGTGGCGTGGCTGCTGTTCAATGGTTACAGCGTGTCCACCATCGGCAGCAACTTCAGCGCGGTGGTGTTCAAGTTCCATGTGTCGTCGGAACTGCTGTGGACCGGCCTGAAATGGGCACTGGGCATCGGCCTCGTCGGCGGCCTGTTCCCGGCGCTGCGCGCGGCACGGTTGCCCATCACCACGGCGTTGCGCGAAACCTGAGCATCACGCAGCGACAGACTGCGCATCACGCAGGGGGACGGAGCGAAGGCTCCGTCCCTTTTTCTTTGGTGGGGTCAGATCCCTTCGCTACGCGAAGGGATCTGACCCCGATCTGGGTGGTCGTCGCTACAGATTGCGTAGATACCGCCGCTACCGATGCCTCTGCCCGTCGCAAACGCAACGCACGTGACGCTGCGCACAGTGCATCTGTGGATTGTTGGTTGCGATTCATTTTCGCGCACTTCCCAGCGCGCAGGGACAAACAGTTACGAATGGAAACATTCTAGAATCGCGGCCCCACGTTGGTTTGCAGCACCCCACGCGCCCACAGAACGGGCGCATGTTTTTTCTGAAACACGAGATTTCACGGATGTCCCTGAAAACCAATCCGCTGCGCAACGCGATCGTCATCGCGCTGGCCGCCAGCTGCACCACCCCCGCCTTCGCACAGAGCGCCGGCGACACCCCGACCAACCTCGACCGCATCGAAATCACCGGCTCGCGCATCCGCCAGGCCAGTGTCGAGACCGCACAGCCGGTCGTCGCGCTCAGCCGCGCCGAGATCGAGAAGAAGGGTTACATCAACGTCGCCGACATCCTGCAGGACGTCACCGCCGCCGGCGCACCGAGCCTGAGCCGCTCGTCGTCGCTGAGTTCTTCGCGCGACTTCGGCGGCACGTACGTCAGCCTGCGCAACCTCGGGCCTGAACGCAGCCTGGTGCTGATCGACGGCCGCCGCATGGGCGTCAGCGCCGGTGGCTACTCCGACCTGGCTTCGATTCCCTCGGCGATTGTCGAGCGCGTGGAAGTGCTGACCGACGGCGCATCCGCGCTGTATGGCTCGGACGCCATCGCCGGTGTGGTCAACATCATCACCCGCAAGAACTTCGACGGTGGCGAAGCCAGCGTCTACGTCGGCCAGTACGGTGAAGGCGACGGCCAGAAGCGCTCCTACAGCGCCACCTTCGGCAAGACCTTCGACCGCGGCTGGTTCAGCGTCGGCGCCGAGCGCACCAAGGAAGACGAGATTCTCGGCAGCGAGCGTGAGTTCAGCCGTTACCCGGGGGGCCCGCGCCATCCCGACGACGTCAAGGCACTGAACCAGACCACGCAGTGGGGCAGCGTCACCGTCGACGGCAAGTCGCTGACCGTGGGCCCGGGCGGCGACCCGAGCCAGAAGGGCAATTTCCACACGCCCGATCCGGCCGATGGTGCCAACACCAAGACCAACATGAGCCTGCTGAGCGGCATGGAGCGCACTTCGGTGTTCGCCAACGGTGGCTTCTCGATCACCGATGACCTGCGCATCGTGGCCGACGCGCTGTACAGCAAGCGCGAGTCGACCAAGCACCTGGCCGGCTACCCCTACTCGGTATCCACCGCACAGGCCCGCAACGGTTCCCGTGCTGCCCTGTCCAAGGACAGCGCGTTCAACCACTGGGGCCAGGACGTGCTGTTCTCGCACCGCACCGAAGAAATGCCGCGTGCGACCGAGAACAACCTGGACACCAAGCGCGCCAGCATCGGCCTGGAAGGCAGCTTCGAAACCGGTTCGCGGTACTGGGACTGGAACGTCAGCTACATGTACAACCGCAATGAAGGCGAGCGCATCGGTACCGGCAGCATGTACCAGCCGCATGTCGACCTGGCGGTGGGCCCGTCCTTCATGGATGGCACCGTGGCACGCTGCGGCAGCCCGGGTGCAGTGATCGCCGGCTGCGTGCCGTGGAACCCGGCCGCGCCGATGGGCTATGCGGGCCCGGGCTCGCTGAGCAACCAGGACGTGCAGGACTACCTGTTCACCCGCTTCGTCGACAAGATGAAGAGCACCACCAAGGTGGCCAGCGCCAACATCTCCGGTTCGGTGTTCTCCCTGCCGGCCGGCGACGTGATGGCCGCGATGGGCTTCGAGCACCGCAGCGAAGAAGCCAGCTACACCCCGGACCTGATGGTGCAGAAGGGCCAGATCGCCGGCACCACCGGCCAGCCGACCCGTGGCGACTACTCGCTCAACGAGGTCTACCTGGAACTGCAGGTACCGCTGCTGGCCGACATGCCGTTCGCGCGTGAGCTGTCGCTGGACCTGGCCGGCCGCTACACCGACTACAACACCTTCGGTTCGACCACCAACAGCAAGTTCGGCCTGAAGTGGAAGCCGATCGACAGCCTGCTGGTGCGCGCTACCTATGGCACCGGCTTCCGTGCGCCGACCGTGGACGACCTGTACAGCGGTGGCGCGAAGAGCCGTGATTCGTTCACCGATCCGTGCGATACCTCGTTCGGCATCGCTGCCAGCAGCGCGACCGTGGCCGCACGCTGCCAGGCGCTGAAGGTGCCGGCGAACTTCCGCCAGCAGACCGCGTCGGAAGGCAACGTCGCCAACCGTCCGGGCCAGCAGGGCATCGCCGATTTCGACTCCGGTTCCAATGCGAACCTGAAGCCGGAAACCGCCAAGACCTGGACCGTGGGCCTGGTGTACAGCCCCGAGTTCGTGCCGGGCCTGGACGTCAGCCTGGACTGGTGGAAGATCCGCATCGACAACGCGATCGTGGGTGAGTCGGCCACCGACATCCTCAACCAGTGCTACGTGCAGGGCGTGGATTCGGCCTGCGGCCGCTTCACCCGTTCCACCAGCGCCAAGACGCTGGGCCAGGTGACGGCGCTGGACCGCTCGCTGGTCAATGCGGGCTACCGCGAAACCGCTGGCTACGATTTCAGCCTGCGCTACCGCCTGCCGGAAACCTCGTTCGGCCGCTTTGCCGCCACCTGGAACACCACCTACACCGACTACCTGGAGCAGCGCAACGACAGCGCCGCCACCACGCCGGTGGAGCAGAAGACCGGCTGGCAGGGCAACTTCCGCGTGCGTTCGACCTTCAACCTGGATTGGCAGTACGGCGACCTGGGCATTGGCTGGACCGCCCGCTACTACTCGGGCATGAAGGAAGCCTGCTCGTATGACCTGGGCGGTGGCCCGGACTGCAACATGGCCGGCTTCGTCTCGCCGTACACCGATGCGCAGCCGAGCCGCAAGGTGGGCTCCAACACCTTCCACGACCTGCAGGTGCGTTACAGCCTGCCGTGGGACGGCACCGTGTCGCTGGGCGTGAACAACGTCTTCGACCACCAGGGTCCGATCATGTACAGCCAGCCGAACAGCAGCTTCACCTACTACGGTGGCTTCGATATCGGTCGTTTCATGTACATGAAGTACCAGCAGCGCTTCTAAGCCTGCAACCGCGTTCCCGCCACGGCCAACTCTCTCCTGGCCGTGGATGGAAGCAGAACGGCGCCCCTCGGGGCGCCGTTCTTTTTTGTGGGAAGCGGGGTCGGAGAAGCGGGGGTCGGATCCCTTCGCCCGCGAAGGGCTCTGACCCCATTCCATCCGAAGCCTGCGGGTCGGAGCCCTCCACGTTGCGGAGGGATCCGACCCCGCAACTTCGCCGGGCATGGCCCGGCGCTACCGCTTGGCGCGCATCGTGCGGATGTTGTCGCCGACAAACAGGATCAGGCCAGCCCAGATCGCGGCAAAGCCGATCGCCTTGGCGGTGTCGAACGCTTCGTGGAAGAAGAACACGCCCAGCAGCAGCTGCAGGCTCGGCGCGATGTACTGCAGGATGCCGACCAGCGACAGCGGAATGCGCTTGACGCCGTAGGCGAAGCCGATCAGCGGTACTGCGGTGATCGCACCACCAAAGATCAGCAGCAGGTCGTTGCGCCAGCCCCAGCCATGGAAGAACGCCCCGCCGTGGCCGTTCTCGGCCCAGATCGCAAACGCCAGCGCCGGCAGGAACAGGTACAGGCTTTCCACGCCCAAGCCGGCCACCGGATCGACCGAGACCAGTTTGCGCAGCAGGCCATACAGGCCGAACGAGCAGGCCAGGCCCAGCGCGATCCACGGCGGCGTCCCGGCATCGATGGTCAGCCAGGCCACGCCGATGGCCGCCATCGCCACCGCCACCCACTGCAGCCGGCGCAGGCGCTCCTTCAGCACCAGCACGCCCAGCAGCACGTTCACCAGCGGATTGATGAAGTAGCCCAGGCTGGTCTCGATGACGTGGCCGGCGTTGATGGCCCAGATGTAAAGGCCCCAGTTGAAGGCGATGGTCAGGCTCGAAACCAGCAGGATCGACAGCGCGCGCGGCTGCGCGGCGATCTTCTGCCACCAGCCCAGCTTCGAACTGAGCAGCAGCCAGCCCAGCACCATCACCGTGCTCCAGATGATGCGGTGGGCGATGATCTGGAACGAGGGCACCTCGTTGAGCAGGTGCCAGTACACCGGCACCAGCCCCCAGATCACGAAGGTGGAGGCGGTGACCAGCAGGCCGCGGCGTTGTTCTTTCTCGTCCATGCTCATTTCTTTCGCGTCCTCGCCATCGTCAACACCACCACACCCAGAAGAATCACCGCCATGGCGAGGAAGTCCCGCCATCCAAAGCGTTCACCATTCAATGCGGCGCCCAGCAGCACCGCGATCACGGGATTGACGTATGCATAGCTGCCGGCCAGCGCCGGGCGTACGTTCTGCAGCAGCCACACATAGGCGGTGAACGCCACGATGGACCCGAACACGCACAGGTAGGCCATCGCCAGCAGACCGCCGGTATCGGGCAGCGTGGTCGGCCGCTCGCCAACGGCCAGGCCGATCAGCACCAGCAGCACGCCGCCGCAGAGCATCTGACCGGCGGCGGTCATGAACGGGCCCGGCAGATCCAGCCCGCGTGCCCACACCGAACCGAAGGCCCAGCCGATCGGCGCGATCAGCAGCAGCACCAGCCCGGTCGGCGAGGCGGTCAGGCTGCTGCCGGCATTGAGCCAGACCACGCCGACGAAGCCGACGGCGATACCCAGCCATTCGCCCTTGCTGGCATGCTGGCCGCGCAGCGCCGAGAACAGTGCCATCCACAGCGGCACCGAAGCCACCGCGGTGGCCGCCAAGCCCGAGGACACCTCGCGCTCGGCCAGCACCACCATGCCGTTGCCCAGCACCAGCATGGTCACGCCCATGATGACCAGGTTGCGCCACTGCCGCAGGGTCGGGTTCGGCATCTTCCAGAACAGGCGCAGGGCCAGGAACATCAGGCCACCGGCAATGATGAAGCGGCTGCCGGAGACCATCGTCAGCGGCAGCGCGCCGCCGTGCAGGGCCTTGGCGATGCCCAGGTAGGTCGACCCCCAGACCACGTAGACCAGCAGCAGCGCCAACGCGACAAGGCCACCCCGGGGGGCAGCCGCAGACGGAACAGGGGGAGCCGACATGACGCACCAGAGGGGCCGGGGGAACGCGGATTCTAGGACGTTCGGCCGGCTGAAATAACCCCGGTTTTCAACACACTGCAACTCGGATGGGCGATCTTCCCCGGTGCCGGACGCGAAACGGCGTACGACGATTTAGCTATAGGCCCGTCTGGCGCCCGCTGTCACCCTGTCCGGTCCCATTCCCCGCCCGCTCGTTCGGCACCCGGCGTTGACGTGGGATGCATTACCTAGGAGGCTGGCCGCAAGCGCCCCGCGCGCGGCTGGCACCGATCTTTCCCGCACGGAAGCGCCGCATCGAGGATTCCCACCCGGATGAGCACCACGTCCCATTCCGCTGTCCCCAGCACCGACGGCGCCGCGCTGCGGCGTTCCATCTCCAATACCCTCAAAGGCTCCGCCGGCAACCTGGTGGAGTGGTACGACGTCTACGTGTACTCGGTATTCGCCGTGTACTTCGAATCGCAGTTCTTCTCGCCGGATGACAAGAACTCCACGATGTACGTGTGGGCGATCTTCGCGGCAACCTTCCTGATGCGCCCGATCGGCGCCTGGTTCTTCGGCCGCTTCGCCGACCGCCATGGCCGTCGCCAGGCCCTGACCGTGTCGGTCACGCTGATGGCGGCCTGCTCGTTCCTCATCGCCATCACCCCCACCGCCGCCAGCATCGGTATCTGGGCAGCGGTGATCCTGCTGTTCGCACGGCTGCTGCAGGGCTTCGCCACCGGCGGCGAGTACGGTGCCAGTGCCACCTACATGTCCGAGGCCGCCATCCCCGGCCGTCGCGGCTTCCTGTCTTCCTTCCACTACGTCACCCTGGTCGGTGGCCATGTGCTGGCCCAGCTGACGCTACTACTGATGCTGACCTTCTGGGGCAAGCCGGAAATCTCCGAGTGGGGCTGGCGCATCGCCTTCGGCATCGGTGGCATCGCGGCAGTGGTGGTGTTCTGGCTGCGTCGTGGCATGGACGAGTCGCTGTCGGAGTCGTCCATCGAGGCCGCACGCGAGGGCAAGGCACAGAAGTCCGGCTCGATGTACGAGCTGTTCGTGCACCAGTGGCGGCCGCTGCTGCTGTGCTTCCTGATCACCGCCGGTGGCACCGTGGCCTTCTACACCTACTCGGTGAACGGCCCGAAGATGATCCAGAGTGCCTTCGCCGCCAATGATCCGATGACCGGCACCCTGATCAACCTGGGCGTGCTGGCCTTCCTGATGGTGCTGCAGCCGGTCGGTGGCTGGCTGTCGGACATCATCGGCCGCAAGACCCTGCTGGTGTTCTTCGGCGTCGGCGGCGTGCTGTACAGCTGGTACCTGATCACCCAGCTGCCGCACCAGCATGACGCCACCCTGGCATTCCTGACCCTCGCGCTGGGCTTCGTCATCCTCACCGGCTACACCTCGATCAACGCGGTGGTGAAGGCCGAACTGTTCCCCACCCACGTGCGTGCACTGGGCGTGGGCCTGGGCTATGCACTGGCCAACTCGCTGTTCGGCGGCACCGCCCCGCTGCTGTACCAGGGCGCGCTGAAGACCGGCCACGTGGACTGGTTCGCCATCTACGTCACCGCGACGATCGCGGTATCGTTGGTGGTCTATGTGTTCTTCCTCACCAACAAGGGCCCGAACTGGCTCGACGGCACCCGCAAGTAAGCGCGTCGTCATGATCGCGGCCACCGGTGCAATGCCGGTGGCCGCTGCGTCTCCCGCCACGCCATTGATGTGGATCGCGGCGACGCTGGCCGCAGCCACGGCACTGGCCTGGCTGCTGCGCCGCCCCAACGCGCAGGCCGCGTGGCCGCGCATCGGTTTCGGGATCGCCCTGCTGGTGTTCTGCGCCGCGCTGGCGCTGCAGCTGGCGGTGGACCTGGGCAGCGGCCACAGCTCGCTGCAGATGCGCCTGCATCGCGGCATCTCTCCAGGGTCGCCGGTTGGACTGCGCACGATGGTGGCGTGCTATCTGGCAGCACTCGTCGCCAGTGGCTGGGGTGCGTGGAAGCTGCTGCGCCGGCGCTGACGAATACCCGGGCGTGCCGGCCGCTGGCCGGCAACGCCACCTCTTTCGGTAGTGCCGGCCGCTGGCCGGCAACTCCACATTCTTTCCGAAGGTTCATGAGGTTGCCGGCCAGCGGCCGGCACTACCTCAACGGCGGGCCGCTTCGCTCTTGTCGCGCGCGCCGCGGAATTCCGATTCCTTTTCCCACGTCGGCCAACGGCGACTGTTGGCCAGCTCGGCGCCCAGGTCGTAGACCAGCAAGGTGTCGGCGGCATGGCCGGCCGGGTCCCAGCTCGGCGTCCACGCATCGCAGGCCTGGTGGTAGCAGTCGGCGAAGTACTTCTCGCGCAGCGCGCGACCGGCTTCAACGCCACCGTCCAGCTTGTCCAGGCCCGGGCCGATGGTGATCGCCGGCACGCCCAGGCGGGCGAAGGCGAAATGGTCGGCACGGTAGAAGAAGCCGGCTTCCAGATTCGGGTCCGGGCTGTAGCTGCGGCCGCGGGCCTTGGCCACGCGTTCCAGGTCACCTTCCAGCGAGACCCGGCCCTTGCCCCACGAAGCGATGTCACGGGTCGCACCATCCGGGCTGAACATCTCGATGTTCAGCACTGCGGCGGTCTTGTCCAGCGGCGCCAGCGGGTGTGCGGCGTAGTAGCTGGCGCCCAGCAGGCCCTTTTCTTCAGCGGTCAGTGCCACGAAGTACAACGTGCGCTGCGGCTGCGGGCCGGCGGCGAACACGCGACCCAGTTCCAGCACCGTGGCCACGCCGGTGGCGTTGTCGATCGCGCCGCGGCGGATGCGGTCGCCCTTGGCGTCGGCCTGGCCGATACCAAAGGCATCCCAGTGCGCCGAGAAGATCACAGCCTCGTCGGCATGCTCACCACCGGGCAGCTTGGCCACCACGTTGCGGGTCACCACCTGCTCGCGCTTGAGCGCGAAATCAACGCTCAGCTTCGCGTTGTCCAGCGCCACCGGACGGAAGTCGGCACGCATCGCCTTGCGCTTCTCGGCATCGAAGTCGAGGCCGGCGTCGGCGAAGATCGCCTCGGCCAGCTCACGCTGCATCCAGCCGCGCAGCGGCGTGTGCTGGGCCATCGCTTCCGCCTGGCCGCGTTCGATGTCGAACAGCGGCGAGGTGCCCGAGCTCTTCACCGTGGCCCAGCCATACGCAGCCGGTGCGGTCTCGTGCACGATCAGCACGCCTTCGGCACCGCGGCGCGCGGCTTCCTCGAACTTGTAGGTCCAGCGGCCGTAGTAGGTCACCGCCTTGCCATCAAATGCACCCGGCGCGTCGGCTTCGAAATCGGCATCGTTGATCAGCACCACGGCGATCTTGCCGTGCAGGTCCACATCCTTGTAGTCGTTCCACTGGCGTTCCGGCGCGTCGATGCCGTAGCCGACGAACACCAGCGGGGCGTCCTTGATCTGCACGCGCTTGCGCGGCTGCAGGCTCTGCAGGGTCACGTCCACGCCGTTGGCCAGCGCGCGCTTGCCCTGCTTCAGCGACAGGCTGGCCTTGGCCGCGCCATCCAGCTGTGCGCGCACCAGCGGCACCGGCTGTACCCAGCTGCCGTCCACGCCGCCCGGCTGCAGGCCATAGCTGCGGAACTGCTCGATCAGGTACTGCACCGTGCGCTCTTCACCCTCGGTGGCCGGCGCGCGGCCCTCGAACTCATCCGACGCCAGCACGCGCACATGGCGCGACAGTGCCTGCGGATCGATGCCGCCGCCCGGCAGGTCGTTGGCCGCATGGGCCAGGCCACCCACGAACAGGCAGGACGACAGCAGCAACACGCGCATCGGATTCACGGCAGTACCACGGCTAGCTTGGAAGTCACCAGAGTGTAACGTGGTCGTGACATCGCGGCGCAGCCTGGGCCAACGTCATCCACGCATGGCGTGGATCTACCTGCTGATGCGATCCAGCCAGCAGGCCAGGCCTTGGGCGTTGAGTTCGATGTCCATCGCCAGAACAGCGGTCACCGCGGCATCGTCCAGCGCGCAGCCATGCAGCTGTGCACGTTCCAGGTACAGCGCCTGCAGTGCGGCCAGCAGGCAGCGGTGGCGATCCGGTCGGCCATCGCACTGGCGGCCGATGGCGGCCATCGCATCGATCTGCTCGAACAGGTCGTCGGCCAGTTTCTCCACCGGTTCCACACGACCGTAGTGGGTCAGGTACATCGCTTGCGGGCCGTAGCCCAGCATGCGCCGGATCGAGGCCTTCATCGCCTCCGGATCGAACTGCACCGGCGATGAGGTGGGGAAGATGAAAGCACCCTGCGCACTATCCAGCTCGCGGTAGGAGATACCGAACGTATCGCCGGTGAACCAGCTGCGGCTGCGCGCATCCCACACGCAGTAGTGGTGCAGTGCATGGCCCGGCGTATGCAGCAGCACCAGCTCGCGGCCGGCCAGATCGATGCGGCGGCCGTCTTCGGCCACCACCACACGGTGCTCCGGAATCGCCTCGATGCGACCATAGCTGCGCGCGATCTCTTCGGCGCCGTACACCGCGGTGGCGCCGGCAATCAGCCGGGTCGGATCGATCATGTGCGGCGCGCCGCGCGGATGCAGCACCGCCTTCGCGTTCGGCAGCTGCTGCATCAGCAGGCCTGCACCGCCTGCATGATCCAGATGCACGTGGGTGAGCAGCAGCCAGTCCACCGCTTCCACACCCAGACCGGCGTCCGCCAGCGCCTGCAACATCGCCGGTACCGACAGGCCGGTGCCGCAGTCGACGAACGCGGCGCGGCCGTTTTCAACGATCAGATACGCCGCGTCGAAATCCGGGCGCTGGAAACCGGTATCGATGGTGTGGATGCTGGGGTCGGCGGTCATTGGCACGCACCTGGCAGGATCGGGAACAGACACCCATGGTAGGCGCGCAGGCAGCCCAGGTTCGATGCGGCTTTGGTCGGTAGTGCCGGCCGCTGGCCGGCAACCTCGGGGCAGCCAGGTGAATACAGTTGCCGGCCAGCGGCCGGCGCTACCGATCAGTCGCAGCGCAATGCGAACCGCGGCCGCAGCAACAGGGCCAACACCAGCACCGCCAGGAACGCGCCGTAGGCATACAGCACCGCCAGCACCTGCGGCCAGATCGGGCCGGCGCCGGGCTGCACCAGGCCGATGTGGTGGCCCCAGAGCATCGCCAGGATGCTCAGCAGCAATGCCAATGCCAGGGCAGCACCATCGAACAGGCGCCGTCGCGCGGTACGCGGCTGGCGCGGGAACAGCCAGTACAGGCTGCCCAGCAACAGAAACCAGGGCAGGAACAGCAGCAGCGACAACCAGGCCATCGCAGACTCCATGTCATCGCGCCGGCGGCGCGCGGACATCATGCCATGACCTTCGTTCACGGGTAGTGCCGGCCGCTGGCCGGCATTTCCGGGAACCTGGGGAACGTGCAGTTGCCGGCCAGCGGCCGGCACTACCCCTTACGCTTCGCGCAGCATGGCCAGGGCGGCCAGCACGGCATCGACCTCGGCGTCCAGCTTGAACAGATCGCTCTGCAGCTGGTCGCCCTGCTCAGCCTGCTTCAATACGGCGATCAGCTGGCCGGCATCGCGCGGCGAATCGAAACCTTCGCTCTGGATCAGCAGCGTGCCGTCACCGGCGGTCAGCTTGAAGTAGAAGCGGCCATCCTTTTCGCGGTACTGCTTGAACAGCGGCGGTGCCACGCGGGCCACGCCGGCGTCCTCGCTGGCGATGTCGCCCGCGCTGGACAGGTCACGCAGACCCACCGCATGGCGCAGCTCGTCCAGCAGCGGGGCCGCCAGCTGCTCGCGCAGCTGCTGGCCACGGCGCTTGAGCAGCGCTTCAATCTTCTCCGGCTCGGCCATCAGCGCGTTGTAGCGCTCGCGCAGCGGCGACAGCTCGCTGTCGATGCGCTCGAAAAGCTGCTGCTTGGCATCGCCCCAGCTGATGCCGGCAGCGAACGCCTTGGCGAATTCCGCGGTCTGTTCCGGGGTGGCGAACGCCTGGTACATCTGGAACAGCGCCGAGCCCTCGGTGTCCTTCGGCTCGCCCGGTGCGCGCGAGTCGGTCAGGATCGAGAACACCAGCTTCTTCAGCTCTTCGCGCGGCACGAACAGCGGAATGGTGTTGTGGTAGCTCTTGCTCATCTTGCGGCCGTCGAGGCCGGCCAACGTCGCCACCTGCTCGTCGATCACCACGTCCGGCAGCGGGAAGTACTCCTTGCCGTACACGTGGTTGAAGCGCTGGGCGAAGTCACGCGCCATCTCGATGTGCTGGATCTGGTCACGGCCCACCGGTACCTGGTTGGCCTTGAAGATCAGGATGTCGGCCGCCATCAGCACCGGGTACATGAACAGGCCGGCGCTGACGCCTGCGTCCTCGTCCACGCCTTCCTCGCGGTTCTTGTCCACCGCCGCCTTGTAGGCATGCGCGCGGTTGAGGATGCCCTTGCTGGCAATCGCGGTCAGGAACCACATCAGCTCGGTGGTCTCGCGGATGTCGCTCTGGCGGTAGAACCACACGTGTTCCGGGTCCAGGCCGCAGGCCAGCCAGCTGGCCGCGATCTCCAGGGTCGCGCGCTGGGTGCGCTGCGGGTCCTGCGACTTGATCAGGCTGTGCAGATCGGCCAGGAAGAAGAAGCTCTCGATCCCCGGCGCGCGGCTGGCCGCGATGGCCGGACGGATGGCGCCAACGTAGTTGCCCAGGTGGGGCGTGCCGGAGGGGGTGATGCCGGTAAGGACTCGGGTCGTCATGACTGCGTGGGGTAACCTTCGATGAACGGGGCCAGTTTACCTTGCACGCCACCAACCCCGTCAGGGCCTGCGGCGCGTTCATTCACGCAACCCCGCTGGAGACGCCCGATGAAACGCCTGCTGCCCCTGCTGCTGATCCTGCCCCTGGCCGGCTTCCGTCCGGCTCCGATGCCGCCGCCGGTGTACGAGGGCGGCCCCGTGCGCATGGCCCTGGTCGACCGCGACCGCGGTACTGAACTGCGCGCCTACCCGGCCGACGGCCAGCGCTGGGTGGCCGGCGAACGCGGCCACCGCTACGCCGTGCGCCTGTACAACGACAGCCCGCGCCGGGTGCTGGTGGTGCTGTCGGTGGACGGCGTCAATGCCATCTCCGGCGAGGATGCCGATCCCTCGCAGACCGGCTACGTGCTCAACCCCGGCCAGCGCGCCGACATCACCGGCTGGCGCAAGAGCCAGGACGAAGTGGCGCAGTTCGTGTTCAGCAGCCCCAGCGGCAGCTATGCCAGCCGCACCGGCCGCCCAGACAATATCGGCGTGGTGGGCGTGGCGGTGTTCGAGGAAGCGCGACGCTGGTACCCGCAGCCGATCCTGCGCCGTGGCCTGCCAGCACCGGCCCCGGCGGCCGAAGCAGCGGCCGATGCCAGCGCCAGCAACAGCCGCATCGAGGGCTACGCCAGCAAGTCGCAGTCGCCAGCGCTGGGCACCGGCCACGGTGCACGCGAGCAGTCTTCGGTGCGCGATACCGACTTCGAACGCGCCAGCCGCAGCCCGGCGCAGGTCCTGCAGCTGCGCTACGACAGCGCCCGCAACCTGCGCGCACGCGGCATCCTGGTGGACTCCCCCTCCCGCCTACCGCGCGAACCGCAGGCGTTCCCCAACCGCTACGTGCCGGACCCGCCGGCGCGTTGATCGCCCCCTGCAGACAACACAACGCCCGCAACCTCACGGTGCGGGCGTCGTGTTATGGGGGAAACCGAAGCGCTTACTTGTAGTCCGGGTAGTCCTTGCTCACGCTGTCCTGGAACTCACGGACTTCCTTCTCAGCGCGGTCCTTGGCCCAGCCATAACGTTCCTGCAGGCGACCGGCCAGATACTCGGCATTGCCCTCGGCCACATCGAAATCGTCGTTGGTCAGATCGCCCCACTTGGCCTGGGCCTTGCCCTTCAGCTGCGACCACTTGCCGGAAATGATGTCTTTGTTCATTGCTGGGAATCCTTGGTTGCAACGGCGTTCTTACCGTGGCTCCAGCTTCGCGCAGTGGCCGTTGAAGACCGGTCAACCTGCAATGAAATACATGCTCACCTGCTTGAATGGTTCACTCCGCTTCGACAGCACGCAGCGAATAGCGCGCACAAAAAAAGGCCGGGGATGTCCCCGGCCTTTTTTCTTTTCGCTGCGTGCCGGTCTTACCGGCCCTTGGCGGTGTCCTCAACCTTCTCACCAGCCTTCTGCACGTCCTTGCCGGCACCGGCAATGGTGTTGCAACCGGCCAGCAGGGCCACCGAGAACATCGACAACAGCATCAGGGCAACTACGCGCTTCATGGGCTTCTCCTTGGGTTTGCCGCTACACCGCTTCATTCGCGGATGGGATTGTTTCGCTCGGCGGGAGAAGGCCAACACCCACCACCGCCGCGTGAAGTGCAATCTGGCGGCAGTGGCGTGGAGCGCGTGTGAACGGATCACAGATTCGTTCAGGCGGCGCCGTCAATCGCGCATCAGCGTGGACTTGCCGAACAGGCTTTCGACCAGGTCCACGGCCAGTTCGGCAGTGGCATTCTGCTTGTCCAACAAGGGGTTGAGCTCGACGATGTCCAGCGAACCCATGCGCCCGGTGTCGGCGATCATTTCCATCACCAGCTGCGCCTCACGGTAGTTCACCCCGCCCGGCACGGTGGTGCCCACGCCCGGTGCGATGCTCGGGTCGAGGAAGTCGACATCGAAGCTGACATGCAGATGGGTGTTCTCGTCGATGCCGGCCAAGGCGGCTTCCACGGTGCGCTTCATGCCGTTCTCGTCGATGTAGCGCATGTCATAGACATCCACCTTGTGGGTCTTGATCAGGCGCTTCTCTTCCGGGTCCACCGAGCGGATGCCGATCTGGTGCATCTGCGCCGGGGTGATCGCCGGCACGGTGCCACCGAGGCGGGTCAACGCATCCGGGCCGAGGCCGCACAGGCAGGCCACCGGCATGCCGTGGATGTTGCCCGACGGGGTCACGTCGCTGGTGTTGAAATCCGAATGGGCATCCAGCCACAGCACGCGCAGGGTCTTGCCCTGTTCGCGGCACCAGCGCGCCACCGCAGTGATCGAACCGATGCCCAGGCAATGGTCGCCACCGAGCATGATCGGCATGCGGCCGGCCTGCAGTTCGGCGTAGCTGGCTTCCATCAGCGCATGGTTCCACGCCACCACTTCATCCAGATGGCGGTAGCCTTCCACCGGCGCGGTCCACGGGTTGCGCGGGCCATCCAGGTTGCCCAGGTCGCGCACGTCCACGCCGCGCGCCTCCAGCGCCTCCGGCAGGCCCGCCACGCGCAGTGCTTCCGGCCCCAGCCGGGCACCACGATGGCCCGCACCCACATCGGTGGGAACGCCAATCAGGGATACGGAAATGGGATGGGCCATGGGTGCCTCCTGCGGTGGGGAAAAAGAAGCACAGTCTAGCCAGAGCGGTGTGACACCACTCGCGGCGGTGCAGCAGGGCGATCACATGGCATGATGCCGCGCGGACCCGACCGTCCTTCATGGAAGATTGCGATGTCGCCCTTCATCAATACCGCTTGGCCGCAATACAGAACAGTGGGATCCCCAACGTACAGGTTCAGCGCGTCACTACCCCGGCTATCGAATCAGGCAGACCCGCTCCTGGGATGAGCACACCCTATCCAAACCTGAAACCTGTTCTCGTTGAGCTGCAGCTGGACGAAGTAGATTCGCGCGGCGGCGCTGTTGCAGAGATGATCGACTCCACCGCGCGCCCCATGGCGCTTTCGATAAGCCCCGAACTCATGTGGTAGAGCTTCGTGCTGAATGACCGTGCCATCACCCGGATCACGCCTGGCACGCGGGCACAGTGCGCGATCTCATTCGTCAACCATGACGGTGCGAAAGAGGTATTCCCCTGTGGCACGTTGGCCGCCTTCGGAGACGGATCGTCGACCAAGGGGTTGATCCGCATCATCCGGTTTGATTGAGCCTGTTCGCGCCTGACGTCTTGAGCTGGCAACGGTTGACAAGCAATGCATCGATGCGCCGCGTGACACACGAGCTGCTTCGAACCAGAATGGCCCAACGACTCCTCCTTTGCTGCGTCATTGAATTGACTCACCTGCTCGGGACGAAAAACCGCCGAAAGGCGGTTTTTCATGTTCGTTCCACCGCCTTTGCGACCGGCGTTGTGCCGACGCATCAAGATCGGCGCATGTGCTTATGCTGCGCTGGCATGCAGGCGAACACCCAAGGCGCGGGTCACTTTGAGGATGGTCGCAAAATCAGGGCTGCGCTCGCCCGACAGTGCGCGATACAGACTCTCACGCGAGAGGCCCGCCGCTCGTGCGACCTTGCTCATCCCTTGAGCGCGCGCGATGTCGCCGAGCGCCTTGGCAATGAACGCAGAATCGCCATCGCTTTCTTCGATGCAGGCATCGAGATAGGCCGCCATCTCCTCCGGTGTGCGAAGGTGCTCGGCCACGTCAAATGCTTTGAGTTCAACTTTCTTCTTGATGACCATGATGGGACAGCTCCAGTACTTCGGTATTGAGTCGTTTCACCTGCAGCCCGTTCGACGCCTACAGGGCACGCGCAATCTCCCTGGCCTTCTCGATATCGCGTTGCTGTGAACCCTTGTCGCCGCCAGCCAGCAGAATCACCCACTGCCTGCCGCGCTGGGTGTAGTACACGCGGTAACCCGGTCCCACATCGATGCGCAGTTCGGAAACGCCATCGGCCAGATAGCGGTGATCGCCCAGATGGCCTTCGCTGAGCCGACCGATGCGGGCCAGGATGCGAGCGCGCCCGGTTACGTCCTTGAGAGCGTCAATCCATGTCGCGAACTGACGGGTACGCTGGATCTTCATGGATGACTGTAGCCTACAGGCTACACATTCTCAACCCTGCGGAACGCGCTCGGGGAAATGCACGGCGATGGATCACGCCCCGGATAGAAGATCAGCAGCGAAAGAAGGAAGGAGACGCGACAGGGAGCAGTGCTCGACCAACGTCCGTGCCGCGGCTGTGCGGGCACAACTACAGTTGCTTGATGGTGCCGCTTATCCGAATCGAACGGATGACCTACTGTTTACAAGACAGTTGCTCTACCAACTGAGCTAAAGCGGCATGGGTGGATCACCGGCGGCAGCGCCGCGGTCCGGGGATTCTAGCGCAACCGCGTGCATTCCAGCGACCGGCTCTGTGCCGCCCCGCTGCGCTGCTGGGCCTGAGCCGGCTGCGTGCCCGCCGCCAGCTGCCCTTCCAGCCACCACTGGCCGGCGTCGCCGCTGGCGACCAGGCGCGGCTGGAAGCCCGCGGCCTGCACCGCTGCCATGCGGCGCTCGGCGCCTTCGCGGTTGCGGTACTGGCCCAGCGCCACGGCGTTGATGTCCTCGCCCTGGCTGATGATGTAGTAGTCGCTCAGGCCGGCGGCGACGATGCGCTTCACCGTGGCCTGGGCTTCTTCGCGATTGGCGGCGGCCGGCAGCATCACCCGGAAACGTGCGCTGCCGCTGGCAGCAGGCTGTTCGCGCAGGCGCACTTGGCTGAGCACAGTACTGGCCTTGCCTTGCGCACTGGTCGCGGCGGCGCGGTCGGCGAACGGGCCCAGCGCGATGCAGCGCGGCGGCTCGGCAGCCACGGGCGGGGTTACGGGTTTTTCCGGCGCTGGGGCCGGTGCAGGCGGTGTTCCCGGCTTGGCAGCGGCAGCAACCGGCGTAGCCTCAGCCACCTGCGGCTTGGCGACCTCCGGCTGAGCCGGCGTAGCTGGTGCAGGCGTGGCAGCCACAGCCGTCTTCGCCGCCGGTTCGCGCTCCATCAACGGCGCGGTCGGGGCGGC
This sequence comes from Stenotrophomonas maltophilia R551-3, assembly GCF_000020665.1. Classification (NCBI taxonomy): domain Bacteria; kingdom Pseudomonadati; phylum Pseudomonadota; class Gammaproteobacteria; order Lysobacterales; family Lysobacteraceae; genus Stenotrophomonas; species Stenotrophomonas maltophilia. Next base: position 283,468 of record NC_011071.1, on the reverse strand, counting down.
AGCACTGGCTTCGGCAGCGGCAGTCGCATCCACACCTCCCGGCACCCAGCGCAACTCGGCCACGCCAGCCGGTTGCGGCGGCGGCGCGGGCGGTTGCGGTGCATCGCGCAGCAGCCACCAGCAGGCGACGCCAAGATTGAGGATGGCCAGTACGACGATCAGGGCACGGGTCAGCATGCGCGGATACTAGCCTGCGGGCTGGTGCACCGCCCAGCGGGCGAGGCCATCCAGCACCAGCGACGGGTGGTAATCGGCGCCGGGCAGCAACGGCATCAGCGCCGGTGCGCCACCACCGTGCACCAGCAGCGACGGTGCCACGCCCAGCAGCGCGTGCGCCTGCTGTGCACTGCGTTCGATCAGCGCCACGGCCGCGCCGTCGCAGCCGGAGGCCAGCGCGTCGGCAGTGTCGTTGGCGAACTCGCTGTAGTCACCACCGGTAGCGGGCAGCTGCACGGCACGGGCGTGCAGCGCTTCGCGCATGGTGGTGGGCGATGCGGAAATGCGCCCGCCGTGATGCTGGCCATTGGCGTCGAGCAGATCAATCGTCAGTGCGGTGCCCACGCCGACCACCAGCACCGGGCGCTGCGCCTTGGCCGCAGCCAGCAGGGCCAGGAAGCGGTCGACGCCGAATTTTTCCGGCTTGGCATAGGCAATGCGCACGCCCGCGCATTCGGCGCTGGTGCGCACGACATGCACGTGCTCGAAGCGGCGCTGCAGCTGGTCCAGCATGGCGCTGGTCAGCGAGGGTGCGGCCACGCTGGCCACGAACGCGGTGGTGCCGCTGGGCAGGCTGTGCGGCGGCTGTCCGGCCATGCCTTCGGCGCCGTGCGCCCAGGCCTGCACGTCGCCGGCGCGGTCACCCTGCAACGGCGCGAACTTGAAGCGCGAGTTGCCCAGGTCGAACAACCAATCGCTCATGCCGCCCTCACGCTGACTTCGCCGGCGTGCAGCAGGCGTTCCTGGCCATCGATGCGCACGCGCAGTGCGCCGTCGTCAGCCAAGCCAAGTGCGGTGCCGTGCTGCCACTGCCCGTCCAGTTCCACGCGCACTTCGCGGCCAGCCAGCATGTCGAATGCGGCGTAGCGCGGCAGGAACGGAGCGAGGCCTTCGCGATCGAATTCTTCCAGCGCCGGCAGCAGGCGCGTCAGCACGGCAGCAACGACCACGTTGCGGTCCACCGGCTTGCCGGCCAGCGTGTCCAGGTCCACCCACGGCTGGGTGATCTGTTCGGCGAACGACGGCGGCATGTGTGTGTTGATGCCGATGCCGATCACCGCGCGTGCCGGGCCGGCGTATTCGCCACCGCCCTCGGCCAGCAGGCCAACCAGCTTGCGACGGCCATCGACGATCAGGTCATTTGGCCACTTCAGCTGGGCCTGGGTGTAGCCCAGATCGTGCAGCGCTTCGGCCACGGCGATGCCCGCCACCAGGCTCAGCCCGGCGAGGCGGCCGAGGCCACCGGAGTACAGGCGCAGCACCGACAGGTAGATATGCGCGGCCAGCGGCGAGGCCCAGGCACGCCCACGACGGCCACGGCCACCGGTCTGGCGTTCGGCCAGCAGGACGCTGACCCCGCGCTGGGGCGCGCTGCAACGCAGCAATTCGGCGTTGGTCGAGTCCACCGTCCAGGCTACCTGCAGGTCGTGCAGCAGCGGCAGAACCCCGGCCGGCAGACCGGCACGGATCGCATCCGGGTCCAGCAGGTCGACCGGGCGGGTCAGGCCATAGCCTTCGCCAGCGCGGCCCTCGACATCCACACCGGCGGCCCTAAGCCCTTGAATACGCTTCCAAATAGCCGCCCGGGTCTGGCCCAGCTCACGGGCCAGGGCGTCGCCGGACAGGCGACCGGCAGCGAGTTTGGCCAGCAATTGGCGATCGTCCACGGCAGCTTCCACGAAGTCAGGAAGGAATTATGCGGGAAAGCCGCCAGCGACGCCCGCCACGCTGGGTTCCGCAGGGGCTTCCAACTGGGCGCCGGGTTCGGGCTAGAATCGGGAACTCACCCTCCCTTAACGTGGATGTCGTCAATGCGCCGTTATGCCCATTGCCTGATCCTGCTGATGATGCCCTTCGCGGCGTCTGCGACAGCAGCGCTGGACGACAGCCGCGGCGCCTGCGTGTCTTCCAACGGTGATGCCGCCTCGCAGCGCGCACCGACCGCAACCACCTCGGCAGCCACCACCAAGCCGGCACCGGTACGCCCGGCCGCCAGCAGCGCCACCAGCACCGGTGGCGGTGGCAGCGACGACGACGTGCTGCAGCGCATCCGCGCACCGAAGTGGCACAGCTACCTGCCGGGAATGTTCCGCTGATCAAGTCGTTGCTGCAGTGGCTGCGGCCTGCGCCGCGGCCGATCGACAATGCACTTTGGGATGACGCCTGCCGCCGCGCGGCCTGGCTGCACGGACTGGACGACGAACGCCGCGCACGCCTGCGCGTGCTGGCCACGCGCTTCCTGCATGAGAAGACCATCACGCCGATCGGCGAGCTGCAGCTGCAGGCCGGCGATGGCGTGCTGCTGGCGGCGCTGTGCTGCCTGCCGTTGCTGGAATTCGGCGAAGTGGGCCTGGAAGGCTGGTCGCAGCTGATCGTCTACCCCGATGCATTCCGCGTACACCGCAGCCACATGGATGCGGCGGGCGTACTGCATGAGTGGGATGACGAACTGATTGGCGAGTCGTGGGACAGCGGTCCGTTGATCCTGTCCTGGGCCGATGTGCAGGCCGACCTGGCGGCGCCGCACGAGGGCTACTGCGTGGCGGTGCACGAGATGGTGCACAAGCTGGATGCGCTGGATGGTGCGATGGACGGCACGCCGCCACTACCGCGCGAATGGCAGCGCGAGTGGGCAGCCACCTTCCAGCGCGCGTACGACGCCTTCTGCGTGCAGGTGGATGCCGGCGAGGAAACGTTGATTGATCCGTATGCGGCCGAGGCGCCGGAAGAGTTCTTCGCGGTGGCCAGCGAGTACCACTTCTCGGCCCCGGATCTGCTGCAGCAGGCGTTGCCGGAGGTGGCCGCGCAGCTGCGGCGGTTCTATGGCGAGCCGCCGAAGATGGTGGATTGATTCATTCGTTCGCCGGGCATGGCCCGGCGCTACCTTGGGTGCACGTCGACCGGTAGCGCCGGGCCATGCCCGGCGGATCAGGTTGCAAGAGGCTTACGGCCCCGGCGGCAGCTGCACTTCGAAGCGGGCGCCGCCGAGTTCACTGGAACGGCCCACGGTCAGCTCGCCGCGGTAGTCCTTGATCAGGTCCTGCACGATCGACAGGCCGATGCCGTGGCCCTGCACGCGCTCGTCGCCACGTACGCCACGCTGCAGCACCTTGCCGATGTCGTCCGGGGCGATGCCCGGGCCATCGTCGTCCACCGCCAGCAGCAGGCCGGCACGGCGTGCGTTCGGTGCCGGCAGCGGCTGCGCGGTCAGCAGCACGCGGCGGTTGGCCCACTTGAAGGCATTCTCCAGCAGGTTGCCCAGCAGTTCCTGCAGGTCACCCGGTTCGCCGTGGAAGCGCGCGGCCGGGTCGATATCGAATTCGCACAGCACGCCCTTCGAGGCGTAGACCTTCTCCAGGCCACGCACGATTTCCTCGGCGTTGGATTCAATCGGCAGCGGCGCGGAGAACAGCTTGTGACCCGACGACGCCGCACGTGCCAGCTGGTAGGAGACAAGGTTGTTCATGCGCTGCAGCTGCACGTCCAGTTCCTCGCGCAGCGCGCCGTCGCCCGCGCCGCTGTCCATCTGCGTGCGCAGCACCGCGATCGGTGTCTTCAGGCTGTGCGCGAGGTCGGCCAGGGTGTTGCGTTGGCGCTCGAGATTCTCGCGCTCGCTTTCAATGAAGGCGTTGATGCTGTCGGTCAGCGGTTCCAGCTCGCGCGGGTGGCGCTCGCTCATGCGCGCGGTCTCGCCACGCTGCACCTTGGTCAGCTCGGTGATCACGCGGCGCAGCGGGCGCAGGCTCCACTGCAGGATGACGGTCTGCAGCAACAGCAGGATCAGGCCGATGCCGCCCAGGTAGAACCACACCCGGCCACGGAACACACGCAGCTGCGCACCCAGCGCGCGTGAGTCTTCCATCACGTAGATGGTGTACGGGAACTCGGTGGCGGGATCGGCGTCGGCGTCCCACACCAGGCCCAGGCCATAGCGGTACACCGAGCCCTGGCTGCCGTCGATCTGGATCATCGGCAACGGGCCTTCGAACACTTCCTGGCGCGGCGCCAGCAGGCCGCCGCCGACGGTGGGCAGCATCGGGCCTTCGGCGGACATCGAATTGCCCTTGCCGTGCGGCATCACCACCTGCAGGTACAGGCCACTGCCGGGTACGTCGAAACGTGAATCCGGCGGCTGCTCGCGGATGTACAACGAGCGGTCGCGGGTGAAGTCGATGCCGGCCGCGTAGGCGGTGGCGTAGTTCTTCAGGCGCTCACGCAGGTTCGCCTTCGCCGTATCGGCGAAGGCGGCATCGAGCGCGTAACCGGCCAGTGCCAGGAACGCGACCAGGCCCACGGACGCGGCGAGCATCTGGCGCGCCTGCAGTGAGCGCGGCCGCCAGCGTCGGAAGAACCACAGACGGCCGGACATCATGGTATCGCCAGGGTGAGCCGGCTCAGCCCTCGTTGCGCGGAATCGCGAAACGGTAGCCGCGTCCGCGCACGGTCTCGATCGGCTTCAGCTCGCCATCCGGGTCCAGCTTCTTGCGCAGGCGGCCGATGAAGACCTCCAGCACGTTCGAGTCGCGGTCGAAGTCCTGCTGGTAGATGTGCTCGGTGAGGTCGGCCTTGGAGACCAGTTCACCGGCATGCATCATCAGGTACTCCAGCACCTTGTACTCGTAGCTGGTGAGGTCGACATTGCTGCCGGCCACACTGACGGTCTGGGCGGCGAGATCCAGCGCAACCGGGCCGCATTCCAGCGTCGGCTTGCTCCAGCCAGCGGCGCGGCGCAGCAGCGCATTGACGCGGGCCAGCAGCTCTTCGACGTGGAACGGCTTGACCAGGTAATCGTCGGCACCCTGCTTCAGGCCCTCGACCTTGTCCTGCCAGCTCGAACGCGCGGTCAGGATCAGCACCGGGAACTTCTTGCCTTCGTCCCGCAGGGCCTTGATCAGCTCCATGCCCGACATCTTGGGCAGGCCGAGGTCGATGATGCCGACATCGAACGGGACTTCGCGCCCCATGTAGAGGCCTTCCTCGCCGTCCTGCGCAGCATCGACGGCAAAGCCTTCGCGCTTGAGCCGGGCTGCCAGGGTCTCACGCAGCGGGGCTTCGTCTTCGACCAGAAGGATACGCATGAACTCTCCCTAGTGTCCTGGGTGTGGCCCGGAGGCCTGTGGGGTACGGGTTGATAGCGACGACTATCCCTGTTCAGGGGTTATCGCCGCGTAGTGATGACATATCCGACCGCGGCGTGCGCGGCTGTGAACGCGACGGCGCAGGGTCGTCCATGTAGCGGACCCGGCCCCGATCGTCCATGTACTTCACCCGGTTGATATCACGACCATCGAACGGCACGCGCTCGGCGCCGAGGATGTGGCCGCCGGTGGTGCGCTGCACGCGGCGCACGGCATCGGACAGCGAACGCTCGTCGCCACGGCCACCGCGCTCACCCCGCTCCATCATCTCCGCCCGCCCCTGGTCGCCGCGCGGCGGCTGTTGCGCCAGCGCCGAAGACAGCGGCGCAGCCGCCAGCACCACGCAGGTGGCCAGGGCAATGCGGCGATGGAAGGGAGCGGAAGACATCAGTGCGATCCTAGCCGAGCACGGCGATTCGTTCAAAAGTCGTAAATCCGGCGCCGGGTTCGAAACCCAGCGTTTTACAAATCTTTTGCAAATTCTTGGTTTACAGCGGTGAATCCGGTCTGAACTTTTCCGGCTTCAACTCCAAGTCGTTCAGCTAAGTGAACATTCGGGACGAATCGCCGCCCCTTGTCAAGTCAGGAATGTGACTGCGGTCACGCTACGGCGCGATCAGATGCACGTTCGGTGACCGCCAGCGCCTGCTCGATCAGGCGCCAATCGGCGCCCGGGCGGTGTGCGCCCTCGCTCAGCACCTGGCGGAATGCGCGGCCGCCGGCCTGGCCGTGGAACAGGCCAAGCACGTGGCGGGTGATGTGCTTCAGCGCCAGGCCTTCGCCCAGCCGCGCTTCCACATAGGGCCGCAGCGCGCGCAGCAGGTCGCCACGGGCCTGCAGCGGGGCGCCGGTATGCAACGCCTCCAGCTGATGCAGCAGATAGGGATCGTGGTAGGCCGCGCGGCCCAGCATCACGCCATCGACGTGCACGGCCTGCGCCTGCACCGCCTCGAGGCTGGCCAGGCCGCCATTGAGCACCACCGGCAGTGCCGGGCGCTCCTGCTTCAAGCGGTAGGCCCAGTCGTATTTGAGCGGGGGAACCTCGCGGTTCTCCTTCGGCGACAGGCCCTTCAGCCACGCGTTGCGCGCGTGCACCACCACCATCGCCGCACCGGCGGCGACCTGGCGGTCGACGAAGGCGGCGAACACGTCGTAGTCGTTGTCCTCGTCCACGCCCAGCCGGCACTTCACCGTCACCGGGATATCAACCGCATTGACCATGGCCGCCACGCACTCGGCCACCAGCGCCGGCTCGCGCATCAGGCAGGCGCCGAAGCGGCCGGCCTGCACACGATCAGACGGGCAGCCGCAGTTGAGGTTGACCTCGTCATAGCCCCACTCGGCAGCGATACGTGCGGCCTGCGCCAGCAGGGCCGGATCACTGCCACCCAACTGCAGCGCCAGCGGCTGCTCGCTGCGGTCGAAGCCGAGCAGGCGCTCGCGGTCGCCGTGGATGACCGCGTTGGCGTGCACCATCTCCGTGTACAGGCGCGCACCCGGCGCCAGCACGCGATGGAACACGCGGCAGTGGCGGTCCGTCCAGTCCATCATCGGGGCAACGGACAGGCGCAGGGAATCGGCGTAACGGGCGGTGGCGGACGTCATCGGGGTGTTGATCGTGGAGACTGGCATTGCCAGTGAGATCAATAGTTTACACCGGGCGGCTGAATGCGCCCGGTCAGCCGCGCGGCGAGCGCCGGTTGGGCCCGGCTCCGGCTGGCGGCCAGGGCGGCCAGGGCGGGCTGGGCGGCGGCGACAGCGGCTCGCAGTATTTTTGAGGGCTGGCGTCTGTTCTGCCCAGAGCACTGCCTAGGTGCTCCGCAGGTGCCATCCATAGTCGGTCTGCTGCCAGTGTGCGTCCTGACCATCTCCGGCCCATGCGAACGTCCATGTCTCGCTCCCGCGTCCGGGAAGATCGTTGGTGATGGCGATCTTCTCGCCGGGCGCACCACTGTGGGGAAGCACGAGGGGGTGGGCGTTCGCCGACAGATATGGATCCTTCCGCCGATCGCAACGATGTCGAACGGTCAGTATCCCTAGCGCCAGAGTTCTTCGATGGGCGTTTTCGCGTGAATCCAGCCATTGGGCAACTGCGATCGCCTCAGCACTCCCCACGCGATACAGCATGGTTCGTTCCACAGCGGCAGAGAGGCGATCCAACGCTGCCAATCCAGGCCACGTCGTCGAACCGAGCGCCAACGCAAAGGCCAGCAGGCACTTGAATGACAGCGAGGGCTTCGACTTCATCGATGCATCTTCCCCTGAAGAACGCAGAATCGCGCGCCTTCAACCTGCTTGGCTCTCGAGGCTTTAGCAATGAGAAGAGTTGCAATTTGTCCCACCATGCCGCGCTCGCCGGGCATGGCCCGGCGCTACCAGCATGCCGTACGCGATCAATGCCGCCCGCGCGCACCACCCACCTGTTCGATCAACGTCTGGCTGGCCGCATTGAGCCCCACCACCGTCACCTCCGCACCATGCGCGGCCAGCTTTTCCTGCGCCCGCTCCAGCGCGGCCACGGCAGTCAGGTCCCACAGGTGCGCATCGCGCAGATCAATCAGCACCTTCGGCGCCACGTGCTGGTAATCGAACGCCGCACCCAGCTGCCCTGCCGAGGCAAAGAACACCTGCCCGCGCACGCGGTAGACCTGCGTATCACCGGCATCGTCGCGCTGCACATCCAGCATGCGACCAACCTTTCGCGCGAAGAACAGGGCCGATAGCAGCACACCGCTGAGCACGCCCTTGGCCAGGTCGTGGGTGGCTACGGTGACCACCACGGTCAGCAGCATCACTGCTGACGAACTGCGCGGATGCGTGCGCAGGTCGCGCAGCGAGCGCCAGCTGAAGGTGCCAATGCTGACCATGATCATCACCGCCACCAGCGCCGCCATCGGGATCTGCCGCACCAGTTCGCTGCCGTACACCACCAGTATCAGCAGGAACACGCCGGCCACCAGGCAGGACAGGCGGCCGCGGCCACCGGAGGTCACGTTGATCACCGACTGGCCGATCATCGCGCAGCCGGCCATGCCGCCGAGGAAGCCGGTGACCGTATTCGCCACGCCCTGGCCGACGCATTCGCGGTTGCGCTCGCTGGGCGTTTCGGTGATGTCCTCGACGATCTGCAAGGTCATCATCGATTCAAGCAGGCCGACCACGGCCAGTGTGGCCGACACCGGCAGCAGAATGCGCAGCGTCTCCCAGGTGAGCGGCACATCGGGCAGCAGGAAATGCGGCAGGCTGTCGGGCAGCTGGCCCATGTCGCCGACGCTGCGTACGTCTACGCCGAAGCCGATCACCACGGCGGTCAGCACCACAATGGCCACCAGTGGCGACGGCACCGCGCGGGTAATGCGCGGCAGCAGGTAGATGATCGCCAGCGCGGCGGCGCACAGCACGTAGACCGTAGGGCCGCGACCGATCAGCTCGGGCATCTGTGCCAGGAAGATCAGGATCGCCAGCGCGTTGACGAAACCGGTGATGACCGAGCGCGAGACGAAGCGCATCAACGAGCCGAGCTTGAACACACCGGCCAGCACCTGCAGCAGGCCGGCCAGGATGCTGGCGGCGAACAGGTACTGCAGGCCGTGGTCCTTGACCAGGTCGACCATCACCAGCGCCATCGCACCGGTGGCTGCGGAGATCATGCCGGGGCGGCCGCCAGCGATGGCGGTGATGACGGCAATCGAGAACGCGGCGTACAGGCCGACCTTGGGGTCGACGCCGGCGATGAGCGAGAACGCGATGGCCTCGGGAATCAGGGCCAGGGCGACGACGATGCCGGACAGCAGGTCGCCACGGATGTTGCCAAGCCATTGCTGGCGCAGGGGGTAGGACGTTTGCATGGGAAAGCTCCGCGCGCAGGCGGGCGTGGCCGCATGGCGCTGCAGTGGAAAGACACGGGTTCCTGAGCCGGGAAGGCCGGCTGCCGATGTGCGGCAAGGGTCAGGGTGGCGTGATCACTGCAGGCGGACGTCGGTACGTGGGAGGCGCGCAGTCTACGGGAAGCGGCCCTACGGGGGTAGAGCGGTTGGCCGGCGAAGGCAGCGAAACGCAGCGGAGCATGGCTCCGCTCTACAATCACAGCATGGCCGCCGACCACACGCACTTCTTCGACCCCGCCACCGAACAGGGCGTTCTGCGCCTGTCGATCGCCGGCGCACTGCTGCTGGCCGCTGCGGCCGTGGTGTTCGGCCTGCTGGCCAATTCCTCACTGATCATCTTCGACGGCATCTATGGTCTGATCGACGTGGTGATGACCTGGCTGTCGCTGTTGGTCGCGCGGCTGATCGCGCTGTCCACGCAGACCGATGCGCTGCAGTCGCGGCTCAACCAGCGCTTCACCATGGGCTTCTGGCACCTGGAACCCATCGTACTGGGGGTGAGCGGCACGCTGATGATCGGCGCGGCGCTGTATGCGCTGGTCAATGCGGTGGATGCGTTGATGTCCGGTGGTCGCCACATCGCGCTGGGCCCGGCGATCATCTTCGCCGGCCTGTCACTGGTGGCCGAGAGCGCGCTGGGCTGGTTCGTGCTGCGCGCCAACCGCCGCATCGGTTCGGAATTCATCGCGCTGGATGCCAAGAACTGGGTGGTCGCCGCCAGCATGTCCGCCTGCTACATGGTCGCCTTCCTCGGCGGCGTGCTGGTGCAGGGCACCTCGTGGGCCTGGGTGGGGCCCTATATCGACCCGGCCATCCTCGCCTTCGTCTGCGTGCTGGTGATGATCGCCCCGCTCGGCACCGTGCGCCGGGCGCTGGCCGGCATCCTGCTGGTCACCCCGCCGGAACTGCAGGCCCATGTGGATGCAGTGGCACGCGGGATCGTGGCCAAGCACGGCTTCGTCGAGCACCGCAGCTACGTGGCCCAGGTGGGGCGTGGCGAGCAGATCGAGCTGTTCTTCGTGGTGCCGGAAAACGACCCGCCGCGGCCTCTGGTGGAATGGGACCAGCTGCGCGACGAGATCGGCGATGCGCTGGGCGAGGCCTCGCCGGATCGCTGGCTGACCATCATGTTCACCACCGACCGCGAGTGGACGATCTAGGCCAGCAGGACGATCGATCAAGTTTTTCGTACGCATTGCAACCCAACGTACGCGAAAACCGGGCAAAGTAGGCTCCAACGCAACACCCACCCACCGACCAGGAGCATCCCGATGTCCATCGAAAAGGTTCTGTACACCGCCCAGGCCACCTCCACCGGCGGCCGTGAAGGCCGTTCCGTCTCTTCCGACAACGTGCTGGACATCCAGCTGTCGACCCCGCGCGAGCTGGGCGGCGCCGGCGGCCCGGGCACCAACCCGGAACAGCTGTTCGCCGCCGGCTACTCGGCCTGCTTCCTGGGCGCGCTGAAGTTCGTCGCCGGCCAGGCCAAGGTCGCGCTGCCGGCAGAGACCACCGTCACCGGCAATGTCGGCATCGGCCAGATCCCGACCGGTTTCGGCATCGAAGCCGAGCTGACCATCAACGTGCCGGGCGTGCCGCGCGAGCAGGTGGAAGACCTGGTGCAGAAGGCGCACATCGTGTGCCCGTACTCCAACGCCACCCGCGGCAACATCGACGTGACGCTGATCGTTGCCTGATGCGGCCGGGGTCAGAGCCCTTTCGCCTTGCGAAAGGGATCCGACCCCAAAAAAATGGGCGGATGCCGGTCGAAACCATGCATCCGCCCATCCCACCCCGGGTGGGCCCCGGCACGTGGCCGGGGACGCATTCGCTTACTTCTCGCTCGTAATGAGCTGCACGACGCTGGAGAAATCCAGCTTGCCGCGGCCAGCCTGGTGATTCATCGAGTACAGGTTGCGGGCCACTTCGCCCAGCGGGATCGAGGCGCCGACACTCATCGCCGCTTCCACCGCCAGACCCATGTCCTTGAGCATCAGATCACTGCCGAAGCCGCCGCTGTAGCCGCGCGAGGCCGGCGCATTTTCCAGCACGCCCGGCCACGGGTTGCACACTTCCGTGGCCCAGCTGCGGCCGGTGCTGACCGCCATCATCTGCGACAGCACCTTCGGGTCCAGCCCATGCGCCACGCCAAGGGCGATGGCCTCGCCGGTGACGGCCATGATCACGCCCAGCGCCATGTTGTTGCACAGCTTGGCGACCTGGCCGGCACCACTGGCGCCCACGTGGAAGATGTTCTTGCCCATCGCCTGCAGCACCGGGCGCGCGCGTTCCAGCGCGTCCTCCTCACCACCGACGATGAAGGTCAGGGTGCCGGCCTGGGCACCGGCGGTACCGCCGGACACCGGTGCGTCGATCATCTGCAGGCCACGTGCGGCAGCGGCTTCAGAGACCTTGCGGGCGCTGGCCGGTGCGATCGTGCTGCAGTCGATGACCAGTGCGCCGGCCGGAATCGCGGCAAGAATGCCGTCATCGCCCAGGTACACGCCTTCGACGTGGCGGCTGGCCGGCAGCATCGAGATCACCACCTCGGCATCGGCCAGGGTTTCGCGCGCCGATGCGGCCGCGCTGGCGCCGGCATCGACGGCGGCCTGCACCGCGGCCGGGACCAGATCGAACACGCGCACGGTATGGCCGTTCTTGACCAGATTGGCGGCCATCGGGCCACCCATGTTGCCCAACCCGATGAATGCAATGCGGCTCATGCAAGGCTCCTTTCAACAAGGGGAGTGCCCAGGTCGGCCAGCGGATGCGCGGCATCGGCCCAGGGGGAAGCGAAGAAGGTGTCGGCCCACGCGCCGGTGGCCTCGGCCAGGGTGGCCGGGTTCCACTGCGGATTGCGGTCCTTGTCGATCAGCAGCGCGCGGATGCCTTCGGCGAAATCACCGTGGGCGGCGCAATGCAGGGCGACGATGTACTCCAGGCGGTAGATTTCGGCCAGGTCCTGGCCGGCACTGCGGCGCTGCAGTTCGTACGACAGCCTTGCCGAGCCGGGTGCACCGGCGGCGAGGGTCTTCTGTGCGGCCTGCAGCCAGGCATCGTCGGTCTGCAGACCAGCAATGCGCGCGACGATGGCCTGCAGCTCATCGCCTTCGCACAGCGCCTCGACCTGCGCCGCATTGGCCAGCAGTGGACCGGTGGCGGCGTCGCTGGCATGCGACTGCAGCAGATGGCTGAGGCGTTCGTGGTTGTGTGCGGCGTTGCTGGACCACGCGACCTGCAGCAGCGCATCGAACACCGCGCTGCGGCGTTCTTCGGCCACATGCACGTCGGCCAGGCCGGCGTAGATGGCGTCGCCCGGGTTCAGCAGCGCGCCGGTCAGGGCCAGGAACAGGCCGCCCTTGCCCGGCACGCGCGGCAGCAGCCAGCTGCCACCCACATCGGGGAACAGGCCGACGGTGATTTCCGGGAAGGCCAGCTTGGAGCGCTCGCTGACCACGCGGTGGCTGGCGCCGGACATCAGGCCGATGCCGCCGCCCATCACGATGCCGTGGCCCCAGCACAGGATCGGCTTGGCGTAGGTGTGGATGAGGTAATCGACGCGGTATTCAACGTCGAAGAACTCGGCGGCGTAGTCGTTCTCGCGGATGTCGCTGCGGCCGGCCTCGCGGAAGGCGGCCATGCTCTTGTACAGGCTGTGCAGGTCTCCGCCGGCGCAGAACGCCTTTTCACCGGCGCCCTGCAGCACCACCATGGCGATGCCGTCGTCGTCAGCCCAGGCATTCAACTGCTTCAGCAGCAGGTGCGCCATCGGCAGCGAGAAACCGTTGAGCGTACGCGGCGCATTGAGCGTGGCGATGCCGATGCGCGTGCCGTTGCCGGCTGCGCGCTCTTCGAACAGCACCGGTGCGTCATCGGCAGCGGTGTCGGTGCTCATGCGTTCTTCCACTGCGCGGCGCGCTTTTCCAGGAAGGCGCTCACGCCCTCGACCTGGTCGGCGGTGTCGAACAGGTCGACGAAGGCTTCGCGCTCGGCCACCAGCGCCGAGGCGTGGGTGCCGGTGCGGGTGGCCTGCACCAGGGTCTTGCAGGCGGCGATGCTGGTCGGGCTCTGCTTGCCGGCCTTGGCCGCCCATTCCAGCGCCAGTGCCTTGGCTTCGCCCTTGCCGACCTTTTCTTCGGCCAGGCCAATCCGCAGTGCGGTCTCGGCGTTGATGCGCTCGCCCAGCAGGATCATGCGCTTGGCCCAGCCCTCGCCTACCAGGCGCGGCAGGTTCTGGGTGCCACCGGCGCACGGCAGCAGGCCGACGGTGGCCTCCGGCAGCGCCACCTGGGCGTGGTCTTCGATGATGCGCAGGTCGCAGGCCAGCGCACATTCCAGGCCACCGCCCATGGCGTAGCCGTTGATGGCGGCGATGGACACGCCACGGAACGCGGACAGCGCTTCGAAGGCTTCGCCGAAGCGGCGTGCGGCTTCGCGTGCGGCGGCCTTGTCGCCCGAGGCGAACTGGTTGAGGTCGGCACCAGCGGAGAAGAACTTCTCGCCATCGCCGGTGATCACCAGCGCGTAGATCTCGCGGTCTGCGTTGAGCGCGCCCACCAGGTCGCGCAGCGCTGACAGGCTGTGCACGGTCCAGGTATGCGCCGGCGGGTTGTGCAGGGTGATGACCGCGGTGTGGCCATCGGCCTCGACCTTCAGGCCCACGTGTTCCTGGGTACGCCAATCCTTCATCGCAGTTCCTCTTCGGTGTTGAGCAGGTGACGGGCAACGATCACCCGCATGATCTCGTTGGTGCCTTCCAGGATCTGGTGCACGCGCGAATCGCGCAGCAGGCGTTCGATCGGGTATTCGCGGATGTAGCCGTAGCCACCGTGGATCTGCAGTGCTTCGTTGCAGATGTTGAAGCCAGCATCGGTGGCGAAGCGCTTGGCCATCGCGCACCACACGTTGGCATCGCTGGCGCCGGCATCGAGCTTGCGCGCGGCGGTGTGCACCATCTGCCGTGCGGCCACCAGTTCGATGGCCATGTCGGCCAGCTTGAACTGCAGCGCCTGGAATTCGGACAGGGTCTTGCCAAACTGACGGCGCTCGCCCATGTAGCGGCGTGCGGCATCCAGCGCCCCCTGCGCAGCGCCCAGCGAGCAGGCGGCGATGTTGATGCGGCCGCCATCGAGCCCCTTCATCGCCAGCTTGAAGCCGCCGCCTTCCTCTCCCAGAAGGTGGCTGACCGGCACGCGGACGTTCTCGAAGGTGATGCCGCGGGTGGGCTGGCTGTTCCAGCCCATCTTCTCTTCCTTGCGGCCGAAGCTGATGCCCGGCAGGTCGGCCGGCACCGCGATCGCGCTGACACCACCGGCACCGGCACCACCGGTACGCGCCATCACCACCAGCAGTTCGGTGGCACCGGCGCCGGAAATGAAGGCCTTGGAGCCGTTCAGCACATAGAAGTCACCGTCGCGCACGGCGGTGGTCTTCAACGAGGCCGCATCGGAACCTGCACCCGGTTCGGTCAGGCAGTACGAGGCCAGCTTGCTGCCCGAGGACAGATCGGTTCCCCACGCGTCGCGCAGCGCCGGCTGGCCCCACTTGGACACCATCCACGACGCCATGTTGTGGATGCTGATGTACGCCGCGGTCGACGGATCGACGTTGGCGAGCTCCTCGATGACGACGGCGGCGTCCAGTCGGCTCAGGCCGCTGCCGCCCACTTCCGGGTCCATGTACAGGCCGCAGAAGCCCAGTTCACCGGCCTTGGCGATCGCCTCGCGCGGAAAGATGCCCTCCGCATCCCATCGCGCGGCGTGCGGCGCCAGTTCGGCCTGTGCGAAGTCGCGCGCCGCCTCGCGGTACGCCTGCTGCGCTTCTTCCAGTTCCGTCGTCATCGAGTGGCTCATGGCTGCTCCTGCCGTTACTTCAGGCTGATCGTGGTGTTGACGCCGTGGCTCAGCGTCTCGTCATCGAACCAGCGCGCGGTGACCGTCTTGGTCTGGGTGTAGAACAGCACCACCTGCTTGCCATACGGGCCCAGGTCACCCAGCTTGGAGGCGCGCGAACCGGTGAACGAGAACAGCGGCACCGGCACCGGGATCGGCACGTTGATGCCGACCTGGCCGACGTCGATGTCTTCCTGGAACTTGCGCGCGGCCGCGCCGGACTGGGTGAACAGTGCGGTGCCGTTGCCATTCGGGTTGCTGTTGACCATCGCGATGGCGTCTTCCAGCGTTTCTGCTTCGAGGATGACCAGCACCGGCCCGAAGATTTCTTCCTGGTAGATGCGCATGTCGGTGGTGACACCGGCAAAGATGGTCGGGCCGACGAAGTTGCCCTTCTCGAAGCCATCGACCTGCGGCTTGCGGCCATCCAGCACCAGCTTGGCGCCCTGCTCCACGCCCGAGGCGATCAGGCCTTCCACGCGCTCGCGGGCGCTGCAGGAAATGACCGGACCGACGTCGGTGCCGGACACGGTGCCGGCGCTGACCTTCAGGGTCTTGGCCTTGGTGACCAGGTCCTGCACCCAGTTGCGTGCTTCACCGACCAGCACCAGCGTGGAGGCGGCCATGCAGCGCTGGCCCGCGGCACCGAAGGCGGCACCGACCATCGCGTTGAGGGTCTGTTCCTTGTTGGCGTCCGGCAGCACCACGGCGTGGTTCTTGGCACCCATCATGCACTGCACGCGCTTGCCGGCCAGCGAGGCGCGGTTGTAGACGTGGGTGCCGACGCGGGTGGAACCGACGAACGACACGGCCTTGATGTCCGGGTGGTCGCAGATCGCGTTGACCACTTCCTCGCCGCCGTGGACGACGTTCAGCACGCCCTTCGGGATGCCTGCTTCCAGAGCAAGCTCGACCAGGCGCATGGTGACCATCGGGTCCTGCTCGGACGGCTTGAGGATGAAGGTGTTGCCGGTGGCAATGGCCATCGGGAACATCCACAACGGGATCATCGCCGGGAAGTTGAACGGGGTGATGCCGGCGCACACGCCCAGCGGCTGCATGATCGAGTAGGTATCGACGCCGGTGGCCACGTTGTTGGCCAGCTCGCCCAGCTGCAGGTTGCCGATGGCGGCAGCGTGCTCGACCACTTCCAGGCCGCGGAACACATCGCCTTCGGCGTCGGGCAGGGTCTTGCCCTGCTCGGCGGTGAGGATGTGCGCCAGCTCGCTCATGTTCTCGCGGATCAGCTGCTGGTACTTCAGGAAGATGCGCGCGCGGGTGCCGATCGGGGTCTTGCGCCAGGTCTTGAAGGCTTCCTTGGCGGCGGCGACGGCGGCGTCCACTTCGCCGGTGGTGGCGAACGGCACCTTGGCCAGCACGTCCTGGGTGGCCGGATTGATCACGTCCTGCCAGTGGGAAGTAGCCGATTCAACGAACTGGCCATCGATCAGCATGCGGATACGGGGCGCTGCAACAGTCATGACGACAATCCCACGGGGTGCGAAAGATGCTTGGCATTATTCACAGCAGCCACCTCGATTTCCGGGCTGAATCCGCTTAATCTGGCCAACACGCCAGACGATTCATGTTAATTCTGTGAATTATTCAGCCACCCAGCGGCAACTCGGCCTTCGCCTGCTGCGGCTGCGCGAACAGCGCGGCTACAGCCAGGCGGCCCTGGCGCAGGCGCTGGGGCTGTCGGCCAGCTACCTGAACCAGATCGAGCGCAACAAGCGTCCACTCACGCCGGCCGTGCAGAAGAAGCTGGGCGAGGTGTTGGGCGATGTTTCCGCCCTGTTCGACGACGATGAGCCCGCCGCGCTGCAGGAAGCGCTGGGCGAGACCCTGCGCGACCTGGGCTTGGCCGAGGTCAGCGCCACGGAGCTGCGCGCGCTGGCCGGCAACCTGCCGCAGGTCAGCCGCGCGCTGCTGGACCTGCACCGCCGCCACCTGGCGCTGCGCGAGCATGCCGCCGCACTGGAGTTCCAGCTGGGTGAGCCCGGCGCCGGCAGCACCTTGCCCGCTGGCGACCAGGTACGCGAGTTCTTCAACCGCATGCACAACCACATCCCCGAGCTGGATGAGTTGGCCGAGCAGCTGTTCGCCGAGTGGGGGCTGTCACCGGGGCATGTGGCACCACGGCTGCGCCAGCTGCTGGCCGACCGCCATGGCGTGCTGGTGGAGGTGGCCGCACTGCAGGCCGGGCGCGAAAAGCGCCAGTACGACGCCGGTGCGCGGCGGCTGTGGCTGCCCGATTATCTGGAGCCTGGCCAGCAGGCATTCCAGATGGCCGCCGAGCTGGCACTGCACGGCTACCTGCCGCAGATCGATGCGGTGGTGGCGCGTGCCGGCTTCACCGATGACGCGCGCATCGCGCAGGCACGGATCGGTCTTTCCAACTATTTCGCCGGCGCGCTGGTGATGCCGTACATGCGCTTCCTGCGTGCGGCCGAAGCCAGCAGCTACGACATCGAACTGCTGGCGCATCAGTTCGGCGTCGGCTTCGAAGCGGTCTGCCACCGGCTGAGCACGCTGGCACGGCGCAGCGCACCCGGCCTGCCGTTTTTCTTCATCCGGGTGGACCGCGCCGGCAACGTATCCAAGCGCCACTCCGCCACCGATTTCCACTTCTCGCAGGTGGGTGGCTCGTGCCCGCTGTGGATCGTCTACGAGGCGTTCAACCAGCCGGGGCGCATCCTGACGCAGACCGCGCGCATGCCCGATGGCCGCCGCCATTTCTGGCTGGCGCGGCAGGTCAGCAGCGGGCCGGTGGGC
This sequence comes from Stenotrophomonas maltophilia R551-3, assembly GCF_000020665.1. NCBI lineage: Bacteria > Pseudomonadati > Pseudomonadota > Gammaproteobacteria > Lysobacterales > Lysobacteraceae > Stenotrophomonas > Stenotrophomonas maltophilia. Next base: position 265,561 of record NC_011071.1, on the reverse strand, counting down.
CATGGCCAGCCGCGCAAGACGTTCGCGGTGGCGCTGGGCTGCGATCTGCAGCACGCCGAGCGGCTGGTGTATTCACTGGGGCTGGATGTGCAGAGCCCGGGTAATTCGGTGTCGATCGGACCGGGGTGCCGGGTGTGCCCGCGCGAGGACTGCATGCAGCGCGCGTTCGCGCAGTTGCCGGGGAGGTAGGGGTGGTTCGGCAGGGCTGCGCCCTGCACCTGCAGAGGCCGAAGCAACGGCAACAGCAACGGCAAAAGCTGGCATTCCGTGGGATGGCGGGGTGATGTCGGATTGCGGGGACGCCGTGAACCCGTCCCTGGGGGCTTGGCCGCGGCATCCATGCCGCGGACACCCCGCAATCCGACACCACCCCGCCTTCGACAGTTTCCTGCTGCTGTTGGTGGGTGTCGACCTTGGTCGACACGGTAGATCCACGCATGGCGTGGATCTACTAAACCTTTCGTGCGTAGGCTGCATCCCATTGCAATGCCTGCCCTGGAGATGGCCATGTCCCCGTTGCGTTCCTGCCTGGCCCTGCTGCTTACCGCCTTCGCTGCGCCGGCGTGGGCCACCTTTTCCATTGCGGCCTGCAATGAGGTCGGCGACTGCGGGGTGGCGGTGGCTACGCACAACCTGGCGGTCGGGGGCGTGGGTGTGCCGTGGGCACAGGCGAAGGTGGGCGCGGTCGCCAGCCAGTTCGAGACCAACCCGACCTATGGCTCCAACGGCCTTGAGCTGTTGGCCAAAGGCCGCACGCCTTCGCAGGTGCTGAAGCAGCTGTTGGATGAAGACGGCAACTTCGATGGCACCACGCTTGCCGAGCGCCAGGTGGGGCTGGTCAGCGCACGCGGCGGCAATGCGCAGTACACCGGCGCTACTGCGCAGCAGGCGGATTGGGCCGGTGCGCAGGGTGAGGGCATGCTGAGCGTGCAGGGCAATGGCCTGGCCGGGCCAGAGGTGCTGGCGGCGATGCAACGCGTCTTCGCCGCATCACACGGTGAATTGGCGGTGCGCCTGCTGGCGGCGCTGGAAGCCGGTCAGGCAGCGGGTGGTCAACGCAGCGGGCAGTGGTCGGCGGCGCTGCTGGTGCGTACGCCCGGTGGCGACTGGCAGGACACCGACCTGCGCGTGGACGCCGACCCGCTTGCGGTGGCGAGGCTGCGCGAGCTGTACGACATGCGCCTGTCGAACGAAGCGATCATCCACGCCGAGGAGCGTTGGGAGAAGGGTGATGTGGCAGGTGCGCGCGCAGCGCTGGCAACGTCGTTGTCGCTGGCACACGGCTGGGACCGCACCTGGGCGCGCGCCGCACGATTGGCGATGCGACAGGGCGATACCGCGCTGGCGCGCGAGTATCTGGCAGGACTGCGTGCGCTCAATCCGGGCTGGGTGAAGCAGGAACTGGCGCTGCCGTTGTATGCGCCATTGCAGGGTGATGCGGTGGTGGCGCCGTGGCGATAGACGGTAACGCCGGGCCATGCCCGGCGAGTGCTGCGATGGAAAAAGCCGCCGGGCATGGCCCGGCGCTACCGGACAGTGCTCAATAGATCGGCGTCACCTTCATCTGCGGCAGCGGGCGCGGTGCACCGTCGGTGAGGTCCGGGCCCAGGTCGTCCCAGCTGCGCCCCTGCTCGACCATCAATCCCCACAGCTGCTGCGAGGCCAGCCGCTTGTCTTCCGAGCCCAGCTTGTACGACGGCGGCGCCGGCTGGCCACTGGCGACCATCGCATACGCTGCGCGGTAGGCCAGCACCTGCTGTGCCGGGTCATCGGTACGCGCCACTTCCAGCGTGTAGCGCTGGTAGGCCGAGGCCAGGTTGCGCCAGCGGATCCAGTAGTGGTTCTCGAACGAGAACGAACAGAAGCGTGCACCGGCCAGGCTGCCCTTGTCGGCGATGCGGGTCAGCACGTCCTGCGGCATGTCCAGGTTCATGCCGCCCTCGTCGCCCTGCAGGCTCACATGCACGATGCGGTCGCGGTAACCCGGCGCGCGCGCCTGCAGCAGGTCGCGCCAGTTCTGCATGGTCGCCACCACCGCGAACAGGAAACGGCCCAGCTCCGCAGCGGCCAGCGGTGTGGCGATCGACTGGTAGGTACGCTGCCAACCGTGGCGGTTCTCGGTGGGCAGGAACACCGCGTGTTCCAGCGCCTGGCGGCCACTGCTGCCGTGGCTCACGTCTTCGGCGTGCTGCGGGTAGACCAGATTGATGGCGAAGGTCGGCCAGCGCGGCAACGCGGCATCGAACAGGTGGATCGGGAAGTTGCTGCTGATGCCACCATCGGAGAACCAGCAGATGCGGAATGCGGTGATCACCGGGCCACAGGTCTGCCCGGCACTGGTCAGCCCTTCCATGCTGTCGGCCACATTGTGCTCCTGGTCGGCCGCAGGTGCGGTCGGTTCGCAGCGACGCTCGCGGCGAGAGGGCTCGTGCAGCGGCACCGCGCTGATCAGCAACGGGAAGCTCAGGCTCATGCGCGTGGCCACCAGCACCGGCAGCTTCGGCCCCTGCGGCAGGTGGTAGTACCGGCGCCCCTCCACCTCCAGCGGCGGGCCGGCCTGCGTCACCAGCCACTGCACCACGCTGGCCGGGAACAGCTGCTCGAACTCCTCGCGCAGGAACCAGAACTGCGCGCCACCCAGCGGCAACGTACGTGGCTCGTTGTGCGACACGCAGGTGGTGATCATCTGCAGGCTGATTGCATGCGGGCTGTCCGGCTCGCCGGCATAGCGCGGCGCATCGTGCAGGTCGGCGAAGGTGAGCGGTGCATCCAGCGGCTTGCCGGACAGCTGCTGCAGGCTTTCATGCAACCATTCGGTCAATGCCGGTCTGCGTGCATCACGGCCAAGGCCGCTGCACAGGCCCAGCAGATTGCGCCGCGCCACCCGGGCCACCCGCAGCGCGGCACCGGCCACGCCGGCACCGTAAGCGCACAGCAGTGATGGCAGCAGCGTGGCAGCCACGCCGCTCCAGCCACCGCCCCACCAGCCCAGGCCGAGCAGCAGCGACAGCGATACCAGCACTTCCAGCGGTGCAATCTCGAACACCGCAACGGCCAGGCACAGCAGCTTGTGCGGCAGGCGGGCATTGCCGGTCAGCACCACCAGCAGCCGATACGCTGCACGAGCGCCTCTCGCCGGCTGGAACAGGCTGTAGATGAAGCCACGCCGCGACAGCTGCGCCGACACCGCCGACAGCCCGCTGTAGCCTGCATCGCCGGGCAGGTGTTCACCCGCCTGCTGGCGGCGATCACCGCACGCCGCCGCGGCCGCCACCGCCGCGGCGATGGCGCCGGCCGAGGTGCCGCCGATGCTCTTGAAACGATATTCGCGGGCCAGCGCCAGTACCGCATTGGGATACACGATGCCGCTGGTGATGCCGCCTTTCATGACCAGATCGCAGTACTTCGCCGCCACGAGCCACCTCCCGTCTGTCGGTGCCCAGTATCGCAAGAGGCGCTCTCACAGCCTGAGAAACGAGCCACAGCCCTGCGCTTTCATTGGCCCTTGACCATTGCCCTCGACGCGTCCACCGTGGGCACGCCGAAGGTATCCCTGCCGTGGCGTTGATGGCGGCAGGGATTTAAACGGGAATCCGGTGAAGGCGCCTCGCGCGCCCATTCCGGAGCTGCCCCGCAGCGGTGAATGGAAACGAATCCTGCCAACAGCACTGGGCTCACGCCTGGGAAGCGGCGGGTAGTAGGTGGGCTGCGGCCCGTGTCCATCAGCCCGAATACCGGCCCCGGCCGGGGGACACGACTGTCCCCGGACTCGACCTGGAATCTCCGCGGGGAGGTTGCCGGGGCCGTCGTTGTCCTGCGCGTGCAGGCGGTGCGGCCGCGTGCGTCCTGTTCACGGTTTCCGGCCAGACCTGTTCACCCACGCGCTGATGCATGGCCACCGCCGTTGCCGGCGGTCCATGCGGTACCTGACGATGACCGAGCTCCAACGCCCCACCCTGTCCCTGCCCGAAAACGGCCAGCGCCTGCTGCTGCACTCGTGCTGCGCACCCTGCTCCGGCGAAGTGATGGAGGCGATCACCGCCTCCGGGATCGACTACGCGATCTTCTTCTACAACCCCAACATCCACCCGGTGAAGGAGTACGAGCTGCGCAAGCAGGAGAATATCCGCTTCGCCGAACAGCACAACATTCCCTTCATCGACTGCGATTACGACACGGACAACTGGTTCAGCCGTGCACGCGGCATGGAGAACGAGCCCGAGCGTGGTATCCGCTGCACGATGTGCTTCGACATGCGTTTCGAGCGCACCGCCTTGTATGCGCACGAGCATGGCTACGACACCATCAGTTCGTCGCTGGGCATTTCGCGCTGGAAGAACATGGCGCAGATCAACGACTGTGGCATCCGCGCCGCATCCCGCTATGAAGGCCTGCAGTACTGGGACTACAACTGGCGCAAGGGCGGCGGCGCCAGCCGCATGGTCGAGATCAGCAAGCGCGAGCAGTTCTATCAGCAGGAATACTGCGGCTGCGTGTACTCGCTGCGCGATGCCAACCGCCACCGCCGCGAGAACGGCCGCGAACGGATCAAGATCGGCCTGCTGTACTACGGGCAGGACGCTGAGACGCCGCAGGGCGATTGACGTGTGCGCATGGGGCGGCCACGCTGGTCGCCCCTTTCGTTGTACCGGATCTGCCATGACCGCCCTGCCCGCCGATGTCGCCCTGCTGGTGATCGACCTGCAGCCGGACTTCATGCCCGGTGGCACACTGGCCTGCGACCAGGGCGATGCGTTGGTAGCACCGATTGCCGAACTGCTGGCGCAGCGCCGCTACCGCACCGTGGTGGCGACCCAGGACTGGCACCCGGCCGACCATGCCTCGTTCGCCAGCCAGCACCCCGGCCGACGGCCCTTCGAGACCATCCTGCTGCACGCGCAGCCGCAGACCCTGTGGCCGGACCACTGCGTGCAGGGCAGCGCCGGTGCCGCCCTGCATCCCGGCGTGGACTGGACCGTGGCCGACTTGATCCTGCGCAAGGGCACCCGCCAGCAAGTGGATTCATACAGTGCCTTCCGCGAGAACCACGGGCCCGACGGTACCCGCCCCGCCACCGGCCTGGCCGGTTGCCTGCACGAGCGTGGCATCCGCGAGGTGCACGTGTGCGGCCTGGCCCGCGACTACTGCGTGCTGTGGAGCGCGCAGGACGCGGTGAAGTCCGGCTTCCGGGTGAGATTCCTGTGGGAGCTGACCAAGCCGGTAACCGACGCCAACGACGCGATGGTGCGCGAGGCGCTTGGCAAGGCGGGGATCGCGATCGCCTGACCCACAACCGCCGGGCACGGCCCGGCGCTACCGGTAATCCGACCCGAAACGGTAGTGCCGGCCGCTGGCCGGCAACCCCGGGATCTCTGCTGTTGCCGGCCAGCGGCCGGCACTACCGGAACACGACCGTACGGTGCCCGTTGAGCAGGATGCGGTGTTCCACATGGCGGCGCACGGCGCGTGCCAGCACCAGCGATTCGGTATCGCTGCCCAGCCGCACCAGTTCGCGCGGAACCATCGCGTGGTCCACGCGGGCCACGTCCTGTTCGATGATCGGACCTTCGTCCAGATCCTCGGTGACGTAGTGCGCGGTGGCACCGATGATCTTGACCCCGCGTGCGTGCGCCTGATGATACGGCTGCGCGCCCTTGAAGCTGGGCAGGAAGCTGTGGTGGATGTTGATCGCACGGCCGGCCAGGGCGCGGCACAACGTGGGTGACAGGATCTGCATGTAGCGCGCCAGTACCACCAGGTCGATGCGTTCGCGTTCGACCAGGTCGATGATCTGCTGTTCCTGCACCGCACGCGTATCGGCGGTCACCGGCAGGTGGTGGAACGGCACCTGGTAGGACGCGGCCAGCGCTGCGAAATCGGCGTGGTTGGACGCCACCGCCGCGATGTCGACCTTCAGCTGGCCGCTGTGGGCGCGGAACAGCAGGTCATTGAGGCAGTGTCCTTGCTTGCTGACCAGCACCAGCAGGCGCGCGCGGCGGCGGCCATCGTGCAGCTGCCAGTCCATGCCGAAGCCGGCGGCGAGCGTAGCCATGGCCGCGTGCACGGTCTCCAGCGGCAGACCAGCATCGCGGTCGAAATGCACGCGCAGGAAGAAGCGGCCGCTTTCCTCGTCGCCGAACTGCTGGGCGTCGAGGATGTTGCAGCCGTGGTCGAACAGCAGGCCGGACACGCGGTAGACGATACCGGTACGGTCGGGGCAGGACAGGGTCAGGATGGAATCGGGGCGCATCGCCCGAGTGTAGGGCAGCGCCCGGCCCGGCGGATCGATGGTCACCGATGCAACCGACCTGCTTGGTTCAGTCCCAAGCGATACTTGGGTTTCTCCATGGCAAGCTGGTCGGTCATGAACCTGTTGCAATTGATCCGCAGCTTCACCCGCACCGCAGAGACCGGCAGCATTGCCGCTGCGGCCCGCATCCTTGGCATCAGCGCCACCGCAGTCGGCCAGAACATCAACCGGCTGGAGGCGCATCTGGGCGTACGGTTGCTGAACCGAAGTACGCGCCAGCTGGCCCTCAGCGAGGCCGGCGCGTTGTACCTGGCGCAGGTGCGCCACATCGAAGCCGACCTGGCGCGCGCGCAGGCGATGGTCACCTCCGGTGACATCGAACCGGCAGGACCGCTGCGCATCGCCAGCAGCAGCGCGTTCGGTCGCCACGTGCTTGCGCCGTTGCTGCCTTCGCTGCAGCAGCGCTACCCGCAACTGCAGCTGGAGCTGCGGCTGACCGATCGCGCCGTGCAGCACGGCCCGGAAGCGGTGGATGCCAGCATCCGCATCGGTGCACAGCTGGAGGACGGGGTCGTCGCACGGCAGCTGGCGCGCGTGCCGTTCGTGTTCTGCGCCTCGCCGGCCTACCTGAAGGCACACGGCACCCCGCAGCAACCCTCCGAGCTGAGCGGCCATCGCGGGCTGCTGCACCGCTTTCCCACCGACGGCCGGCCGCTGCGCTGGGGACTGCTGAAGGATGGCCAGCGCGTGGACGCGGCACTGCCACCGAGCATGGTCTGCGATGACATCGATGCGCTGGCGACGCTGGCGGTGGCCGGTGCCGGCATCACGCGGTTGGCTGCATTCGTGGCCGAGCCCTACCTGCGCGATGGCCGCCTGCAGGCGGTGTTCGGTGCCGACAGCGAATGGCGCCCGGCGCCGATGGAGGTCTATTTCTGCGTCAGCGACCGCCGCGACTTCACCGCCAAGATCCGCGCGCTGTTCGAGCACCTGCAGGCCGGCATGGCGCCGGCCTGGCGGGTGTGAGCCTCAGCGCGTCTTGAACACGCCGCGCGCATCACGCGGCTCGCAGCGCAGGTACTGCGGCGCCGCGTCCACACTGTCACGCAGCGCGGCGGCGGCATGCCACGGCCAGCGCGGGTCGTAGAGGATGCCGCGCGCCAGCGCTACCGCATCGGCGTGGCGATGGCGCAGGATCGACTCGGCCTGCTCCGGTTCGGTGATCATGCCCACCGCGATAACCGGCATGCGCACCTTGGCCTTGATCGCCGCCGCGAACGGCACCTGGTAACCCGGGCCGACGGTGATCTTCTGGCGCTCGTCCAGGCCGCCGCTGGAGACATGCAGGAAGTTGCAGCCGCGCGCGTCCATCACCTGTGCCAGCGCTTCGCTCTGCACCAGGTCCCATCCACCATCGACCCAGTCGCTGGCGGAAATACGCACGCCCACCGCGACCTTGTCGGACACCGCCGCACGCACAGCATCAAACACCTCCACCAGCAGGCGCAGGCGGTTCGGCAGCGAGCCACCGTAGCCATCGGTGCGGCGGTTGCTCAGCGGCGACAGGAACTGGTGCAGCAGATAACCGTGCGCGGCATGCAGCTCGATCAGCTCGAAGCCCAGGCGCTCGGCGCGAACCGCACTGGCGGCGAAGGCGGCGATGACCTCGGCGATGCCGGCCTCGTCCAGTTCCTGCGGTGCCGGATCGGCGGCATGGAACGGCAGCGGCGACGGCGCCACGGTGGCCCAGCCACGCGCATCGTCGGCCGGCAACTGACCACCACCGTCCCACGGACGCCTCACCGAGGCCTTGCGGCCGGCATGGCCCAGCTGGATGCCCAGCGGCATCGGCGACCAGCGGCGCACGCTGGTCAGCACCTGTGCCAGCGCGGCCTCGGTGCCGTCGTCCCACAGGCCCAGGTCGGCCCAGCTGATGCGGCCGCGCGGTTCGACCGCGGTGGCTTCCAGGATCAGCAGGCCGGCACCGGACTGCGCCAGGTTGCCCAGGTGCATGGCGTGCCAATCGCTGGCGCGACCGTCTTCGGCGGAGTACTGGCACATCGGCGCGATGACGATGCGGTTGGACAGGGTCAGGGGGCCGAACGAGATCGGCGAAAACAGCTGGGTCACGGCGAGGCGGGGGAGAAGCGGATGGGGGGGCGTATTGCACCGCCGCACGGCCTGCGAATCAACCGTCTGGATGGATCGCTGTTTCGTGGGGGCGCGATGTGGGTAGCGCCGGCGCGCAGCGCGGCACCCCGTTTCCGCCGGGCATGGCCCGGCGCTACCCGAGGACGAACCCAGCCAGTGCTTCCGCGCAATCCCGCTCGTCCTTGAACAACAGCAGGTCGTCGGCGCGGGTGCGGCCACGGTTCAGCGCGGCTACCGGCAGCCCCGCCTTGGCTGCGGCCTGCACGAAGCGGAAACCGGAATAGACCATCAGCGACGAACCCACTACGAGTACGGCGTCAGCCTGCTGCAGGTGATCGTGCACCGCCGCCACGCGTTCACGCGGCACGTTCTCGCCGAAGAACACCACGTCCGGCTTCAGCACGCTGCCGCAGTGCGGGCACTCGGGCACCACGAACGCAGAGAAATCGGTCTCCAGATCGGCATCACCATCGGGCGCGATGCCGGCCTCCAGCGCGTCCCAGCCGGGATTGGCGTCCAACAGGCGCTGCTGGAAGTCCTCACGATCACTGCGACGCTCGCAGCCCATGCAGCGCACCAGATCCAGACGGCCGTGCAGGTCGATCACGTTGTGGCTGCCGGCACGCTGGTGCAGGCCGTCCACATTCTGGGTCAGCAGCACCTGCAGCGTGCCGCGGCTTTCCAGGGCCGCCAGGGCCTGGTGGGTGCCGTTGGGCTGGGCCAGGCCGAAGCGCGGCCAACCCAGCAGGCTGCGCGCCCAGTAGCGCTGGCGGGTGGCCGCCTCGCCCATGAAGGCCTGGTAAGTCACCGGCGGCGTGCGTTTCCACTGGCCGTCGGCATCGCGGTAATCGGGAATGCCCGAGGCGGTGCTGCAGCCGGCGCCGGTCAGTACGAACAGGCGCTGGGCGCGGTCGATGAAGTCGGTCAGTGGCGGGGTCATGGCTGCCAGATGGGGGCGCGGCGCCGCCCCCGCAAGCGCAGGTTCAGCCGGCGGATCAGGCTGTCGGCAGCGGCGGCACCGCGATCGGGTGGCCTTCCTCGTCCAGCGCGATCATCACGAAGTGGCCGCGGGTGCACAGCTTGCGCTCGCCGCTGTGCAGGTCTTCGGCGACCAGTTCCACCTCCACCTTCATCGAGCTGCGGCCGACTTCGACGATGCGGCCAATGGTTTCCACCATCTGGCCGATCCGGATCGGCAGCTTGAAGTCGACCTGGTCGCTGCGCGCGGTCACCACGGTGCGGCGCGAATAGCGTGCGGCGGCCAGGAAGGCGGCCTTGTCCATCCACGCCAGCGCCTGGCCACCGAACAGGGTGCCAAGGTGGTTGGTATGGTTGGGGAAGACGATTTCGGCCATGCGTACTTCGGTGGGCGGCACGGTCTCGTGGATCGGGGTCATGGGGGTGTTTCAGTGTGGGGTGCTGCGGATTCTAAGCGACCGGCGTGATGGCCATCGAAATGCACGTGCAACGGTCACCCGGCAGCGGTGCCTGCGCAGGCCGCGCCTGTGGCAGGCGTTACACTGCGCCACGCCCACTGCCAGGACTGCCCATGCCCGCCACTTCCGACCTGCTGGCCTTTGCGCTGGTTTCGCTGGCCATGGTGCTCACGCCCGGGCCGAACATGATCTACGTGATCTCGCGTTCGATCTGCCAGGGGCCGGTGGCAGGCCTGATCTCACTGGGCGGGGTGGCGCTGGGCTTCGTGTTCTACATGCTGTGCGCGGCGCTGGGCATCACCGCCCTGCTGATGACCGTACCGTTCGCCTACGACGCGCTGCGCATTGGTGGCGCGCTGTACCTGCTGTACCTGGCCTGGCAGGCGCTCAAGCCCGGCGGCCGCTCGCCGTTCGCGGTACGCGAGCTTCCGCAGGACAGCCCGCGCAAGCTGTTCACGATGGGCTTCCTGACCAATCTGTTGAACCCGAAAGTGGCGGTGATGTACCTGTCGCTGCTGCCGCAGTTCCTGCACCCGGACAGCGAAGGCAGCGTGCTGCTGCAATCGGTGGTGCTGGGCTCCACCCAGATCGCGGTGAGTGTGACCGTGAACGGCATCATCGCGCTGACCGCGGGCAGCATCGCCGGCTTCCTCGCCGCGCGCCCGACCTGGCAGGTGGTGCAACGCTGGCTGATGGGCACGGTGCTGGCCGGGCTGGCGGTGCGGATGGCGGTGGAAGGGCGGCGGTAAGACATACGGTAGCGCCGGGCCATGCCCGGCGAGCGCGCAGCGCGGCCGACGTTGTCCGTCGTGCCGGACGGTTTCCGCCGGGCATGGCCCGGCGCTACCAACAAAAAACCCCGGCGTTGGCCGGGGTTTCTCGTTGCGACAGGCCTGACTGGTTCGATCAGAAGTTCATGTCGAAGGCGACTTCGCCCTGCACGCCCACCTGGTAGGCCGAGGCGCGGCGTTCGAAGAAGTTGGTCAGTTCCTGCACGTCCTGCAGTTCCATGAAGCTCAGCGGGTTGCGCACGTTGTACTTGCGCTCCATGCCCAGGCGATGGAAATGGTTGTCGGCGCAGTGCTGCAGGTACTGGCGCATGTCACGGGTGGAGATGCCCGCCACGCCACCGGACAGCACGTCCTCGGCGAACTGCACTTCACACTCGATCGCTTCGGCCAGCATGTCATAGACATCCTGCTTCATCTTGTCGTCGAACAGGTCCGGCTCTTCCTCGCGGATCACGTCCACGCACTCGAAGGCGAAGTCCATGTGCGCGCTTTCGTCGCGGAACACCCAGTTGGTGCCCGAAGCCAGGCCGTTGAGCAGGCCGCGCGAACGGAAGTAGTAGACGTAAGCGAACGCGGCGAAGAAGAACAGGCCTTCGATGCACGCAGCGAAGCAGATCTGGTTGAGCAGGAACTGGCGACGCTCTTCGCGGGTCTCGATGCGCTTCAGGTTCTGGATCGAGTCGATCCACTTGAAGCAGAAATCGGCCTTCTTCTTGATCGAGTCGATGTTCTCCACCGCGGCGAAGGCTTTGACGCGCTCGTCCGGATCCGGCAGGTAGTTGTCGAGCAGGGTCAGGTAGAACTGCACGTGCAGCGCTTCCTCGTACAGCTGGCGCGACAGGTACATGCGCGCCTCGGGTGCGTTCAAGTGCTGGTACAGGTTCAGCACCAGGTTGTTGGACACGATCGAATCGCCGGTGGCGAAGAACGCGACCAGTCGGTGGATCAGGTGACGCTCGCCCGGCGACATCTTGCTGTGCAGGTCGCTGATGTCGATCTGGAAGTTGATCTCTTCCACCGTCCAGGTGTTCTTGATCGCATTCCGGTACATGTCATAGAACTGCGGGTAGCGCATGGGGCGCAGGGTCAGTTCAAAACCGGGATCGAGCAGCATCTGCTTGGGCTTGTCGGCCATGGGTGTTTCCTTGTCTTCTCGGGTCAAAACGCCGGGCGTGGCCCGGCGCTACCTTGATGTTTCCGTAGTGGAGCAGCAGTGCCGACCAACGGTCGGCACCCACCGCGCGTTGATCCACGGCGCGGTGTATTACTGGCAAGCCTCGCAGGCTTCCGGGTTCTCCAGCGAGCAGGCGATGGCCTCTTCCGGGCTGAACACCTTCTCCGGGGCCGCGCCTGCGGCGTGGCTGACCGTGGTCTTGGCGATCTTGGTGGCCGGACGCGAACGCAGGTAGTAGGTGGTCTTGATGCCCTGCTTCCAGGCGTACATGTACATGGAGGACATCGCGCCGATGTTCGGGCTTTCCATGAACAGGTTGAGCGAGGCGGACTGGTCGATGAAGGCGCCACGGTCGGCGGCCATGTCGATCAGCGAACGCATCGGCAGTTCCCACGCGGTGCGGTAGACGTGGCGCAGCGTTTCCGGAATCTGCGTGATGCCCTGGATCGAGCCTTCGGCCAGCTTGATCGCGTCGCGCATTTCCGGGGTCCAGTGGCCCAGCTTCTTCAGCTCGTTCACCAGGTAGCGGTTGACCTGCAGGAAGTCACCGGACAGGGTTTCGCGCTTGAACAGGTTGGACACCTGCGGCTCAACGCACTCGTAGCAGCCGGCAATCGAGGCGATGGTCGCGGTCGGTGCGATGGCGATCATCAGCGAGTTGCGCAGGCCATGTTCCTTGATGCGCTCGCGCAGGCTATCCCAACGCTCGGCGTCTTCGGGCACCACGTTCCAGGCATCGAACTGCAGCTCGCCGCTGGCCGCACGGGTGTCGGCGAAGGACGGGTGCTTGCCGCGTTCCTGGGCCAGTTCGACCGAGGTTTCCAGCGCGTGGAAGTAGATGGTCTCAGCGATCTTCTTCGACAGCGCGCGGGCTTCGGCGCCGTCGAACGGCAGGCGCTTGCGGAAGAACACGTCCTGCAGGCCCATGCAGCCCAGGCCGACCGGGCGCCAGCGCAGATTGCCACGGCGCGCCGATTCGATCGGGTAGAAGTTCAGGTCGATCACGCGGTCGAGCTGGCGCACGGCCAGACGCACGGTGTCGGCCAGCTTGTCGAAATCGAACTCGCCGTTGCCGTCGAAGTGGTTGCCCAGGTTGATCGAACCCAGGTTGCACACCGCGGTCTCTTCGGCCGAGGTGACTTCCAGGATTTCGGTGCACAGGTTGGACAGGTGGATCACGTTGCCGGCGCGCAGGGTCTGGTTGCTGGCGCGGTTGCACTTGTCCTTGAAGGTCATCCAGCCGTTGCCGGTCTCGGCCAGGGTGCGCATCATCCGCGAGTACAGCTTGCGCGCGGAGATGGTGCGGTTGGCCTTGCCCTGTGCCTCGGCCTGCAGGTAGGCGGCTTCGAAGGCTTCACCGAACAGGTCGGTGAACTCCGGCACCACGCGCGGATCGAACAGCGACCATTCCTGGTCGGCCTCGACGCGCTTCATGAACAGGTCCGGGATCCAGTTGGCCAGGTTCAGGTTGTGCGCACGGCGCGATTCGTCGCCGGTGTTGTCACGCAGTTCAAGGAAGTCCTCGACGTCGGCGTGCCAGGTTTCCAGGTACACGCAGGCCGCGCCCTTGCGCTTGCCGCCCTGGTTCACTGCAGCCACCGACGAATCCATGGTCTTCAGCCACGGCACGATGCCGTTGGAATGGCCGTTGGTGGACTTGATCAGCGAACCGCGCGAACGCACGCGGGTGTAGCTGACGCCGATGCCGCCGGAGAACTTCGACAGCTGGGCGATATCGCCGTACTTGGAGTAGATCGACTCCAGCGAATCCTGCGGCGAATCCAGCAGGAAGCACGAGGACAGCTGCTCGTGGGTGGTGCCGGAGTTGAACAGGGTCGGGCTGGACGGCAGGTAGTCCAGGTTGCCCATGCGCTTGTACAGCGCCAGGGCCTCCGGCACGTCCTCGCTCAGCGCGCTGGCGATACGCAGGAAGAACTGCTGCGGGGTCTCGATCACCTTGCGGGTGTGCGGATGGCGCAGCAGGTAGCGGTCGTACAGGGTGCGCAGGCCGAAGTAATCGAAGTTCAGGTCCAGCGACATGTCGATCGCATCGTTGAGCTTGCGTGCGTTGGTCTGCACGAAGTTCAGCAGGCGGTCGTTGATCAGGCCCACTTCGTGGCCACGACCAACCGACTGCGAGAAGGCGTAGATTTCCTGGCCCGAGACTTCCTTGGCGATGTAGTTGGCCAGCAGGCGTGCGGCCAGGCGGCCGTACTCGGGCTCTTCACCGATCAGCAGGGCGGCGGTGCGGATGGACAGTTCGTCCAGCTCGCGGGTGGTGGCGCCGTTGTACAGGCCGGAAATGGTGCGGGTTGCCACGCGCATCGGATCGACGGCGTGCAGGCCTTCGGAGGAACGCTGCACCGCGCGCACGATCTTGTTCAGATCCACCAGCTCGGTCGTGCCATTGCGCTTGGTCACACTCATCGCGTTGGCCGTCGGCGGCGACGTCAACAGGAATTCGCTTTCCTTCTCGATGGTGGCGCTGGATTCGGTGGTCACGGCGTGAGTCCTCTTGGCGTGATGGATGGTGGCTCGGTGCATCGGATGACGCGGCCCGGGACATGACACCCCAGCATTGCAGACCGGCGTCGCAGGAATTGAGACCTGCGCCTGTGGCTGCTGCTGGTAGTGCTGACCGGTGCCGCTTCGGGCGTGGAGGGCGCATCACCGGAGGGTCCGGCGATCCATTCCATGGACCCGGCGGCTTGGGGTTCCCAACGCCGTCAGCCACAAGATAGTGGGGGTCAGGGGGTCCGTCAACGCCAAATGTAGTGAAATTCGGCAATCCCTTGCGCCGCAAGGATCGGGCCGTCGGCGCCTGGTTTGGACGCTTTGAACCTGCTGGAACGGGCTGCGCAGTCAAGCCCGAAAAGCGTCACGGCGGTAGCAATCAGCGCCCCACCAGCGGAACGATGACAGCTTCACATGACAGTGATGAAACTGGCTAGGGACAACCCTGTGGATAGGTGGTGGGCAGCCGGTGGGAATCCGGTGGACGGGTGACTTCCGGCCGGTGACGGCCTCGCCCAGACAGCGGATGCTGGGGACCTTCGGTTCCGGAGAAGGATGTTCCGATGCGCCTGTCACTGCCCGCCCTGGCCCTGCTGCCCGCCCTGTTCATTGCCCCGGCACTGGCCGCCGAAGGACCGGAACTGCGTTCAGACCAGTGCGGCATCCATACCGACTACGACGTGCTGGTGGACAGCGGCGGCATCTGGCTGCGGCACGGCCCACAGGCACCGCATGAAGTGGTGTTCCACGACGGCGAGCTGAGCCTGGACGGCAGGATGGTGACGGTCAGCACCGCCGACGCCGCCCGCCTGCGGCAGATGGAGACCGGCGCCCGCCGGCTGATGCCGGCGGCCACGGCGCTGGCCCACGAAGTCTCCGGGGTCACCTTCGACGCACTGGATGCCGCCTTCGAGGCCATCACCGGCAAGTCCCGCAACCGCCAGATGCGTGCCATGCGCGGCGAGATGCAGGACTGGATCGACGCCAGCCTGGGCCGCGGCTACTGGGAACAGGAAGCCTTCGGCGACGGCTTCGACGCGCACATCGACCAGATGGCCGAGACGATGGCCGGGTCGATGACCCGCAGCGTGTTGTGGCAGGTATTCACCGGCCGCGTCGGCGCCATGGAGCGCCGCGCCGACCGCCTCGATGCCGAAGTCGACCGCCGCATGGAAGCGCGCAGCCAGCAGCTGGAGGCCAAGGCCATGGCGCTATGCCCGCTGGTGCAGTCACTGGCAGAGGCCCACGATGCGCTGGAGGTGCGCTACCAGGGCCAGCCGCTACGGCTGCTGGAGCGCGGCGAGAGCGTGCGGGTGGAACACGGGAACGGCTCAGGGCTGCATGTCTCGGCCGGGCCGGATGAACGGCCGCGTGACAACGCCGTGGCACCCTCCCGATAACTGCGCGGCGGATGCCGGCCAGCGGCCGGCACTACCGGAACCCTGGCCGGCAACGCATTTACCTGGGTGGCGCCCTCACGCCCGGTGCGGGGTACCCAGGTATTCGGCGCTCTGCATTTCAATCAGGCGCGAGGCGGTGCGCTCGAACGCGCCCTGCAGGCGGGTGCCGGAATACAGCTCGACCGGCGAAGTGCTGGCGGTACAGACCAGGTTGACATGGCGGTCGTACAGCTCGTCGATCAGATTGACGAAGCGGCGCGCGGCATCTTCGTTCAGGCGGTCGAACGCAGGGATGCCGCCCAGCAGCACGGTGTTGAACTCGTGCGCGATCTCGATGTAGTCCGACGGGCCACGCGGGCCCTCGCACAGGGCGGCGAAATCGAACCAGGCAATGCTCTTGCCACGACCACGGACCGGGATCTTGCGGCCCTCGATCTCGATGTTGCCGGTCTTGGCAGGTTGGCCGCCACTCAGTTCGTTCCAGCGCGTGGCCAGCCATTCGTCGCTGTCGGCGGTCAGCGGTGCTCGGTACACCGGCGAGCGGGTCAGCGCGCGCATGCGGTAGTCCTCGGTGCCCTCGGCGTACAGCTCGACGCAGAAGCGCTGCAGCAGGCCGATGGCCGGCATGAAACTCTCACGCTGCAGGCCGTTGAGGTACAGGTTTTCCACCGCCGTGTTGGAGGTGGTGACCAGGGTCACGCCCTCGGCGAACATCCGCTCCAGCAGCCGCGCCAGCAACATGGCGTCGCCGATGTCGGTGACGAAGAATTCGTCCAGCACCAGCACGCGCAGGTTGCTGCGCCATTCCTGGGCGATCTTCGCCAGCGGGTCGCTCTGGCCCTGATGCTCGCGCAGGCGCTCATGGACGCTGCGCATGAAGCGATGGAAGTGGGTGCGGTACTTCTGCTTGATCGGCAGGCCGTCGTAGAACAGGTCGACCAGGAAGGTCTTGCCGCGGCCGACGCCGCCCCAGAAGTACAGGCCCTTGACCGGCTCGGGCTTCTTCCAGAACGAGGACAGGCGATCCAGCCAGCCGTCCTCGGCACTGTCCAGCAGGCCCAGGTGGATGCGGTCCAGCTCGGCCAGCGCTGCGTGCTGGGCCGGGTCGTTCTGCCAATCGCCACGGGCAACCCCTTCCGCGTACCGCTGCGACGGGGTCAACTCGGTTGCACTCATGCCGCCGCGCCCAGCCAGTGCTTGACGCCGTGGGTCAACGCGCCGCGCAGATCGATCAGCTTGCGGTGGAAGAAGTGGCTGGTCTCCGGCATGCGTACCAGCTCATGCGGGAAGTCCAGCGTGTCCAGCCACTGGTAGACGGCCTGCGGGTCGACGATCTCGTCCTGCTCACCCTGGATCACCAGCCAGCGCGCCGGCGGTGCGATGCCATCGAAGTCCCAGCGACCGGCCGGCGGCGCGATCGAGATCAGCGCTTCCGGCTGCAGCTCGGCAGCGGCCTTCAACGAAACGAACGAGCCGAAGCTGAAACCGGCCAGCCACAGGCGGTCATCCGGACGCTGGCTGCGCACCCAGGCGGCTACCGCCTTCAGGTCGTCCTGCTCGCCCACGCCGTGGTCGAACTCACCGGCCGAACCGCCGACGCTGCGGAAGTTGAAGCGCACCGTGGCGATGCCCTGCTCGCGCAGGGTGGTGGCGGTCATGGTGACCACCTTGTTGTGCAGGGTGCCGCCTTCGGTGGACAGCGGATGGCAGATGATCGCCACGATCGGCTGCGCCGGCACATCGGCCTTGGGCAGGTCGACGACCACCTCCAGCGGACCAACCGGGCCATCCAGCACCAGGCATGCAGTTTCGCCAGCGGCGACAGGGAACGAGGGCTTGTGCATGGCACCATGATAGCGTCCCCCGCCCCTGCCCTGTGCCCGCCCCATGCTCTACCTGTCCTTGGCCGTGATCTGCAGTGTGCTGGTTTCGGTGTTGTTGAAGCTGGCCAGCCGCCGCCAGTTGGATGTTTCGCAGATGGTCACCTGGAACTATCTGGTGGCCGCAACGCTCACCGCCGTGGTGCTGCAGCCGCCGCTGGATGCACTGCGCGCGCCACATGCGCCGTGGCTGTCATTGCTGGCACTGGCGGTGGTGCTGCCGTCGATCTTCCTGGTGCTGGGCCGCGCGGTGGCGGTGGCCGGCATCGTGCGCAGCGACGTGGCACAGCGCTTGTCGCTGCTGCTGTCATTGGCCGCCGCGTTCCTGTTCTTCGGCCAGACTGCGACGCCGTGGAAGCTGGCGGGTCTCGCCCTGGGCCTGCTGGCGATGGTGGCGATCAGCCTGCGCCCACGCGGACCGGCGGTGGCGTCCTCACCGGGTGGCTGGGGCTGGCTGCTGGGCGTCTGGGCCGGGTTCGCGGTGGTGGACGTGCTGCTCAAGCAGGTGGCGCTGTCCGGCACGCCGTCGATGGCGGCGGTGCTGGCCAGCTTCAGCGTGGCCTTCGTGCTGATGCTGGCGCTGCAGCTGTGGCGACACGCCAGCGGCCGCAGCCGGCTGGCCTGGCGCAACCTCGGCGCCGGCGCGCTGCTGGGCCTGCTCAACGGCGGCAACATTCTCTTCTATGTACATGCACACCAGTCGATGCCGGACAGCCCTGCCACCGTGTTCGCCGGGATGAACATCGGCGTGGTGGTACTGGGCGCGCTGGTGGGTGTGTTCGCTTTCGGCGAAGCGACCACGAAGTGGAACCGCGCCGGTCTTGCACTGGCGGTGCTGGCGATCGGGTTGATCGCCTGGGGGTGAGCGATTCCCGGGGTCGGATCCCATTCCATGGGAATGGGATCCGACCCCGGCGGTGCGTTATTTGTCGAAACCCAGCAGCAGCGGATCGTGGTCGGAGCTGCGCCACGGGCCCTGCACGTTGCGGCCCTGGTAGCCGCTGGCGTCCTGTTCGTCGGCATTGCTGTGCCACTCGGCGGCACCGCGCAGGCGCTTGGCCATGCCCGGATTCAGCAGGGCGTGGTCGAGGCGGCCGGTATAGCCGTTGTAGACGTAGCTGTAGGGATGCTCGACCTTGGCGACCTTGAATGCGTCCTGCCAGCCGAGGTCATGCAGGGTGCGGATCGGGTCTTCCATCGCGTAGGCATTGAAGTCACCCAGCAGCACCGCGTCCTTGGCACCGGTACCGGTCGGGTCGGTCTGCAGCCAGGCGTGCAGCTGCTGCGCTGAGGTCACGCGGGTGGCGTTCCAGCAGCCCTGGTTGTCGTTGCGGTCGGCGTCGGCGCCGCTCGCATCGCGGCAGCCCTTCGACTTGAAGTGGTTGGCGACCACCACGAACGGTGCGCCCTGCTTGCCCTGGAAGGCCTGCGCCAACGGCACGCGGCTGTGCTCGACGAACGGGCCTCCGGTCAGCGTGGCCGGCTTGCCGACCGGCTGCAGGCGCGTGCTGCGGTAGATGATGCCGACCCGGATCGGGTTTTCACCGGGGCCGCTGCCGGCGTCGACGAAGCGCCAGTCACCCTGCCCGCCACGATCGCGGTTGAGCGCATCGACCAGTTCGGCGATGGCCGACTGCGGGCCGTAGCCGTCGTTCTCCAGCTCCATCAGTGCAGCGACATCGGCGCCCAGCGCGTTGACCGTGGTCACCAGCTTGGCCACCTGCGCCTTGTGCTCATCCGGCGTGCGCGCACCGCGCAGGGTCGGGAAGCCACCGCCCTGGCCGTCGCCATTGAAGAAATTCTCCAGGTTGAAGGCGGCCACATGCAGGCTGCCCGGTACCGTCGGCACCGCCGGACGCTTTAGCTCCGGCAGCTTCAGCACGCCTTCGACCTGCAGGCGCGGCCGACCCTGTGCATCCACGTTCACCACGCCTTCCACATTGCGCAGCTGCATGCCGGTGCGCAGTACCGGGTTGGCCGGCAGGTAGGCCACGCTGGCCGGATCACGGGCATCGCTGCCATCGTCCAGCACCAGGCGACGGCGCTGGTTGTCGGCCATCGCCTGCTCGTAGCCGGCAGTACCCGGCGCGGCCACTTCGGTCGGCTGCCAGAGGCGGCCATCGAAGGCCACGGTGAGCTGCCCAAAGCGCTCAAGGCCATCGGTGCCGGCCAGGATCAGTGGCGCAGCGATGCGCACGTGCTGGCCATCCAGTGCACGCCAGTCGGCCGGCGCGGCGGTCAGCACCACGGTGGCGCTGTTGCGCGCGGCGGCGGGTGACGCGACCGGTGCGACCTGCGGCTGGGCCTGGGCGAAGGCGCCGGCCGGCAGCAGCAGGGACAGGGCAAGAACGAGGGAACGGCGACGCATCGACGGGCGACTCCATGGAAGAGGCGCACAGACTAACCCTGAAATGCGAAACCCCGCCTGCGCAGCGGGGGTATATGGGCGATCAGGCCTTGGTGGGCAAAGCCTGGTAGTGCCGGCCGCTGGCCGGCAACCTCATGACCTTCGTGCAATGCGTGGTTGCCGGCCAGCGGCCGGCACTACCGGTTATTTCAGGTTGCCCAGCATCCAGTCCACGGTGGCGTGGATCTGCTCCTCGGTCAGCGCCGGGTTGCCGCCCTTGGGCGGCATGATTCCGCCATCGGGGCCGGTGTAACCCTCGATGGCGTGCTTGTAGAGGGTGTCCTTGCCCTGTGCGATGCGCTTGTCCCAGTGCGAGTGGTCCAGCGTCGGCGCCATGCCCACGCCGGTGGTGTGGCAGGCGGTGCACAGGTTGTCGAAGATCACCTTGCCGTCCTTGGTGCCGCCGTACGCCACCTGCGACGCAGCCTTGGCCAGTGCCGCTGCGGCTGCCGCAGCCTGCGCGGCGGCGCCGGTGCTGCCGGCATAGACCGCGCCGGTGGGCGAGATGCGCTGTTCGGTGCGTTTGACCGCGGTGGGCGACACCTCGGGTGGAATCCGGGTGTGGATGTAGGCGGCAAGGAGGATGAGGCCGAGGGTGATGGTCGCCAGCAGCGCGATCACCATTGAGAAGCGTTTCAGGAACTCCAGATCGTAATTCCGCACTCTTCGTTACCCCTGGCTGATAGTCGTTGGACCACGGCTGAGCGACTGCGTGATGGACCGAGTATAGAACGCGCTTTGCGTGCGACAACAGGCGTCACTGCTGGTGCGGCGCAGCATGCGGACCCGGTAGTGCCGGCCGCTGGCCGGCTTCGCCATCCCGCCGGATAGATCGTGCAGAAGCCGGCCAGCGGCCGGCTCTACCGAATTACCGAGCGCCGATCGCGCGCAGGCAGAAGCTGCAGATCGCGTCCACCAGCGCGTCTTCGTCGCGGTGTGCTTCCCGGCTGGGCGCGGTGGGGCCGACCATCGCTTCGGTGAAGGCGCCGACCAGGCAGGCGGCGGCCACGTGCGCGTCCTGCGCCGGCAGCTCACCGGCCGCCACGCCCTCCTCCACCAGCCGCAGGAAGACGTCGCCGAAGGCGCGGCGACCGCGCATGCGCTCGGCTTCCACCTCCGGATCGACCGGTTCAACGATGAAGGCGTGCGCCAGCCCCGGTCCGGCCAGGGCACGGCGGACGAAGGCGGTGATCGCCAGCCGCAGGCGCTCGCTGGCCACCTCCGGGCCGCTGGCGATGCGCTCCATGATCGCCACCTCGTGGGCCACCGCGGCGTTGAGCACCTCCACGAACAGCTCGGCCTTGGACGGGAAGTGCCGGTAGATCAGGCCGGTGGACACCCCCGCCTGGGTTGCCACAGCGGTCACCGGGGCGTTGCGCCATCCGCCGGCGGCGACCCGTTCACGGGTCGCCAGCAGGATCCGTTCGCGGACCCCGGCCAGGCGTTCTTCCATCAGTGCGGAGCGTTTGTAGGCCATGTTTTGATTCTAGATTCAATTGTTGAATTTGTATTCACTTCTTTCCCGAACCCCGCTACGCTGGGGCCCAATCGCCCGTGCGGGTGGCGGTCCCTGAAACCGCCGCCCGCTCCCCGCCGGGTGCGTCCATTCCCTGCAATCCCGTCGTGGAGCCACCACAATGCACGTGCCATCCCTGAACTTCGACCTTGGCGAAGACATCGACCTGCTGCGCCAGAGCGTGGCCCATTTTGCCGCCGCCGAGGTCGCACCGCTGGCCGCCGAAGCCGACGCCACCAATCAGTTCCCGCTGGCACTGTGGCCGAAGCTGGGCGAACAGGGCCTGCTCGGGCTCACCGTGGAAGAAGAATACGGCGGCACCGGCATGGGTTACCTGGCCCACGTGGTGGCGATGGAAGAGATCTCGCGCGCCTCCGGCGGCATCGGCCTGTCCTACGGTGCGCACTCCAATCTGTGCGTGAACCAGCTGCGCAAGAACGGCAACGAAGAACAGAAGCAGCGCTTCCTGCCCGGCCTGTGCAGCGGCGCCCTCGTCGGCGCGCTGGCGATGAGCGAACCGGGTGCCGGTTCGGACGTGGTGTCGATGAAGCTGCGCGCGGACAAGCGCGGTGACCGCTACGTGCTCAACGGCAACAAGATGTGGATCACCAACGGCCCGGACGCCGACGTGCTGGTGGTCTACGCCAAGACCGACATGGCCGCCGGCGCCAAGGGCATCACCGCGTTCCTGGTCGAGAAGGGCATGAAGGGCTTCTCCACCGCGCAGAAGCTGGACAAGCTGGGCATGCGTTCCTCGCCCACCTGCGAGCTGGTGTTCCAGGATTGCGAAGTACCGGAAGAGAATGTGCTGGGCCAGGTCGGTGGCGGCGTGCGCGTGCTGATGTCCGGCCTGGACTACGAGCGCGTGGTGCTGTCCGGTGGCCCGCTGGGCCTGATGGCCGCGGCCATGGACGTGGTCATGCCCTACGTGCACGAGCGCCACCAGTTCGGTGAAGCGATCGGCAGCTTCCAGCTGATCCAGGCCAAGATCGCCGACATGTACGTGGGGCTGGGTGCCTGCCGCGCCTATGTGTACGCCGTGGCGCGTGCCTGCGACCAGGGCCGCACCACCCGCCAGGATGCCGCCGGTGCCATTCTGTACGCCGCCGAGAAGGCCACCTGGCTGACCGGCCAGGCGATCCAGATCCTGGGCGGCAACGGCTACATCAACGAATATCCGACCGGCCGCTTGTGGCGCGACGCCAAGCTGTATGAAATCGGCGCCGGCACTTCGGAGATCCGCCGCATGCTGATCGGCCGCGAACTGTTCCAGCGCACCCTGTAAGGCCACCGCGATGACCGTCCTGAACAGCCAGCTGCAACCGGGCAGCGAAACGTTTGAAAGCAACCGCGCGGCCATGCAGGCCGTGGTTGATGACCTGCACGCCACCCTCGCCCGCACCGCGCTGGGTGGCAGCGAAGCCGCACGCGCCAAGCACACCGCACGCGGCAAGCTGCTGGTGCGTGATCGCATCGACGCCCTGCTCGATCCGGGCAGCGCCTTCCTGGAGATCGCGCCGCTGGCCGCGCACGGCATGTATGAAGACGCCGTGCCGGCCGCCGGCGTGGTGGCTGGCATCGGCCGCGTGAGCGGCATGGAATGCGTGATCGTGGCCAACGATGCCACGGTCAAGGGCGGTACCTACTACCCGATGACGGTGAAGAAGCACCTGCGCGCGCAGGAGATCGCCGAGCAGAACCATCTGCCGTGCATCTACCTGGTCGATTCCGGTGGCGCCTTCCTGCCGCTGCAGGATGAGGTGTTCCCGGACCGCGATCATTTCGGCCGCATCTTCTACAACCAGGCCAATCTGTCCGCGCGGGGCATCCCGCAGATCGCCTGCGTGATGGGCAGCTGCACCGCCGGCGGTGCCTACGTACCGGCGATGAGCGACGAGACGGTGATCGTGCGCGAGCAGGGCACCATCTTCCTCGGCGGCCCGCCGCTGGTGAAGGCGGCTACAGGTGAAGTGGTGACGGCCGAAGAACTGGGCGGTGCCGACGTGCACACGCGCATTTCCGGCGTGGCCGACCACATGGCCGACAACGACCTGCAGGCGCTGGCACGGGTGCGCGCGATCATCGCGCAGTTGAACTGGCGCAAGCCGGAGCCGGCGATGGCGGTGCAGGCCAACGAGGAACCACTGTTGCCGGCACACGATCTGTACGGGGTGATCCCGGCCGACACGCGCAAGCCCTACGACGTGCGCGAGGTCATCGCGCGCCTGGTCGATGGCTCGCGCTTCGATGAGTTCAAGCCACGCTACGGCGCCACGCTGGTCACCGGCTTTGCGCATCTGAACGGTTACCCGATCGGCATCATCGCCAACAACGGCATCCTGTTCTCGGAGTCGGCACTGAAGGGTGCGCACTTCATCGAACTGTGCACCCAACGCAACATCCCGCTGGTGTTCCTGCAGAACATCACCGGTTTCATGGTCGGCCGCAAGTACGAACAGGGTGGCATTGCCAAGGACGGGGCCAAGCTGGTGATGGCCGTGGCCTGTGCCAAAGTGCCCAAGTTCACCGTGGTGATCGGTGGCTCGTTCGGTGCCGGCAACTACGGCATGTGCGGCCGCGCGTACTCGCCCAACTTCCTGTGGATGTGGCCGAACGCGCGCATCGGCGTGATGGGCGGCGAGCAGGCCGCCAGTGTGCTGGCAACCGTCAAGCGCGATGGCATCGAAGCCAAGGGCGGCCAGTGGCCGGCGGCGGAAGAAGATGCGTTCAAGGCGCCGATCCGCGACCAGTTCGAGCAGCAGGGTCATCCGTACTACGCCAGCGCGCGCCTGTGGGACGACGGTGTGATCGATCCGGTCGACACCCGCCGCGTGCTCGCCCTGGCGCTGTCGGCCAGCCTCAACGCCGCCCCGCAGCAGACGCGCTTCGGCGTGTTCCGCATGTAACCCGTGCCATGACCGAGTCTGTTGCCATGTTCACCAAAGTCCTGATCGCCAACCGCGGCGAAATCGCCTGCCGCGTCATCGCTACCTGCCGACGTCTGGGCATCGCTACCGTGGCGGTGTATTCCGATGCCGACCGCAACGCGCGCCATGTGCGCCTGGCCGATGAAGCCATCCACATCGGCCCGGCCGCCGCGCGCGAAAGCTACCTGCGCGGCGACGTGCTGCTGGACGCCGCGCGCCGCAGCGGTGCGCAGGCGATCCATCCCGGCTACGGCTTCCTGTCTGAGAACGCCGACTTCGCCGATGCCTGCGCCGCCGCCGGCATCACCTTCATCGGCCCGCCGGCCAGTGCGATCCGTGCGATGGGTGACAAGAGCGCGGCCAAGGCACTGATGGCCAAGGCCGGTGTACCGCTGACCCCGGGCTACCACGGTGACCAGCAGGCACCGGACTTCCTGCGCGCGCAGGCCGACGGCATCGGCTACCCGGTGCTGATCAAGGCCAGCGCCGGTGGCGGTGGCAAGGGCATGCGCAAGGTCGAGCGCAGCGAGGACTTCGTCGATGCACTGGCCAGCTGCCAGCGCGAGGCCGCCTCGGCGTTCGGCAACGACCACGTGCTGGTGGAAAAGTACGTGGAGCGCCCGCGCCATATCGAGATCCAGGTGTTCGGCGACAGCCACGGTGAGGCGGTCTACCTGTTCGAGCGCGACTGCTCGGTGCAGCGCCGCCACCAGAAGGTGCTGGAAGAAGCACCGGCGCCGGGCATGAGCGCCGAACGTCGCGCCGCGATGGGCAAGGCCGCGGTCGATGCCGCGCGCGCGGTGGGGTACGTCGGCGCGGGCACGGTGGAGTTCATTGCCGGCCCGGACGGCGATTTCTATTTCATGGAAATGAACACCCGCCTGCAGGTCGAGCACCCGGTCACCGAATACATCACCGGCACCGATCTGGTCGAGTGGCAGCTGCGCGTGGCCTCGGGCCAGCCGCTGCCGCTTCGCCAGGAACAGCTGGCCATCCATGGCCATGCGATCGAGGCGCGGCTGTACGCCGAGGACGCCGACCGTGGCTTCCTGCCCTCCACCGGCACCCTGCGCCGCCTGCGCCTGCCGATGCCATCGGCGAATGTGCGCGTGGATACCGGCGTGGAGGAAGGCGACAGCATCAGCCCGTACTACGATCCCATGATTGCCAAGCTGATCGTCTGGGACGTGGACCGCGACGCTGCGCTGCGCCGCATGAGCCAGGCCCTGGCCGACTGCCAGGTGGTGGGCGTGACCACCAATGCCGGCTTCCTGCGCCGGCTGGTGAACACCGATTCGTTTGCGCACGCGAAGCTGGATACTGCGCTGATCGAGCGCGAACAGGCGGCATTGAGCGCGGCAGGCGACAGCGACGACGCACTGTGGCAGCTGGCGGCGGTGGCTGCTGTTGCCAGCACCGCAGACGCCGGCATCGACGCGCGCGACCCGCATTCGCCGTGGCAGGCGCAGGATGGCTGGCGCCTTGGTGCCTCCACACCGCGCGCGCTGCCGTTGCAGCAGGGCGAACGCACGCACACGCTGAAGGTGTGGGTGCAGGCCGATGGCTGGCGTGTGCAAAGCGATGACGCAGCGCCGGTGCAGGTAATCGGTACGGCCAATGCGCAGGGCCTGACGGTACAGCTGGGCGAGCGTCGCTGGTCGTTGCAGCTGCTGCGCGAGGGCGACCAGCTGTACCTGTTCGGCGCCGATGGCCAGCACCGCTTCACCCTGCATGATCCGGTGGGCGAATCGGACACTGCCGTGGCCGACGCTGGCAGCCTGCTGGCACCGATGCCGGGCAAGATCGTCGCGACACTGGTCGCGGCCGGTACCGAGGTCAAGCGCGGCACGCCGCTGGTGGTGCTGGAAGCGATGAAGATGGAGCACACCCTGCAGGCACCGGCAGACGGCACGGTGAAGGGTTACCGCGCCAAGGCCGGCGACCAGGTGGGTGACGGTGCGGTGCTGGTGGACTTCGAAGCGGCGTGATGTGGCGGGGGCCGCGCGGGTTCAGACCGCGCGGTCCTCGGGATTCCAGATCACACCTGCCGGGTCCAGTTCGGTCGTGGTTATGGTCGGGGCGCGCCAGCCAAAACCGCATACGGCGAGGACGCCCTCGGAACGCGGATCTAGGCCAAATTCGTGCTCGATGGGCCAGGTCGCCGACGACGCCTCCGACCTGGACACCGCCCTGAAACTGTGTCGCAGGAACGTCAAGCTGGCCTCTCCGGTGCGCTCTTCCAACGTTTCTGGAACCACGGTGCCATGCCCAGCAGGACCACTGGCCTGTACCGGCTCGGCGCGCCTTGCTTGACGCTGCGCTGCGGCACGCTCGCGGTAGTCACACGTGGTTTAATCGGCGGACATTGACCCACATGGAGTGTTTCCGATGTCCGCAAAGTCCCCGATGACCACTGTCAATGCCGGTCGGCTGCTCGACCTGCTGTGTTCTGACGACGCCTTCCGCGCAGAGTTCACAGCCGATGCCGGCGCTGCGATGGCGCGGCATGGGCTGCAGGCACACTCCGGCACAAGCCCCTGCGCCATCCACAACGTCCTGGCCAGCAAGGAAGAGTTCCAACAGGTGCGCCAGCAGATCGCCGCGCTCCTGGCCCAGCGCGCCGCATTCAATGTCCCCTTCATGTTCGAATCCGGGCATCTGCAGGGAAGCGTGCACCACTCCGCCGTACCGCAGGCCGCTTGAACGCCCCTCAATCCACTTCAGAGGTAAATCCGATGCTGCCGTTCACTCGTGCCCCGTTCTCCAGCGAACACACCACCACCGAGTCGCCGCGCTTTGAGCCGCAAACCGCCATTGCCCTGCTCGATCGCCTGTGCAGCGACGACGTGTTCCGTGCGCAGTTCAGCAGGAATCCGCTGCCGGCCTGCCGACAGATCGGCCTGGCATTCGACTCAATGGCGCAGGTGCCGCCTTGCCTGAGCACCGGCAAGCTGGCCAGCAAGGAAGAGCTGAGCCAGGCCCGCGATGCCCTGGTGAACTATCTCTCCAGCCACCGCGCAGCCATGACCGTGGTCTTCACCTTCGAAGCCGGTCACGTCCACCGCATCATCCAGTAATGCACCCGACAAGGGGCGCTGGGTACTCCAGCGCCCTGCCGGGCTTGTTCAATCGCGGGCCTCGCGCTTCCAGACATGCCCCGCAGGGTCCAGCTCCGCCGTGGTCATGCTCTGCGCACGCCAACCGAATCCGCACACCGCCATTGCGCCGTCGACCATCGGGTCGAACCCCAGCAGCGACTCGATCTCCGTCTCATTGATCGCCGCGGTGACGAAGCCGCCCAAGCCATTGGCCGTGGCCGCTGTATACAGTGCCTGCGACACATGGCCGACATCCAGGCTCACGGCGCGATAGGCCTTGGCGTGGTTGCGGTACTTCCAGAAGTTGCGACCGAAACGGCAGACCAGCACCACCATGGCGTGGGCCGAAGCGAACCAGTGCTGGCCCGACAACAGGCGCAGGCAGAAATCGTCCAGCTGGGCGGGCTGCGCCTGTTGCCGTGCCAGCTCGTGAGCCACGGCATGGTAGTGATACAACCCAGGCTGCAGGCCATCGACCTTGCGCGCAATCACGTACGCTTCCAGCGGATGCAGGCTACCCGCGGACGGTACGTTCTTCTTCAGGAAGCGCACGCCGGGTTCGGTTTCCACCTGTGCCTGCGCCATCAGCACGTGCTGCATCATGCCGGCCAGCATCTCCAGCGATAGAGGCTTGTCCTCGGCGTAGTTGCGGCAGGTGGTACGTGCAGCCAACAGCTGCGCCACGGCATCGGGTGCCGCGACCGGCAGAGCGATGGCACCCGGCTGCCGCTCCGGGGCTTCGGTCGGTGGCTTGCCGAGCTGCTGCACCAGGTCCTGTGCGGTCACCATCCGGTGCTTCTCCATATCGCCGGCACTGTCTACGCCCGCCCAGCGGGAATGGCGATGATGGATGGCTGACAAGGCCCACCAGTGCCCGTCGCGAACACGCTGGTCGGCCTGTCGCGCCGCCTCGGGCGCGCCCTCCTCGGCGATGAGCAACCCCGCCTCCAGCAGCGATGCGACTCGGGCGCGGTTCTGCAGGTCATCCGGCAAGACCTGCCAGCGCTCCGCGCTGGTCTGCAACAGCAACGCACAAGCGTCGGCATCGAGCGTCACAGGCTGATCGAGATGGGCAGCACGCACCTGCAACTGCTGCACGAACTCCACACCGGTTCCACCAGCCAGCAGGCTGTTCAGGGAGAACGATGGTTGTTCATCGGGAACAACAGCCAGCGCGTGGCATCGGCGGTACCGCGAAGAGGTCATCGACGTTCCTGTGGCAAATGGGATTCCGGCAATGTGCTGCCGGTGGAGCTGGGTAAGTATGGCCCAGTACCGCGTTCAAGACCCATCGATCCGCGCCGCTATGACTACGGTCAAAGGCACGCGCCACTTGTTCGACCTTCCCTGTCTCCTTGGATCCCACGCTCATGACCAACCGCAAATCCCCACTGTCCCTCGCTGACGCCACCACGCTGCTTGATCTGCTCACCACCGACGCAGACTTCCGCACAGCATTCAAGCAGGACCCGGCAACAGCCCTGCAGCAGATCAGTGTCGAGGCGGGTGCCGCCGCGCAGGGCTGCATGCTGTCCGCCGACCTGGCCTCCAATGAAGATCTGGCCGCTGCACGCGACAATCTGGTGCAGCAGCTGACCGAGCGCGCGGTGTTCAGCCATCCGCATTGCTTCATCGACGGTTCGCAGGCACCGACGCCCTGACCTTGGTGCCGATCGCTCAGGATGCGTCCGGTGAGAGGGCGCATCCCGGGCGTGATGGCCCACGCTGGCTGTCGCCTACATTCAATGCCTGCAACACGGACGAGCCTGCGAATTCGGTATAGGCGCGCCCGCGGTGCCGACGCATCCAGTCCAGCTGCGACTGCTGCTCCTGTATCGCGCCCTGTGCGGCGTAGGCCGCTGCCAGCACGCTGTGGACCTGGAACAGCTCGCTGCCATCAACCATCGCCTGCAGCATCTTGATTGCCTGCGCGCTGTCACCGGACAGATGCAACGCATTGGCCTTGACCACCGCCGCCAACTGGCGCGCACGTGGGTCGACGGCGTCGGCCGCCAATACGTCAAGCTCGGCCACCTGCCGGCCGATCGAGGATTGCAGGCCCAAGCGCTGTGCCGCATACAAGCTGGCCGCAGCGAAATACAGATACTGTCCGCGTTCACCGTTGTCGGGGCGTGCCGCATTCCGCAGCAGCGCGCTGGCCTGCGTTGCGAAGTCGCGTGGCGCTACGCATCGAGCCGCCGCGGCGTGAACAGCCAAATTGACCGTGCCCAGCAGATCACATGCGAAGGGACCGCCATTGCACCGGCCTGCGGACGCGACCGAGGCTGCCAACGCCTCCTCGAATCGCCCCTCATCAATGGCCAGTGAAGTCCCTTCCAGCCACCGTCCCGGCCCGTTCTCCGGCAACCGCGCCAGCACTGCACTGGCCTCTGCATTTCGCCCGGACACGGCCAGCGCCGCAACCAGCTGCCGGTTCGGGCGACCTTCGGCGAGCTGCATGGCACGATGCAGCGTTGCTACCGCCTCATCGACCTTTCCCCGTGCCAACTGGATGCGCCCGAGCAGCTCCAGCGTCACGCTGCGCAACGGGTTCTGCTCCACGTTGGCATGGGCAACGGCCTGCTCCGCCTTTTCGTAGTGGCCCAGCACGAACTCGGCCAGACCATGGTTGACGCTGGCCCCGTGATGATCCGGATACAGATCGGCCAGTACCTTCCAGGCCTCGCCAGCGGCGGATTCAGAACCGGACTCCAGCTCCACCTGCCATGCATCCAGATACAGGCCCTCACGCGTGCTCAGCCGATGACGCAGCGTCCTGACCTTGGTCAGCAAACCGCGCGCGTCCTCCAGCTGGCCCTGGCTGAACATCGATCGCATCTGCCCGACATAGGCCATGGCGAAGTCGGGATCGATGCGCGTTGCGATCTGGAAAAATTTCAATGACGACTCGGTCTGTCCGCGGCCATAGGCAAGCTGTCCGCGTGCGTAGGCATGCAGTGCGTCGAGGTTGGCTGTTGCCACCTGCGGCAACGGTGCCGATGTCTTGCCGATCTGCGCCATCGCTTCGCCCAACCGCGATCGCAATTGCACCACCACTTGGTCACTGGAGGTCAGCGCGGAAGGCAGGCCTTTGCCATCGGAATAAACCGAGTAGACGGTCTCGCCAGTGGCAGGATTGACGACATCGACGGCCACACGCAGCTGGCCGTGTACCTCACGGATCGAGGGATCCAGTACCGCGCGCGCGCCATCGCGCATTGCGATCTGGACAGCGGCGGTACGATCGATCTCGGTGTTTTCTGGCATCAACATGCGCGCCATGGTGTCGCGCGCCTTCACGTCGCTGATCACGTTTACGTAACGCGACTGCTCAAGCCCGATGCGCAACGCCTGGTTCAGGGCGTCGTCCAGGACCGGGTTATCGGTCAGGTTGCGCGCATCGGCCATCACCACCCAGTCGCGTTCGGCGAAGGCAATCGCCGGCTGTGGCCGGGCCAGCAGCCACAGGCCCAGCCCGACAGAGACAATCAGGGCCGCCTGCGCGGCCATCGCCAGCGGACGCCGCCAGACCGGAACATCAGGGCGTGCCTTGTCGCTGGCACGCGGCCGGGAAAGCATGCCCTTCCCCGCCACCGCCACGCCCAGCACTTCCATCGGTTGCGCCACACCGCGAAAGCGCCAGCGACCGAATGACCTCCACTGCAGGCGACCGCCCAGTTCACCCAGCTCCGTCGCTGCACGGCGCACCACCGATTCAGCAGCCGCCGACATCAGCAGTTGTCCGGGGGGAGCCAACTGCATCAGGCGCGCTGCCATCGGCTTGGCCAGGCCCTCCACCTCCACAGCCTTGGCTCCAAGCGCGATCGATTCCGAGCTGTTGTTCCACAGGATGACCTCACCCACGTGCAACCCGGCCCGCGCCTGCAGTCGGAGATCACGCGCCTGCCCCAGCGGCTGCAGGCCACGCTGGTAATCCAGGGCGAATCCGAGCGCATCAATCGGGCGCTCGAACAGCATGAACAATCCGTCGGAGCGGTCGATCAGCTGGCCGTGCCAGCGCTGCTGCAGCGCCAGCACCAAGCGGTCGTGTTCCTGGAACAGCTCGGCGGCAGCCACATCGCCGATGCGTTCGACCAGCAGCAGCGAATCACACAGATCGGTGAACAGCAGCGCACGCAGTTGCTGGTTGTGCGGCGTCGACGTTCCGTTGTCGCCATTCATCGCCGGTCTCTCCCGATCAAGGTATGTCCGCTGCATCCGCCCAGCGCAGGCAGTTGCCACCATCGCGCTTGGCCTGGTACAGCGCGCGGTCGGCGTTGGCGTACCACTCGCTCCAGCCCGATTCCGTCGGCAGCAGGCTGGCGCCGATGCTGACCAGGCTGACATGCGGAGTGCCATTGCTGCGCTCGAGCAGGCCGTGTACCGCACTGAGAATGAACTCGGCGGCGTGCTGCACGATCTCGTGGTTGCCTCGGCGCAGGATCAGGCAGAACTCGTCGCCACCCAGGCGGCAGGCCAGATCCTGCTCACCGGCCATCGAACGCAGGATGTTGCCCATGCTCTGCAGTACGCGGTCACCGGCCTGGTGGCCGTGGCGGTCGTTGATCTGCTTGAAGCGGTCACAGTCGATCAGCAGCAGCGCCTGCGGCAATCCCTCGGCCTCGGCTCGGCATTCCTGCAGGTACAGGGTCAGGCCACGGCGGTTGTGCAGCCCGGTCAGTTCATCGGTACGCACCAGCTCACGGGTGTGGGTCAGCTGATGGGTGGTGATGTACAGGTTGTCCAGCGCGGTTTCCAGATCGTGGTTGCGCCGGCGCAGCTGGCTGATCAGGGCCTGCTCGTTGGTCAGCACGCGCATGATCGTGCGGCGCAGGAAGTAGGCGACCAGGCCCGGATCGGATTCGACCAGGCGATGGAAATCAGTAGGCCCCAGCTCCAGCACTTCACAGTCGACCAGCGCGCGGGCACTGGCGCTGCGCGGGTGGTCGCCGACCAGCAGGCCGAGCTCTCCGAAGAACTCATGCTGGCCAAGGGTCTTGATCACCAGGTCCTCGCCGAAGTCGAGTTCGATCCGGCCTTCGAGGATCACGTACATCCGCTCGCCGCGATGGCCACGCTGGAACAGCCACTGTCCGGCATGAAGCTTGCATGCGCGGGCGAATCTGGCGAACAATGCAACCTCGGCATCGGACAACAGTGCATGCACGATCTCGGCCATCGCCACCCGGGCGATACCTGACGTCACATCACTGTTCTCGGCCGCACCCCTGCCGGTCATTCCCTGCACCTGCCGCCAGCGTCCCCTGGTGAGCCGCGGAGCATAGCACCGCTTTAAAGTGTGCGCCCTATCTCATTTTGAGTCTTCCGGCGAACCGATCCGATGTGAAGATTCAGCATGGCCCGTTCTGGTCATGAGTGTCCGCACAAAAGCCCTGCTGGATCAATCTGCTGGGCATCTTCACAGGGATTCGGCCAAGTTCTCCGGCCCCAGGGTGCGCCTGATTGACGCTGGCAGGATTGGCGACCGTTTGATCGATACAACAACGCCGGCAGGTCCCCCGACCGGCCGGCGTTGTCTGGCCCTTCCCTGGCCACCCTGATCGGATTTCGAGGCTTCGGTAGAGCCGGCCGCTGGCCGGCTTCCCTGTGGTGCCCGAAGGATCGCGTGGTTGCCGGCCAGCGGCCGGCACTACCGCATCACGCCGCGCGTTCGCTGCGCCCGCCGTGGAACTGCTCTTCCTCGGTCGAACCGGTCAATGCGGTGGTCGACGACTGGCCCTGCTGGATCGCCTGGGTCACCGCATCGAAGTAGCCGGTGCCAACCTCACGCTGATGCTTGACCGCAGTGAAGCCGCGCTCGGCCGCTTCAAACTCGGCTTCCTGCAGTTCCACGAACGCGCTCATCTGTCGACGTGCATAGCCGTGGGCCAGATTGAACATGCCGTAGTTCAGCGCATGGAAGCCGGCCAGGGTGATGAACTGGAACTTGTAGCCGTAGCTGCCCAGCTCCTTCTGGAACTTGGCGATGGTGGCGTCGTCCAGGTTCTTCTTCCAGTTGAAGCTGGGCGAGCAGTTATAGGCCAGCAGCTTGCCGGGGAACTTCGCATGGATCGCCTCGGCGAACTTGCGTGCGAATTCCAGGTCCGGCTTGCCGGTCTCGCACCACACCAGGTCGGCATAGGGCGCATAGGCCAGGCCGCGGCTGATCGCCTGGTCCAGGCCATTGCGGGTCTTGTAGAAGCCTTCCACGGTGCGCTCACCGGTGGCGAACGGCTTGTCGTTGCCATCGATGTCGCTGGTCAGCAGATCCGCGGCTTCGGCATCGGTACGCGCCACCAGCAGGGTCGGCACGCCCAGCACGTCGGCGGCCAGGCGCGCGGCGTTGAGCTTCTCGATCGCCTCGCGGGTCGGCACCAGCACCTTGCCGCCCATGTGGCCGCACTTCTTCACCGACGCCAGCTGGTCTTCGAAGTGCACGCCAGCGGCACCGGCCTCGATCATTGCCTTCATCAGCTCGAACGCGTTGAGCACGCCGCCGAAGCCGGCTTCGGCATCGGCCACGATCGGCTGCAGGAAATCGATGTCGTCCTTGCCTTCGGCGTGGTGCAGCTGGTCGGCGCGCAGCAGGGTGTTGTTGATGCGCTTGACCACCGCCGGCACCGAATCGGCCGGGTACAGCGACTGGTCCGGGTACATCTGCCCGGCCAGGTTGGCGTCGGCCGCCACCTGCCAGCCGGACAGGTAGATCGCCTTCAGCCCGGCCTTGACCTGCTGCATGGCCTGGTTGCCGGTCAGTGCACCCAGCGCGTTGACGAACTCGCGCTCGTGCAGCGATGCCCACAGCTTCTCTGCACCCAGGCGGGCCAGCGAGTGCTCGATGTGGACGGTGCCGCGCAGGCGCACCACGTCGGCAGCGCTGTAGTTGCGCTGGATGCCTTCCCAACGCGGGTTGGTGTCCCAGTCGTGCTGGATCTGTTCGGCAGTGGGCAGCTTGCTCATGTCTTTCTCCAGTTCGGTTCGTGCGTGCAGCGGGGAGGGAAACGGCAGAATTGCGGGCGGTCGGTCAGTCGATGCGCGCGTAGGCCGGCAGGGTCAGGAAATCGGTCAGTTCGTCGCTGCGGCTCAGTTCGCCGAGCAGCGCGATGGCCTCGCCGATGTGTGTGCCACCGGGCAGCGCGGCGGTATCGCCCAGCCGTGCCGGCAGCTGCGACAGGGTGGAATCCAGCAGCGCCAGATCGATCGCAGTGCCATCGTCCAGCTGCTGGCCCGGCGTATGCAGCCACTGCCACAGCTGGCTGCGGCTGATCTCGGCGGTGGCCGCGTCCTCCATCAGGTGATGGATCGGCACGCAGCCGTTGCCATCCAGCCACGCCGCCAGGTAGCGCACACAGACTTCCACGTTGCCCTCAAAGCCGGCACGGGTGATGGTGCCCGGCGGCCGCGCGATCAGTTCGTCGCGGCCGACGCGCACATCCTGGCGCAGCACGCTGTGCTGGTTTGCACCGGGCATGTGTTCGTCGAAGATCGCCATCGCCACCGGAATCAGCGCCGGGTGCGCCACCCAGGTACCGTCGTGGCCGGCAGTGACCTCGCGCAGCTTGTCAGCACGCACGCGGGCCATCGCCTGCTCGTTGGCAGCGGCATCGTTGTTGATGGGAATCTGCGCAGCCATGCCGCCCATCGCATGCGCACCGCGGCGATGGCAGGTCTGGATCAACAGCTCCGAATACGCCTTCAGGAACGGCTGGGTCATGGTCACCTGGCCGCGTTCGGGCAGCACGCGGTCGGCATGGCGGCGGAAGGTCTTCAGGTACGAAAAAATGTAGTCCCAGCGCCCGCAGTTCAGGCCGACGATGCGGTCACGCAGCGCGTGCAGGATCTCGTCCATCTCGAACACCGCCGGCAGCGTTTCGATCAGCACGGTCACCTTGATCTGGCCGTGCGGCAGGCCGAGCATGCCTTCGATGTGCGACAGCGCGGTCTCCCACAGCGCCGCCTCTTCCATGCTCTGCAGCTTGGGCAGGTAGAAGTACGGGCCGCGATCCTTGGCCTGCAGGGTGCGGGCGTTGTGGAAGGCGAACACCGCCGCGTCGAACAGGCCACCAGCGATGAACTGGCCATCGATGCGCACGTGCTTCTCGTCCAGGTGCCAGCCGCGCGGGCGTACGATCAGCACCGCCTGTTCGTCGAACGGGCGCAAGGTGTAGTGCTTGCCGGCCTTCCCGTTGGATGCCGGTGCGGTGTACTCGAGATCGCCACGCACCGCGGCGGCCAGCGACTGCTGCCCGGCCAGCAGGTTGCGCCAGGTCGGCGAGGTCGAATCCTCGAAGTCGGCCATGAACACCTTGGCGCCGGAGTTCAGCGCGTTGATGACCATCTTCGGGTCGGTCGGGCCGGTGATCTCGACGCGGCGGTCCTGCAGCGCGGCCGGCAGCGGGGCAACACGCCAGTCGCCGCTGCGGATCGCGGTGGTGTCTTCGCGGAAGTCCGGCAGGCCGCCCTGGTCGAAGAACGCCTGGCGCACGCGGCGCGCCTGCAGCCGTGCCTGCCGGCCCGGTTCCACCGCGCGGTGCAGCGACACCAGCAGGGCCAGCAGCGGCGCCGGCAGCAGGGTGTCCTGGCCGGCCACGCGGGTCGCCAGGGCGATACCGGGAGTGGCCTTGGCGGCGGGGGTGGGAACAGCGGAAGCGACAGCGGGCATGGGGCGACTCCAGCGGTGGGGGAACGCCTCCACGGTGCCGCTGGAGCGAAGTATTTGGCAAAACAGTTTTTGCAATGTTATACATAAATTGTGCTAATACTTGTGACGCGATGACCACACGCCCCCCGCCAAGTCCGCGTTTTTCCTACAAATCCGACCGGCTGAAGCCGTTGCGCGCGTTCTGCCAGACCGTGCGCCTGGGCTCGGTCTCACGGGCAGCTGAGGCACTTTTCGTCAGCCAGCCGGCCATCAGCCTGCAGTTGCAGGCCCTGGAGCGTGAGCTGGGGGTGCCGTTGTTCGAGCGCAGCGGGCGCCGCCTGGTGCCCAGCCGCGAGGGTCAGCTGCTGTACGAAATGGCGCAGCCACTGGTGGAGAACCTGGACGGGCTGGAGGCGCGGTTCCGCGACAAGGTGCGCGGCCTGGACGCCGGCGAACTGAACATCGCCGCCAACAGCTCGACCATCCTGTACCTGCTGCCGAAGATCGTCGAACGCTTCCGCCTGCATCATCCGGATGTGCGGCTGACCCTGCACAACGCAATCAGCGCCGACGGCACCGACCTGCTGCGCGAGGACGCCGCTGACCTGGCGATCGGTTCGATGACTGATGTGCCTGCCGACCTCAGCTATGCCCCCGCCTACCGCTTCGAGCAGGTACTGATCGCCCCGCACGACCATCCGCTGGCCAGTGGCGGCGAGCTGGAGCTGGCCGACATCGCACGCTATCCGCTGGTGCTGCCGCCGAAGCGGCAGATCACCTACCGGCTGGTCGACCAGGTGTTCCAGCGCCACCGCATCGCCTACACCGTGGCGCTGGAGGTGGGCGGCTGGGAGGTGATCAAGCAGTACGTGGCGATGGGCATGGGCATTTCCATCGTGCCGGCGCTGTGCCTGAACGAGGCTGACCGCGAGCGGTTGGCGGCGCGGTCGATGAAGCGCTGGTTCCCCGAGCGCAGCTACGGGGTGATCGTGCGGCGTGGCAAGGCGTTGTCGGCGCAGGCGCGGGCTTTCATCGAGCTGATCCAGCCGGAGTTGTTCAGTCCGCGCGATTATGACCAGAGCGGGCATTCGGAACGATGAGGGGTGTTCGGCAGGGCTGCGCCCTGCACCTGCCGAATCAACGGCAACGGCAACGTCAAAAGCGGGCATTCCGTAGATGGCGGGGCGGTGTGGGTGGGCAGGACACGCTGTAAACCCGTCCATGGGAGCTCGATGGCGCCATCCATGGCGCCAACGGTCCTGCCCACCCACACCGCCCCGCCTCTGACAGATCCCCGCAATCTGTCGGGGTCGGATCCCGTTGCTGCGCAACGGGCTCTGACCCCATTTCTGGCTGGCGATGAATAAACTGGCCGCATGTCCATCGAACTGCGCCACCTGCGCTACTTCCTCGCCGTTGCCGATACCCTGCACTTCGGACAGGCGGCGGAGCGGTTGGGCATGTCGCAGCCGCCGCTCAGCCAGCAGATCCGCCAGCTGGAAGATCTGATCGGTGCGCGGCTGTTCGTGCGCAGTCATCGCCGTGTGCAGCTCACTGCCGCAGGTGAGCTGCTGCAGGAACGTGCACGCGCCATCGTGCTGCAGGTCGAGTCTGCGGTGGACGAAGTGCAGCGTGCGCAGCGCGGCGAGCAGGGTGAGCTGCGCATCGGGTTGACCCGCGCCACGCCACTGTCACCGCAGATTCCGCGTTCAATCCTGCAGTACCGCCAGCGTTATCCGCAGGTGCGGCTGCAGCTGAGCGAGATGAACACCCTGCAGCAGATCGATGCGCTGCTCGATGGCAGCCTGGACGTGGGCATCATCCGCAAGCGCGCGTTGCCGCCGGAACTGGTGGCGCACAGCCTGTTCGTCGATCCGCTGGCGTTGATCGTGCATGCCGATCACCCTGCCCTGCGCAGACTGTCGAAACAGGGCACGCTGTCGCTGCGCGACTTCGCCCAGGAGCCGTTCGTGGCATTCCGCCGCAGTGCCGGTGCGGGCATCCATGACCACATGATCGCGTTGTGTGCGGCGGCGGGCTTCACCCCGCGCATCGTGCAGGAGGCCGGTGAGGCGTCGACGCTGATCAGTCTGGCCGCCGCAGGCCTGGGCGCAGCGATCCTGCCGTCGTCGTGCGACCACATCCGCGTGGAAGGCGCGCGCTTCGTGGCACTGGCCGATGCCGGTGCGCATTCGGAAGTGCAGCTGGCATGGCACCGCGAAGGGGTGACACCGCTGATCCGCAATTTTGCTGGGCTGCTGCGCGAGGCGTTCGCGGAGGGGTGAGGGTGCAACCCACCCGGTAGTGGCCAACCTTGGTTGGCCCACGGCCACAGCGCCGACCAAGGTCGGCATCTACCAGAGCAGGATCACGCCGTCAGCGGCTGCTGGGCGCGCTGCTGCAGCGCCCACACAATACCTCCGCCGATCAGGGTCAACACGGCAGCGAACACGCACACGCCCAGCCAGTCCCACGCCGCATAGGCCAGGCCGCCGACAGCACCGAGCACGCTGGAACCCAGATAGTAGGCAAACAGATACAGCGCCGAGGCTTCCGCGCGCATTGCACCTGCGCGGCTGCCGACCCAGCTGCTGGCCACCGAATGGCCGCCGAAGAACCCAAACGTGACCAGCGCGATACCGAGTGCCATCGCGCTCAGCCACGGCATCGCCAGCAGCACGATGCCGGCACCGATCAACGCGAACGAGATCGACAGGATGCGGCCGCGACCGTAGCGCGTGGCCTGCTGGCCCATCCACGCCGAACTGAAGGTACCCACCAGGTACACGCTGAAGATCAGCCCGACCACGGTCTGGCTGAGGTGGTACGGCGGCGCCAGCAGGTGATAGCCGAGATAGTTGTAGAGGGTGACGAACACGCCCATCAGCACGAACGAGGTAGCGAACAGCCACGGCAGGCCCGGGTCGGCGAACAGCGTGCGCCAGCGCGACGGCAATTGGCGCAGGCCATCGCGGCGCGGGTGGAAGTGGCGCGACGGCGGCAGCTGCAGCCAGAGCAGGACGGTACTGGCGATGGCGATGATTGAGACGACGCCGATGCCCCAGCGCCAGCCCCAGTGGTCGGCGATGATGCCGGCCAGCAGGCGCCCGCTCATGCCACCAATGGCATTGCCGCCGATGTACAGGCCCATCGCCAGGCCCAGCGCGCGGCTGTCCATTTCCTCGACCAGGTAGGTCATCGCCACTGCCGGCACGCCGCTCAACGCCAGGCCGAGCAGGGTGCGCAGTACCAGCAGCGTGGTCCAGTCATCCACCAGTGCCGTGCACAGCGACAGCGTGGCCGAGGCCAGCAGCGCGACGATCATCATCGGGCGGCGGCCGACCGCATCGGAGAGCAGGCCGGCCAGCAGCATCGCCACTGCCAGCGTGCCGGTGGTCAACGACAGCGACATCGCGCTGCCGGCGGCGGACACGCCGAAATGACGGCTGAACTCCGGCAGCAGCGGCTGCACCGTGTAGAGCAGGCCGAAGGTGGAGAAACCGGCCAGGAACAACGCGAGCGCGGTGCGGCGGAAGGCCGGTGTGCCCTGCTGGATGCGGGTCTCGGCGATGGAATCGACGGTGGAGGGGCGGCCTTCGACGGCCACCACGGTTTCGCCAGTCATGGGATCGATGGGCCGGTGGGGCGGCCGGGCGTGGGAGGGAACGGGCCCCAGACTAGGCCCGTCCATCCAGTCGATCCATAACCTGATAGGTCAGGATTGATACATTAAAAGTATCAATTCAGCTTACAGACGCTGCCATTCGAAGCCGGCACCCCGGCGGTAGTACACCGCCACGGCGCGCCCATAGACCTTGTCGGCGTCGACGAAGCCGAAGAAGCGGCCATCGAAGCTGTTGCCACGGTGGTCACCCAGCACCAGTACCTTGCCGTCCGGCACCACCAGGTCAGCGATGTCCGGGCCGCCGCCCATGTCCAGGTCGAGGCTGGCATGGCGGTCGCCGAAGGCTTCCACGTCCTGCAGGTCGGCGATCTGCAGCGGCTGGCCGTTGATGCTCAGATGGCCTTCGCGCAGCTGCACATGATCACCGGCCACTGCAGCCACGCGCTTGATCAGGCGGGTGCCGTCGGCCGGCGAGTCGAATACCGCCACTTCGCCGCGCTGCGGGGTGCCGGTCGCCATCAGTTCCTTGCCGGTAAACGGCAGGCGCAGGCCATAGGCGCGCATGTCCACCACCACCCGGTCGCCGGGCTGCAGGGTCGGCTGCATCGAGCCGCTGGGCACCACGTAGTGGTTGGCGAGGGTATCGCGGGCGGCGGCGAGCAGGCCAAGCATCACCAGCAACGGCAGCGCCTCCTTCTTCAGCCAGACCAGCGCGCGTTCGGAAAACGGGGGGCGGGCAACAGCATCCATGACAGGCTCCGAGCAAGTGGTAGCGCTATCAGACCACATCCGGGCGCAGGAGGTTCCCGGTAGCGCCGGGCCATGCCCGGCGAGCGCGCAGCGTGGCCGTTCCAACACGCCACCGGGCATGGCCCGGCGCTACCGATGCACGGGTTACGCAGGTTTTACGCTGCGCCCCGGCAGCGGGCATCGCACCTTTACGGCCACCACGCGCATCGTGTGCCCACCGCGCCACAGGGCGCATTCCGCAAGGTGTTGTATGACCCTCCTGGTGATCCGCCACGCATCTTCGTCGGCGCCGCGTCCGCAGCTGCCGGCGCAACTGAGCGGCCATCGCGTGCTGTGCAGCGACTGCGCCAGCCTGTCCGAAGTGCGCCAGTGCCTGTGCCAGCCGCAGGCGCGCTCGGCCGACTGGGTACTGCTGGATGTCGGCGCCGCCGACGAGGCGCAATGGCAGGCCGAAGGTGGCGCGCTGCAGGCGGCGCTGGAACGGCTGCCGGCGCAGTACATCGAGCTGCAGGCCCCCACCGAACCCGGCCTGGAGGCGCGCCTGCGCCTGCAGCACGGCCCCGCCGCCGTGGTGGTCGACCAGCGCAGCCAGCAGGCCGGTTACCCGTTGTCGCTGGCCATTGTCAGCCGCCGCCTGGCACAGGAGGGCTGAGCCATGTCGATCTTCATCATCCGTGGCCCGGAAGCGGCCGGTGCGCTGATCCGCACGGCAATGCCGTTGCCGGCACCGGTACTCAAGTCACTGGTGCATCGCGCGATCGACGCCGGTACCAGCGTCGCGATCCGTGCCTGCGGTTCGGAACAGGAGCTGCTGGACGCGCTGCGCGTGGCCGACCACAGTCGCGGCGAAGTGACGCTGCTGGATCCGGGTGCGTGTGCCAACAGCCTGCGCCTGCAGCGGCTGCTGCCGTACCTGCACAACGCCTACGTGGAAGTGCATGACGACGGCGCGGTGGCCGAGCCGTGCCTGCCGGCGGGTGTCGGCCAGCGCCTGGGCATCGCCGCTGGTTACGGTGCGCAGAGCTATGTGCTGGCGCTGGATATCGCGCTGGACCACCTGGGCCTGGCCGAGCAGGCGAACCGGGTACATGTGGGGACGTAACGCTGTTTTTTGTAGAGCCGAGCCCATGCTCGGCTGCCTTTCCAGGAAACATCAGCCGAGCATGGGCTCGGCTCTACAGAAGAAAGTCGAGCAAGCTCGACGCTACATAATAAAAAACGGCGGGGTTTGCCCCGCCGTTTTCGTTTTGTTATTTCAGCCCGCGGAACTTCAGCAGTGGCTCCACCGACGGGTCCTTGCCGCGGAAATCGCGGTACAGGGTCGACAGTTCCACGCTGTTGCCGCGCGAGAGGATCTTGTCGCGGAACTCCTGGCCGTTGGCCGCGGTCAGGCCACCGTGTTCGGTGAACCACTGGTAGGCGTCATGGTCCAGCACCTCGGCCCAGAAGTAGGCGTAGTAACCGGCCGAGTAGCCGCCACCCCAGATGTGGTCGAAGTAGGTGGTGCGGTAACGCGGCGGCACCTGCGGCAGGTCGACCTTGAACTTCTTCAGCGCGCTGGCCTCAAAAGCGCCAACATCCTGCAGCGGGGCGTCAGCCTTCTGCGTGTGCCAAGCCAGGTCGAGCAGTGCGGCCGACAGGTACTCGGTGGTCGCGTAGCCCTGGTTGAAGCTGCGTGCCTTGAGGATCTTGTCGACCAGTTCCTGCGGCATCGCCTCGCCGGTCTTGTAGTGCTTGGCGTAGTTGGCGAACACCTTCGGATCCAGCGCCCAGTGCTCGTTGAACTGCGAGGGGAACTCGACGAAATCGCGCGAGGTGGCGGTACCGGCGATCGACGGGTACTTCACGTTCGAGAACATGCCGTGCAGCGCATGGCCGAACTCATGGAACATCGTGGTGACGTCGTCGAAGCTGATCAGCGCAGGCTGGCCGTCGGCCGGCTTGGTGAAGTTGCAGACGTTGTAGACCACCGGCTTGGCACCGGTCAGACCGTCCTGTTCGACGAACACATCCATCCACGCGCCGCCGGACTTGGTGTCACGCTTGAAGTAGTCGGTGTAGAACAGGGCCAGCGAGGTGCCATCCTTGTCGAACACTTCGTACACCTTCATGTCCGGGTTGTAGGTCGGAATGTCGGTACGCGGCTTGAAGGTGATGCCGTACAGCTGGGTAGCGGCGTAGAAGACGCCGTTCTGCAGCACGTTGTCCAGTTCGAAGTACGGCTTGATCTGCGACTCGTCCAGATCGTACTTGGCCTTGCGCACCTGCTCGGCGTAGAAGTCCCAGTCCGAAGCGGCGACCTGGAAACCACCCTTCTGCGCGTCGATCACCTTCTG
The DNA here is from genome assembly GCF_000020665.1 of Stenotrophomonas maltophilia R551-3. Lineage (NCBI taxonomy): Bacteria > Pseudomonadati > Pseudomonadota > Gammaproteobacteria > Lysobacterales > Lysobacteraceae > Stenotrophomonas > Stenotrophomonas maltophilia. The sequence continues at coordinate 222,665 of NC_011071.1, read as the reverse complement.
GATCTCGCCGGCTTCGGCACGCGCCTTGACAGTGGCGGCCGGCACGGTGTCGGTCAGCAGCTTGAGCGCAGCGGCCGGGGTCTTGGCCATCTGGTCGCCCAGCTGGTAGTCGGCGAAGGTGTCGAAGCCGAGCAGCTTGGCCTTCTGCGCACGCAGCTGGGCCAGGCGCTGCACGGTCTGCCGGGTGTCGTTGGCATCGCCACGCTCGGCGCGGGTTTCCGAAGCCTTCAGCACAGCGGCGCGCTGGTCACGGTCGGTCAGCGAACCGAGCACCGGCTGCTGGGTGGTGTTCTGCAGCGGCAGCAGGAACTTGCCATCCAGCTTGCGATCCTTGGCGGCAGACGCAGCGTTGTTGATCGCATTGTCGTCCAGGCCGGCCAGCTTGGCCTTATCGTCGACGACCACGGCGGCAGCGGCGGTAGCGGCCACCAGGCGGGTGTGGAACTGGGTGGAGAGGGTGGTCTCTTCCACGTTGAGCTTGCGCAGGCTCGCCTTGTCGGCGTCGGACAGCTGCGCGCCGGCGCGCACCAGGCCGTCGTAGTAATGCTCGACCAGGCGCTTCTGCACCGGGTCCAGCTCCAGCGTGTCACGCTGGTCGTACAGCGACTTCACGCGCGCGAACAGCTTCGGGTCGAGGTTGATCTCGTCCTGGTGCGCGGCCAGCTTCGGTGCGATGTCTTCCTGGATCTTCTGGCGCGCTTCGGTGCCGTCGGCCTGGACCAGGCCGAAGAAGATGCGCGACACGCGGTTCAGGGTCTCGCCGCTGCGCTCCATCGCCACCAGCGTGTTGTCGAAGGTGGCCGGCTCAGGGTTGTCAGCGATCTTGCGGACATCGGCCAGGTGCTGGCGCATGCCTTCTTCGAAGGCCGGCAGGTAGTCGCTGTCCTTGATCTTGTCGAACTGCGGCGCCTGGAACGGCAGCGTGCTGGCGCTCAGCAGCGGGTTGGTGGAGGCTTCGGCCGGCTGCTGGGCAGGGGCTTTCTGGGCATCGGACACGGGGGTGGACTCCTTGCCGGAACAGGCCGCCAGCGCCAGGCTGATGGCGGCGGCCAGGACTACGGTACGCGACATGTAAAACGCTCCTTGGGCAGACGGTATGGGACACCAGCCGTCCACCCTACTCCTGTCGCGCACGCCCGGCATGTGCCGGACGTGGCGTCTAGGCAGCGGCGCGCGGCCGGCTCAGACCGTGCCGCGGGTCTTGCCGATCCAGGGCCGGTAGAACTCGCGGATCGCCGCCATGTCGGCCGCGTCGTCACCGCTGGGATGGAACACCGGGCCGATGCCGATGATCTTTTCCGGATAATGGAAATACGCGGCCAGAACCGGCACGTCAGCCATCCGCGCGATCTTCAGGAAACCGGCCTTCCAGTCCTTCACCGCCTTGCGCGTGCCTTCCGGGGTGATGGCGAACCACATCTTCTCGTTGTTGCGCAGCAGGTCCACGGCCTGACCCACCGTGCCCTGCGGCGAACTGCGGTCCAGCGGGATCACGCCCAGCTTGTGCAGCAGGGGGCCCAGTGGCCACCAGAACAGCGAGGCCTTGCCCAGCACCTTCACTTTCATGCCCAGCGCGATCTTGGCCGCCATGCCCCACAGGCCGTCCCAGTTGGACGAATGCGGGGCGATGATGAAGACCAGCTTCGGGATGTCCGGCAGGGTGCCGGTCACTTTCCAGCCGCCCATGCGCAGCGTGCAGCGCGCCAGCCAGCGCAGGAAGCGGTTGGGTTTGACCTGCGGCATGTTCGGCGGAATGGCCGGCAGCAACGGCGTCGGGTTGTTCAAGCAATCACTCCCAGTCACGTGATGAGCGCCCGCGCTTGACCTGCGCGCGCCCGCGTTTGGCGTCCAGACGACGCAGTTTCGACCCGAGGGTCGGCTTGGTGGCCTTGCGTGGCTTGGGCACGTGCAGCCCGGCCTGGATGAAGGCCGCCAGCCGATCGCGCGCATCCTCGCGATTGCGATCCTGGGTACGGAATCGTTGCGCGTCGATGACCAGCACGCCTTCGCCGGTCATGCGCCGGTCGCGCCGCGCCAGCAGGCGTTCGCGCAACGGTTCGGGCAACGAGGGCGAGCCGGCCACATCGAAACGCAGTTCCACCGCGGTGGAGACCTTGTTGACGTTCTGGCCACCGGCACCACTGGCACGCACGAACCGCTCGACGATCTCGCCGTCGGGGATTTCAAGCTGCGCGCTGATGGTGACCGGTCCACTGCCCATCCGCGCATTGTAGCGGCAGCCACGCGATGGAGTACGTCATTGCGCACCGTATGCCGCCGATCAGGTACCGAACACGCCGCCTTCGCCTTGGCTGCCGGTATGCTGGCCGTCCCATGTACTGCAGGAAGCCCCGCATGACCCGCACCGCACCCGCCCTGCCGTCCCTGCTGCGCCGCCTGGCGCTGCTGCTGGCACTGGCCGTGGCCAGCACCCCCGCGCTGGCCGCCCCGCCGACCGATGGCGACATCAACCGCCTGCTGTCAGCCTCGCGCGCGCAGAGCATGATCGACACCATGCTGCCGCAGATCGAGGCGATGCAGCAGCAGCAGTTCCAGCAGGTGGCCGCGCAGCGCCAGCTCAACGCCCAGCAGCAGGAGCAGCTGAAGCGGATCCAGGCGCGGACCAGCCAGACCCTGCGCCAGGCCCTGTCGTGGCAGCAGCTGCGCCCGATGTACGTGGACCTGTACAAGAAGACGTTCAGCAAGGAAGACGTGCTGGCGATGGCCGAGTTCTACGAGAGCGCCGCCGGCCAGAGCCTGCTGGACAAGACCCCGGCGCTGATGCAGAACGTGATGGTGGCGATCCAGGCCCGCATGCAGCCGCTGTTCGCGGACCTGCAGAAGGACCTGGAAGCGATCGTCAACGAGCCGGAAAAGAAATGAGGCGGTAGCGCCGGGCCATGCCCGGCGAGCGCAAAGCGCGGTCGTTGCATCGCAGAAGCCGCCGGACATGGTCCGGCGCCACCTTCAGTCCACCTGCCAACCGAACAGGTCCAGCGCCTTCTGGAACCCACCGTCCAGCGGCGCACGCACGTCCACCGTGCCACCGTCCGGGTGCGGGAAGCGCAGGCGCTCGGCGTGCAGCAGCATGCGGTGTACGCCCTGCATGCGGAAGATGCGGTTGTGCCGGCCATCACCGTGGCTGGTGTCGCCGATCATGTGGTGCGACAGGTGCTTGAGGTGCCGGCGGATCTGCCGGAAACGCCCAGTCTGCGGCTGGCAGCGCAGCAACGCATAGCGCGAACTGGTGAACTCACCAATCGGCACTGACAGCTCGCCGGTGGCCAGGCGCTGGAAGTCGGTCACTGCCGGCTTCTTCACCGGCTTGCCCGGGCCACCGTCCAGGTCGTGGTCGACCCGCCAGGACAACTCGGCCGGCCAGCCACGGCAGACCGTCAGGTAGTCCTTCAGCACTTCGCCGCCCATCAGCGCCTTGCCCAGCAGGCTGGCGGTGTCACGGTCGAAAGCCAGCAGCAGGCAGCCACTGGTGGCCCGGTCCAGGCGATGCACGAGGAAGATCGGGCGACCCAGCTGCTCGCGAAGGCGGTCGGCCAGGAAATCGTCTTCGCCGCGGGCCAGCTTGCTGTCGTGGACCATCAGCCCGGCAGGCTTGTTGACCACGGCCAGGCGCTCGTCCAGGTGCAGCAGCTGCAGGGGCGCGGTGTCGGTCTCGACCGCGGCGAGGGTATCGGGTTCGGTGCTCACTGCGGGATTATCGGGGCTGGGCATTGAATGGGGTAGAGCCGGCCGCTGGGCGGCGGCCTCCGGGCAGTCGGATTGCTGCGGTTGCCGGCCAGCGGCCGGCACTACCGGATCAGGCGCGGCCAACGCGGCAGTCAGGCGTTGCGCACGGCCAGCAACTCGCCATTGCCCACCGGCACCAGGCTGGTGCTGAAGTCTTCGTCAGCGTCCAGCAGCGCACGCAGCGGCTCCATCTGTCCTGCATGCGAAGTGGCGTTGTCCACCACCAGCAGGCCACCGGGACGCAGCACGCGGCGCAGCTGCGGCCACCAGCCGGCGTACTGCCCGCGGTCCGAATCGAGGAACAGCAGGTCGATGCAGGCATCGGCAGCCTGCGCCAGCCAGAGCCCGGCATCGCCATGGACCAGCGTGATGCGATCGGCCAGGCCACTGCGCGCGAAGGTGTCACGCGCCATCGCCACCTTGTCCTCGGCGTACTCCAGCGTGGTCACGTGGCCGTCGATGGCGGCTGCCGCTTCGGCCAGCCACAGCGTGGAATAGCCATTGGAGGTGCCGATTTCCAGTACCCGGCGCGCAGTGCCGAAACGTACCAGCACCGACAGGAATTCGCCGGTGTCGGGCGTGATGTTGAGCATGCGCCGGCCGCGCTCGCTTTCGCGTGCGTCGTTGTCCGCGCCGAAGCGGACCAGTTCGTCCTTGAGTGCCTGCAGCATGGGGCCTACTTCCACCAAGCACGCAGCAGCGCCACTACGCCGACCGCACCGGACAGCCAGCTCCACGCCGGCACGTCGCCCCAGTACCAGCCTGGCGGCTGCAGCACATACATCAGTGCGGCGATGGCCAGCAGGCCGACACCGGTGATCGCGCCGACCGCATGCTTCTGCAGGCGCTGCACGCTGGCATCCAGTGCGGCCAGGTCGCGCGAACGCATCGCCAGCTCATGCCGGCCTTCCACCTGCTGGGTCAGCCAGGCATGTACCAGGCGCGGCATGTCCGGCGCATGGGTCATGATTTCCGGCAGCCGCTTGCCGATCTCGCGTACCACCCTGCGCGGGCTGTAGCGTTCGCGCAGGATCTTCGCCAGCACCGGCTTGGCCACCGCCCAGATGTCGATCTGCGGGTCAAGCTGGCGGCCGACACCTTCGATGTTCAGCAGAGTCTTCTGCAGCAGGATCAGCTGCGGCTGCAGGGTCAGCTGGTAACGCTGGGCCACGCGGAACAGCTTCATCAGCACTTCGGCCAGCGAGATCTGCGACAGCGGCCGGGTGAAGTACGGCTCGCACACCGAGCGCACGGCGGCTTCGAGATCGTCGATGCGCACGTTGTCGGGCATCCAGCGCGCCTGCACGTGCAGTTCGGCGATGCGGCGGTAATCCCGGTTGAAGATGGCCATGAAGTTCTCGGCCAGGTAGTACTGATCTTCCTGCGAGAGCTGGCCCATGATGCCGAAGTCCAGCGCGATGAAGCGCGGGTTGGCGCGGCGCGCCGGATCGGTGTCGACCCAGATGTTGCCGGCGTGCGCATCGGCATGGAAGAAGTTGTCGCGGAACACCTGGGTGTAGAACACCCGCACGCCCTTGGCGGCCAGCGCCTTGCGGTCGATGCCGGCCTTGTCCAGTGCAGCGATGTCATCGGAGGGGATGCCCCACACACGCTCCAGGGTCAGGGCGCGCTCGGCGGTGTGGCTCCAGATCACTTCCGGCACGTATAGGTCGTCGCTGTTTTCCCAGAAGCGGCGCAACACGCTGGCATTGGCGCCTTCGCGCTGCAGGTCCAGTTCGGCGGCCAGGGTGTTCTCGACCTCGGCCACCACTTCGCGCGGGCGAATCTTGTCGGCGCGCGGATGGGTGCGCTCGACCAGGGCAGCCAGCGAATTGAGCAACGCGATATCGGCGTCGATCTGCTTCTCGATGCCCGGGCGCAGCACCTTGACCACCACCTGGCGGCCATCGGCCAGCGTGGCCGCGTGCACCTGTGCGATCGACGCCGAGGCCAGCGGTTCGGTGTCGAAGCTGGCGAAGGCTTCGCTGACCGGCAGGCCCAGCGCTTCCTCGACGATGCGGCGCGCGGTCTCGCCATCGAACGGCTTGACCCGGTCCTGCAGCAGGGTCAGTTCATTGGCCACATCCGGCGGCACCAGGTCGCGGCGGGTGGACAGGATCTGGCCGAACTTGACGAAGATCGGGCCCAGATCCTGCAGCGCCAGGCGCAGGCGCGCACCGCGCGACTGTGCGGCGATGTCGGCCGAGGCGCGCGGCACGAACGGCTTGGCCAGGCGCAGCCAGCGCTCGGCGGGGGTGCCCTGCAACAGGTCGTCAAGGCGGTAACGCAGGATCACCCGGCCGATGCGGCTGGCGCGCAGCACGGCCTTCATGCGGCACCCCGCAGGCGCTGTACGCGTGCACCCAGTCGCTCGACGTCATCGCGCAACACGTCCACGTCATCGTGGAAGGCATCGAGCTCGGCGCGCGGCACCACGTCGCGCGATTCCTCGGTGATGAATTCGGCGGCGCTGTGGGCCAGGTCGATCGCGCCCTGGCGCGCGTGCTGAAGGGCACCGCGCAGGGTGTTGGCCACCTGCACGCCCAGCACCTCGCCGAACACGCTGACGAAGGGCTGCTGCCAGTCCGGGTCGAAGCCCTTGGCCAGCTGCTGCAGGCGACGCGCCAGTTCGGCATCACCGGCCACGCGCACGCGACCCTTGCCGTTGTTGTCGCCGCGCCGTGCGTTGGCCAGCAGCGGCAGCTGCGCCAGCACGCCGGCCAGGCTGCTGCGCACGGCCAGGTCGGCTTCCTGTGCGTCCACCGGGCCAACCCGCAGCTGGTCGCCATCGACGCTGATGCGCATCGCCAGCGAGGGCGCTTCCAGGGTCAGGTCGATGTGCCGGCCGTCGAGGCTGGCCAGTGCATGGCGGGTATCCGGATCCAGCGCCAGCGCGCGGTTCAGGGCGATCTGCAGGGCGCGGCCAGCGACCGGCTTGAGGGACTTGAGCAGGGAGAGAGCCATGTGCGCATTCTACCTGCGTGGGTGGGGGGCTTGGGCCGGGCTGCCGCCCGGCACCCGCAGAGGCAACGGCAACAGCAACAGCAACAGCCGAAGCAACAGCGTGCATTCCGTGGGATGGCGGGGTGGGTCCGGTTACGGGGGACGCCGTAAACCCGTCCCTGGGGGCTTGGCCGCGGCTTGCTCATGTGCGCTGTCCTGCGCACACGGCAAGACCGGGGTTGGGCGTCCTGCCCAACCCGCCCGAGGCATGCCTCGGGCCCATGCCGCGGACACTCCCGCAACCGGACCCACCCCGCCTTCGACAGGTTCCTGCGATCTGTCGGACTATCCGGGGTCGGATCCCGTTGCTGCGCAACGGGCTCTGACCCCAATGCTGATGGCATCTCGCGTTGGTAGATGTCGACCTTGGTCGGCGCTGGATTTCCGGGGGTGCCAACCAAGGTTGGCCGCTACTCGAGCCGGCTGCCAGGCGGTTCATCTGTGCCTCACCTGTGCGGCAATGGAAGGTTCATGCTGTACGGCCACGCAACGCACAGGACATCGCAACACCATGGCACGGACCCGGGTCGGCATCATCTTCGGTGGCAAGTCTTCCGAGCACGAAGTTTCACTGCAGTCGGCGAAGAACATCCTCGATGCGCTTAATCGCGAGCGCTTCGAGCCGGTGCTGGTCGGCATCGACAAGCAGGGCCAGTGGCATCTGAGCCAGCCGGATACCTTCCTGATCAATGCCGATGATCCGTCGCGCATCGCGCTGCATCGGTCCGGCACGTCGCTGGCGGTACGCCCGGGTGCCGAGCAGTCACAACTGCAGCCGTCCGATGCAGCCAGTGCGCTGGGACAGATCGATGTGGTGCTGCCGATCGTGCATGGGCCGCTGGGCGAGGACGGTGCGTTGCAGGGCCTGCTGCGCATGGCCAACCTGCCCTTCGTCGGTTCGCCGGTGCTGGGCTCGGCGGTGGCGATGGACAAGGACGTGACCAAGCGTCTGCTGCGCGACGCCGGGCTGAAGGTTGCACCGTGGCTGTGCATCCGTCGCCATCAGGCGGCGGCAGTCGATGTCGATGCGGTGATTGCGCAGCTCGGCCTGCCGTTGTTCGTGAAGCCGGCCAACCAGGGTTCGTCGGTGGGCGTGAGCAAGGTGAAGGACGCGGCGGGTTTCGCCGGGGCACTGGAACTGGCGCTGCGCTACGACCACAAGGTGCTGGTCGAATCGGCGGTGGTCGGTCGCGAGATCGAGTGCGCGGTGCTGGGCAACACGCTTCCGCAGGCCAGCCTGTGCGGCGAGGTGGTGGTGCACGACGAGTTCTACGCCTACGACACCAAGTACATCAACGAGGATGGCGCCGAGGTGGTGGTGCCAGCGGATATCGATGCCGATACGCAGGCGCGTATCCAGCAGATCGCGCTGCAGGCCTACCAGGCGCTGGAGTGCGCAGGCATGGCGCGCGTGGATGTGTTCCTCACCGCAGACGGTGAGATCGTCATCAACGAGGTCAACACGCTGCCGGGCTTCACCCGCATCAGCATGTACCCGAAGCTGTGGGGCGCCAGCGGTGTGGATTACACGACGTTGATTACCCGCCTGATCGAACTGGCGCTGGAGCGCCATGCAGCCGATCGCGGATTGCACAGCGCTGTGTAGGGGCGCTCTGTGTCTCTGTAGAGTCGAGCCATGTTCGACTCATGAAGAGCAGTCGAGCAGGGCTCGACTCTACAAATGGCGTGCCGACCAAGGTGGGCACCTACCAGACGATGGCGTGCCGACCAACGGTCGGCACCCACCGGAAAGAGCAGTGCCGGCCAGCGGCCGGCACTACCCTGCGGTCTTCTAGCCGCGCTTGCGGAACATCGAAATCACTGCCAGTACCAGGAACACAACGAACAGGATCCAGGCAATGTTGCTGGCAGCACCGGCGATGCCGGAGAAGCCGAGCACGGCGGCGATGATGGCGATGACGAAAAAGATGACGGCGTAATGCAGCATGGCGCTCCTCGCAGATGTCCGGGCCGTTGGATGGCGTGGGTCCATACTCCCGATCTGGCGGTGTGCAGCCAGTGACGGCGATCTATGCGGCAGATGAAGCCTTCAGCCTGCGCAGCCCTTCTTCAATGCTGACCTGCGGCACGTAACCGAAGTCCCGGCGTGCCGGCTCCATGCTGTACCAGTGCGGCGTGCACAGCTGCTCGGCCAGGAAGCGGGTCAACGGCGGCTCGCCGCGCAGGCGCAGCAGCGGCCACAGCCGTTCGCAGACCGCACCAATGCGATAAGCGGTCTTGAAGCTGATCGCCTTGTCCACCGTCGGCGCACCCACAGCGGCCAGCAGCTTGTTGACCAGCTCGCGCATCGGCAGCGGCTCGCCGTTGGAAATGAAGTACGCCCTGCCCGCACAGGCCGCACCCGGTGCCAGTGCATCCAAGGCGAGGAAATGCGCGAGCGCGGCGTTGTCGATGTAGGTGGTATCGACCTTGTTGTTGCCATCGCCGACCAGGCGCAGGCGCCCCTGCCGTGCGCGTTCGGCCAGGCGGGGCACCAGCTGCTGGTCGCCCGGGCCCCAGATCAGGCGCGGGCGCAGCGCCACCGTGGCCAGCGTTGCATCGTTGGCGGCCAGCACGCGCTGTTCGGCGATCGCCTTGGTCGCCGCATACGGCGCCTGGAAGTCCTCGCCGTATGGCACGTCGTCGGCACCAAGGCCTTCCACCGGATGGGTGGCGCGGTGGGTCACGCTGGGCGTGGAGGTGTAGACCAAGCGGCTGATGTCATGTGCACGACAGGCCGCGATGACGTTGTCGGTGCCGACCACGTTGGCCTGGTGGTAGCTGTCATAGCTGCCCCAGGCGCCGGCCTTCGCACCGTTGTGGAATACCGCATCGACGCCGGCCACCGCGTGCAGCACCGCCTGCGCATCGGCCAGATCGCCGCGGATCTGGCCCACGCCCATGGCCTGCAGTTCCGGGTAGTGGCTGCGGTTGAACGCCAGCACCTGGTGGCCACGTTCGACCAGACCGCGGCACAGCGCCTGGCCAAGGAAACCACCACCACCGGTGACCAGGATCTTCATGCGCGCTTCTCCAGTTCGGTGCTGGCCCAGACGGCGAGCTTCTCGCGGCCGATCTTGGCGTTGTGACGGATATCAACGGGGAACGCCGGATGCACCAGGAAGTGCTGCAGGCCGGCTTCTGGCGCGCGGGCTGCTGCGTGCGCACGCAGCGCTTCCTGCAGCGCCGGGCTGTCTGACTGACCACGTTGCAGCTCCACGCACAGCACCGGCACCTGCGCACCGGCCGGACCAACACCGACCAGCGCCGTGCGCGCAACCCCGGGCACGGTATTGAACACCGGCTCGACCTGCTCGGTGTACAGCGGCCCATGCGCGGTTTCCACCCGATGGGTCTTGCGCCCGCAGAACCACAGACGACCCTGCGCATCGAAGTAGCCGACGTCGCCCATGCGATGCACGACGCGCACGCTGCCATCAGCCAAGGTCTCGCTGATCTTCGCCGCCGCGGTGGCCTGCGGGCGGTTGAAGTAGCTGTCGGTGGCGGTCGGTCCGGCCACGGTGATCTCGCCCACCTCGCCGGTGAACAGCACACGCGCCTGCGACCAGTCCGGCAGCGGTGCGTCATCGATGGCGATGATGCGCACCTCGTTCGGCTCGACCACGCTGCCCACGCAGGTACCGGCGCCGGCCTCGGTAGCAGCACGGGTGCGCTCCAGCTCGCGGCCCTCCACCACCGCCACCGGCAAGCATTCGGTGGCGCCATACGGGGTCCAGAACTGCGCATCGGCGGGCAGCAGACTGCGGATGGTAGCGACCACATCCGGCGGCACCGGCGCACCGGCCGAGGTCACCCGGGTCACCGTTGGCAGGGGCCGGCCGTGGCGGGCCAACACCCGCATCAGCGCCGGCGAGCCGAACAGCTGGGTCACCCCGAAGCGCTGGATCGCGTCATGCAGCCGCGCAGGGTCGGCCTGCGCCGGCCGGGTCGGGTCCATGTCCGGAATCACCGAGGTCAGGCCCAGCGCCGGGTCGAACAAGGCAAACGGCGGGAAGGTCGGCAGGTCCACGCCGCCCGCTTCCATGCCGAAGGCGCTGCCCAGCAGCTGGATCTGGCCGACAAAGTGGCGGTGGCGGTAAACCACGCCCTTGGGCACGCCGGTCGAGCCGCTGGTGAACAGGATCGCGGCCATGTCCTCGCCATCGGTAGCGGCCAGCATCGGCCCCCCGTTGGCGCCAGCGCGTTCCAGCGCGGCCAGAGTGGTTCCGCCCCAGCCCAGGCGCCGACCGACGGTGACCAGACGGGTTGCCGACGGTGCCCAGCGCAGCACCAGCCGCGCCACATGGGCCAGCGGAATGCCGATGAAGGCTTCCGGCTGCGCCTCGTCCAGGCACTGCTTCAGCGCGCGCTTGTCGATGCCCGGGTCGACCAGCACCGGCACCGCGCCCAGTTTGAACAGGGCAAACATCAACAGGAAGAACTCCGGCGACGGCCGCACCATCACCACCGTGCGCACCCCGCGGCCGATCCCGTAGCCGGCCAGGCCAGCCGCCATGGCGTCGCTGCGGGCGTCCAGCTGGCGGTAATCCAGGGTCACGTCGTAGGCGGCCATGCCGTTGCCGGCACCACGGCGGCCCGGGCAGCGGATGGCGATCTGGTCGGGCCGTTCACGCGCCAGTTCAGGCAAACGGGCCGCAATATTGCAGGGTCGGTTCATCCGTTCATTGTCGCCGCTTACGGAATTTCTTGCGCGGCGGCCCACTTCGTGGAAAATCCGCACCCTCGTTCCTGATTCCGACTGCCGCCCGAGGCGGCTTGCCCATGCAACATCCCTGCATGACCTGCGGCGCCTGCTGCACTCAATACCGCGTGGCCTTCCACTGGATGGAATCGGACGAGGTCACGCCCGGCGGCGTCCCCCACCAGCTGACCGAGGTGCTCGATCCGCATCGCCTGTGCATGCGCGGCACCCACTCCAAGCCGGTGCGCTGCGTGGCGCTGGATGCGCAGATCGGCGTGTATTCACGCTGCACCATCCACCCCAACCGGCCCAGCGTGTGCCGCGAAGTGGATGCATCGTGGGAGTACGGCAAGGCCAGCCCGCAGTGCGACAAGGCGCGCATCGCCTATGGCCTGGATCCGTTGACCCTGGCCGACTGGCGCTGGCGCGACGAAGCGGGCAACGACGACGACCACCCGGACGACAACGGCAACAGCCCGTCACCGCAGGCGCCGATCGCGGCGTAGTGATAGTGCCGGCCGCTGGCCGGCAACCTCATGAACCCTTCGGGTGTGCCGACCAACGGTCGGCACCTACCCATTTCCTCTTCCGGTGGGTGCCGACCGTTGGTCGGCACACCTCTCAGATCGGGTTCTTGTCCAGGAACGCGCGGATTTCCGGCACTAGCACTTCGTGCCTGTCTTCCAGCACGTAATGCCCGGCGTCCTCGAAGGCATGCACCTGGGCCTGCGGCAGCGCGGCCTGGAAGCCCTTCAGGAAGTGATGGTCGAACACGAAGTCGCGCAGGCCCCAGCCGAGGAAGGCCGGGCGGTCGGCGAACGACGGCAGCGCCTTGCCGGCACGCTCCAGCAGCGACCAGGCCTTGTCGGCCGGCGACAGCGGAATGTCCTGCATGAAGCGGATGGTGCTGATGCGGTTGGCGTAGCTGTTGTACGGCGACACGTACGCGCGGCGCACGTCGGCCGGCATCTTCCGCTCCACGCCCAGCCACGAGGCACCGGACGAGAAGGCGTTGAATGTGCGGATGATCCACTCGCCGATCTTCCAGTGGCGGCCCAGCGCGATCTGCCACGGCATCTTCTTCGCCGCCGGCATCGGGAACGCAGCGGTGTTGAGCACCACCAGGCGCTTCACCTGGTCGTGGTGCGACAGCGCCCAGCCGAAACCGATCATGCCGCCCCAGTCATGCACGGCCAGGGTCACCGGACCGGTGATGCCCAGGTGCTTCAGCAGCGCGTCGAGATCGTCCACGCGCGACTGCAGCGTGTACTCGTAGCGGCTGTCATCGGGCTTGTCCGACAGGCCCATGCCGATGTGGTCCGGCACGATGCAGCGGTACGTGTCCGACAGGCCGGCCACCAGCGTGCGCCAGTAATAGCTCCACGACGGGTTGCCGTGCACCATCACCACCACCTCGCCGTCGCGCGGGCCTTCGTCGAGATAGTTCATCGACAGGCCGGGGCGGACCTCGAAGCGCTGCGGGTGGGCGGGGTAACCGGGAAGCTGGGACATCGGATCGCACCTGTAGAAAGGGCCGGTAGAACCGGCCCTTGGACACTTGGAAGATCATCGCTGTCCGTCGCGAGCGATTGGCGAGGCAATCGCGCAGCAGGTCAGCGGTGACTTTTTTACCAGACCACTTCAGCCATCGAGCAGTTCAGGCCCGAGCCGATGCCCAGAAGCGCGATGCGATCGCCCTTCTTCAGCTTGCCCAGCTGCTTGAGCTTGCTCAGCACGATCGGCACCGAGGCCGGGCCGATGTTGCCGTGCTCGCCGAAGATGGTCATGACCTTCTTCGGGTCGATGCCGAAGTTCTTGATGAACGCAGCGGTGTGCGGCTGGCTGACCTGGTGGATCACGAACTGGTCCAGCTCTTCCACGGCCCAGCCGAGTGCGATCTTGGCGGCAGTGAAGGTCTTCTGCGCCAGCTTGATGCCTTCGATCAGCAGCAGGCGGGTGTCGGTGACCATGCGGTCCAGGTTGCCCAGGCACAGCTGGTTCCACTCGGTGGCCGAGCGGGTCACGCCGCCCTTGTAGCGCGGGGCGTCCGGCACCAGCTCCGAGCGCGCCATGACCATGGCAGCGGCACCCGAACCGGTGGTCAGCGCCGCCAGTTCGTTGCGGAAGTCGTCGGCGGTGACGTCCGGCGCGGTCATCCGCTCCAGGGTCTTCTCGTACACCAGGTTGGCGGTCTCGCCGTCCACCACCAGCGCGTAGTCGATATCGCCGCGCTCGATCATGCGCGCCGCGATATCCATGCCGTTGATGAAGGCCAGGCAGGCATTGGCGACGTCGAAGGTCATGCACTCGTCGCTGACGCCGAGGTTGCCGGAGACGATCGACGCGGTGGACGGCTCCAGGTAGTCGCGGCTGACCGAGGTGTTGACCAGCAGGCCGACCTGCGTCGCATTGATGCCTGCGTCTTCCAGCGCCTTGCGGCCGGCCATGGTGGCGGCGTCGGAGGCCAGCACGCCGTTGTCCCACAGGCGGCGGGCATGGATGCCGGCGATATCGCCGAGCACGTCGGTGCGGATACCAAGGCGATCGAGCGTCGGCTGCAGCCGCTCGTTGATTTCCTTGGTCGTCAGCGTATGCGGCGCATCAACGTGTGCCAGGCCGGCGATCGAGACATTCTTGAAGAGCATCGAGGTTAGCGCCAAGGCTCAGGCAAAAGGGGGCGCTATTCTATAACTCCCGGGGCCTTCACCGCATCTTTACGAATTCAGGCTTGGCCGTATGGTGAAGCATTCAGCGCGGCGGGCACTGGAATGCGGCAAAGCGCTGGCTGCCATCGGCCGGTGCGGCAGCGGCCTGCACGGCATTGGCACCGGCGCTCGGAGCCTCGTTGCGGGCCAGGGTTTCCAGCTCTTCCTGCACGCGCAGCGGGTTGCGGTTGTAGAAACCAACCTTGCTCTTCACGGTCACCACCACCTCGCCCTTGGCGATGCAACCGGCCGGAACCGGGCCTGCCGGCAGCACGCGGGTCGTCTTGCCCGCCGGTTCGATCGGCACCCAGGTACAGGCGGTAACGGTGAGCAGCAGGGAGGAAAGCAGCAGAACGCGCATGGGCAGATCCTGGAAGGGTATGGGGGGATTCTGCCTGAACCGTCTGAATCGGGGGTAGCCCGGGGGTGGGGTCAGATCCCCCGGTAGCGCCGGGCCATGCCCGGCGAGCGCACAGCGCGGCATTGCTGGCCGCCAAAAAAACCGCCGGGCATGGCCCGGCGCTATCACCGGAGGCCTGCCCGCCGAGGCGGGCAGGCGCATCCCTTATTTCTTGACCGGGTTGCCTTCGGCGTCGATCACCGTCACCTCACCCAGATTCAGCGCACGCACCGCCGCTTCAGTCTGCTTGAGGTCACCCACCACCACCCAGGTCAGTGCCTGCGGCTTGATCTCGGCGGCGGCCTGCTGCACCTGCGCCGGAGTCATTGCCTCGATCTCGGCCTTGCGACGCAGCACGTAGTCATCCGGACGCTTGAACTGCACGATCGAGCCGATGCTTGCGGCCACCGCGCTGGCGGTCTCGTAGGCACCAGGCAGGCTCAGGGTCTGGATGTTGCGGATGCGGTTGACCTCGCCGGCGGTGGCCGGCTTGCTGCCATCGGCGAACGCGGCGATTTCCTTGCGCATTTCCGCCAGCGCCGGGCCGGTCTTGTCGATCTGCACCGGTGCGCTGGCCATCCACGGCCGCTGGCCCACCGAGTTGCTCGCACTGCTGCGCGCACCGTATGACCAGTGCTTGTCCTCGCGCAGGTTCATGTTCAGGCGCGAGGTGAAGTCGCCACCGATCACGCCGTTGGCGATATCGAAGCGGGTCGAGCTGGCGGCGCTGGACGGCGGCACCACTTGGCCGGCGAACAGATTGGCCTGCACTGCACCCGGCTGGTCGATCAGGAACACGCGCGGGCCCTTCGGCAGCGCCACATCCGTGGCCGCCTTCACCTGCGGCGCTTCGCCGGTCGCCTTCCAGTCGGCCAGCTGCTTGTCCAGCAGCGGCACGATCTCGGCCAGGGTGGTGTCACCGACCACGATCAGGGTGCCGTTCTGCGGGCGCAGCCAATCCTGGTGGAAGTCGACCAGGTCTTCGCGGGTCAGGCCATTGATCGCCGCCTCGTCACCGCTGCCGGTAAACGGAATGGCATACGGGTGGCCCTTGCCGTACAGCAGCGGCGGCAGCACGCGCATCGCCACCGCACCCGGGTTGACCTTCTCCTGCTGGATGCCGGCGATCCAGGTCGCCTTGACCCGGTCGATCTCGCCCTGCTCGAAGCGCGGCTCACGCAGCAGGTCGCGGTACAGCGCCAGCGACGGTGCCAGGTTTTCCTTCAGTGCCGACAGGTCCACGCTCATCGAGTCCAGGCCGGCCGAGGCATCCAGGCTGGCGCCCAGCGCATCGGCAGCATCGGCGAAGGCCAGCGAGCCGAGCCTGCCGGCACCTTCGGTCATCAGGCTCATGGTGAAGTTGGCGGTACCCGGCTTGCGGCCCTGGTCGGCGCTGAAGCCGCCCGGGAACTGGTAGCTGAACTGCACCACCGGAATCTCATGGCGTTCGGCCAGGATCACCTGGGTGCCATTCTTCAGCGTGGCGCGCTGCAACGCCGGGAACTTCAGCTGCGGGAATTCGCGGGTCTGCGGCACACCGGCCTTGCGGTCCACCTGTTCGGGCAGGGTGCTGTACTTCGGGTCCACCGCCGGTACGTTGAACGGCTTCGGTGCCTGGCTGGGATCTTCCTTCAGCGCCACGCGCTCACCCGGTGCGATCACCAGGGTGTGGCTGCCCTTGTCCAGCCACTGTGCGCCCAGGCGGCTGAGGTCGGCGGCACTGGCTTTGTCGATGTTGGCCAGCGAGGTACGGAAGCAGCCCGGGTCGCCGGTGAACACCGCGCACTCGGCCAGCGCATCGGCCTTGCCGCCGAAGCCACCAATGCGCTCGATGCCACGGATGAAGCCGGCGCGGGCACCGGTCTTGGCGCGCTCCAGCTCGGCCGCGGTCGGGCCCTGCTTGATCAGGCGATCCAGTTCCTCGTCGATGATCTTCTCGACCTTGGCCGGGTCCTGGCCCTGCTTCACGGTCGCCACGATCACGAAGTTGGAGCCCAGCTGCGAGGCCGACAGGCCCGAGCCGATGCTGTCCACCAGCTTGTCCTGGTGCTGCAGGCGCTGGCTCAGGCGCGAGGACTTGGCACCGCCCAGCACTTCGGCGAACAGCTGCAGCTGATCGATGTCGGTGGTGCCGACCTGCGGCACGTTCCAGGCACGGTAGATGCGCGCCTGCGGCACCTTGTCGGTCATCGTCTCGCGGGTATCGGCGCTGCGCTTGGCCACGTTCACCGCCGGCTGCGCCATGCTCGGGCCGGCCGGGATGCTGCCGAAGTACCTGGCGGCCTTTTCCTTGGCGGTGGCCAGGTCGATGTCACCGGCCAGCACCAGCACCGCGTTGTTCGGGCCGTACCAGGTGCGGAACCAGGTCTTCACGTCGTCCAGCGAAGCGGCGTTGAGATCGTTCATCGAACCGATCACACCGTGGTGGTACGGGTGGCCGACCGGGTACAGCGCCTTGTTGAGCTGATCCCAGGCCTGGCCATAGGGCTGGTTCTCGCCCTGGCGCTTCTCGTTCTGCACCACGCCACGCTGCTCGTCCAGCGCGGCCTGGTCGATCGCACCGACCAGGTGGCCCATGCGGTCCGACTCCATCCACAGCGCCATGTCCAGCGCGGTGGTCGGCACGTTCTCGAAGTAGTTGGTGCGGTCGGTGTTGGTGGTGCCGTTCTGGCCGGTGGCACCCACCTGCTTGAAGGGCTCGAAGTACTCGCCGTCGTGGTTTTCGCTGCTCTGGAACATCAAATGTTCGAACAGGTGCGCGAAGCCGGTGCGGCCGGCCGGCTCGTCCTTGCTGCCGACGTGGTACCAGACGTTGACCGCGACGATCGGCGCCTTGCGATCGGTATGCACGATCACGCGCAGGCCATTGGGCAGGGTGAACTGCTCAAACGGGATATCGACCTTGGCCGGTGCCGCCGGCTTGGCGGCAAGCGCGGAGGTGGGCGCAAGCGTGCCCAGGGCGGTGCTGAGGGCGACGGCCAGCAGTGCAGCGCGCGGGCGAAGGGCGAGAGACATATCCAGATCCTTGGTCACATAGGTGAACCCCGATCCTAGCCTGCGCACGCAGCGGCAGGAATCGGTCGCCAGTCACTGGGGGTGTTTGCCCCTGTGCGCCATCCGCGGCCCCTCACGGCCGTGTTCTGGGCGGTCACATGCACCGGCAGCCATCGTCCGGACAGTGTCCGCAGCGCGTCGAATGGACAGGTGTCCGCCCAGCGGACACTTTCTGACCGGCAAAAACCCTTTCAAATCAATGATTAAAAGTTGGCACGGGGATTGCTTGGTATTCCCTGCGCCAGGAAGGGCTTCAGACGAAAGCTGACTGAAGGCTGAACAAAAGAAGGAAAGCGAAAATTTTCCTTGCAAGCCCAGAATCGGTGTACTACCTTACTACCACACCACTGCTCACCAACACCAAACAGGCCCCGTCATGAACGCCAAGACCATTGCCATCGCCATCGCCCTGATCGCCGGCACCGCGGTTGTTTCGTCGGTGCAGGCCTCCGAATCCATCAAGACCCTGTCCACCGTGCAGGTTCGCCCGGCCGCCGACCAGCTGGCCCAGCAGGCCTGGGAACAGGCCAGCGGCATCCCGACCCTGGCCACGGTGGAAGTTCGCCCGAGCAGCGACCAGCTGGCCGAGCGCAACGGCTACGTCGCCACCCCGGTTGCTGCCGCGATGCCGATCACCACCCTGGCCTCGGTGGAAGTTCGCCCGAGCCTGGAGCAGCGTGTCGCCCTGGTCGCCGAGCAGGAAGCCCAGCGCTATGCCGCCACCCTGGCTGCTGCTGCCACCAGCGTCGCCAACCAGGTCATCACCAACCTGCCGGCAATGCAGGTTCGCCCGAGCGCCGCCGACCTGCAGGCCCTGGCCACCGAAACCGCCCAGGTCCTGCTGCGCCCGTAACCGGTGCCGCCCTGCCCCGTGCAGGGCGTGCGCCGTAAAGGCGGCGGTCGTCGCAGGTACACTGCGCCGATGAATGCCGCGCCCCAGTTCCATGTGATCCTGTTCCAACCGGAAATCCCGCCCAACACGGGCAATGTGATCCGGCTCTGCGCCAACACCGGCGCGCAGCTGCACCTGGTCGAGCCACTCGGCTTCGCACTGGAAGACAAGCAGCTCAAGCGCGCCGGCCTGGACTACCACGAGTACTCACGCCTGCAGGTGCATCCTGACCTGGACACGGCGCTGGCGCGTATCGCACCCAAACGATTGTTCGCACTCAGTACCCGGGCCAGCGTCCGCTATGACAGCGTGGCCTTCGACGACGGAGATGCGTTCCTGTTCGGCCCGGAAAGCCGCGGCCTGCCGCAGGACGTGCTCGATGCATTGCCGGATGGCCACCGCCTGCGCCTGCCGATGCGGCCGGACAACCGCAGCCTCAATCTTTCCAACACCGTTGCAGTGGTGATGTACGAGGCCTGGCGGCAGCATGGGTTTGCCGGCGGCCAGTAGATCCACGCCCCGCGCGGATGTTCTTCGCGCGCAGCGTCGAAGCCGCTCAGTCCACCGCCTCCAGCAGCTGCGCGCGCCCCTGCGAGAACGACCAGTCCTCCTCGCTGGTGGTTCCGATGACGATCATCACGTCCTCCGGGCGTATGCCGGGACTGGCTGCCAATCGCTGCACCAGCCGTGCGTAGAACGACTGCTTGCGCGCCGCACTGCGAACGCGCCCGGCGGTGAGGTGGATCAGCACGAATCCCTCGCTGCGCGGTCCGCCCGCGTAATCAGGGTCGAACACCAGTTCGCCTGGATCGCATTGATGGAACACCTGGAAGCAATCGTGCGGCGGAACATCGAATGCCTCTTCCAGGGACTGCTGCAGGCTGCGCGAGAACGCGGCCAGCCAATCACGGGAACGGCCCTTGTGCAGGCTGATGCGTGCGTACGGCATTGAGGTGCTCCTCAGGGGGAAGGGTCGAGCGCGGCGAGCACGGTCGCGGCCGAGAATGCCGCCGGCCAGCCCACATAGAACGCGAGATGGGTGATGACCTCGGCCAGAGCGTCGCGGTCGAGTCCATTGCCAACGGCACGCTGCAGATGCCCCGGCAGCTGTTCGGGGCGGTACAGCGCCACCAGTGCAGCGACGGTCACCAGGCTGCGTTCGCGCGGGGACAGGCCCGGTCGTTGCCAGACGTCGGCAAACAGCACCTGTTCGGTCAGATCGACCAGCTTGGGAACCACGCCGGACAGGGACCGGAGCGTAGTGGGTGTGTCTTGCATGGGGCCGGCCGAAGAGGAGGAAGGGCCACCCTAGCAGCCGCTATCATTCCAATAAATTGGAATATTATTGAGTGTCGATCCCATATATGTGGACATTCCCGGCATGTCGCGATTACATCTGGATCTGGAAGTCCTGCGCAGCTTCGTGACCGGCGTGGAGCTGGGCAGCTTCGCTCTGGCCGCACAGCAGTTGCATCTCTCCACGTCGGCCATCAGCGCCCAGCTCAAGCGATTGCAGGCGCAGATCGGCACGCCACTGCTGGAGAAAACCGGCCGCGGCCTGACGCCCACCGCGCAGGGCGAAGCCCTGCTCAGCTATGCGCGTCGACTGCTGGAATTGAACGACGAAGCCATCCAGGCCGTACGCGGCGCTCCGTTGCAGGGCGCCATCCGGGTCGGACTCGCCGAGGATTTCGGAGCATCGCTGCTGCCCGGCATCCTGTCGCGCTTCGCACAGGCGCACCCGCAGCTGCGCATCGATGCGAGGGTCTGTCGCACGGCGACCTTGATGGAGGCATTGGCCCGCGACACGCTGGATCTGGCACTGGTCTGGGGCGATGACCATGACTGGCCCTATTCCCAGCATCTGTGCCGCCTGCCGCTGCACTGGATCGGCAGCGCCGACCCGGCCCCCGCTGGCGGGCCGGTGTGCCTGGCCACGCTTGAAGCCCCGTGCCTGATGCGCCAACGCGCCTGCGACGCCCTCGACCATGCCGGTCTGGAATGGCGGGAAAGCTTCTCGAGCAGCAGCCTGGCGGCGATCTGGGCAGCGGTGGCTGCCGGGCTTGGGGTCACGGTACGCACCGCTGCCGGAATGCCGGACCACCTGCGGATCCGCCATGACCTGCCGACATTGCCGGCGATCAATCTGTTGCTGTGCTGGAACCAGGCACGCCCCGGCACCGCCGTGCAGCAGCTGGCCGCGATCATCGAAAACGCCGTGCACACCTCGGTGCCGGGGATGGCTCGATCCGCCTGACCACAGGTGGATCTACGCACCCTGTGCCCGTGGATCCACGCCACGCGTCGATGATCGCCTGGCAGATGCCGACCTTGGTCGGCACGGGAGCGCCAACCAGGGTTGGCGACTACCGCCATGCGTGGATAGCTGTCAGAACGCGTTGATGCCGGTCAGCTCGCGGCCGATCACCAGCTGGTGCACGGTCTCGGTGCCTTCATAGGTGATCACCGATTCCAGGTTCAGCGCATGCCGGATCGCTACATGCTCGGTGGTGATGCCGGCGCCGCCCAGCAGATCGCGACATTCGCGGGCGATGTCGATCGCCATGCGGCAGTTGTTCCACTTGGCCAGGCTCACCTGCTGTGGCTGCAGCTGGCCGGCTTCCTTCAGGCGTCCGAGCTGCAACGCCAGCAGCTGCGCCATGGTGATGCGGCGTGCCATCTCGGCCAGCTTGATCTGTGCGCTCTGCGTGGCGGCCAGCGGGCGGCCGAACAACACGCGCTCCTTGGCATAGCCCAGCGCTTCGTCCAGGCAGGCAATGGCCGAACCGATCGGCCCCCAGCTGATGCCGAAACGCGCCTGGGTCAGGCAACCCAGCGGTCCCTTCAGGCCCTTCACGTTGGGCAGGCGATGGCTGTCGGGCACGCGCACGTCGTCGAAGAACAGCGCACCGGTCAGCGACGCACGCAGGCTCATCTTGTGCTTGATCTCCTGCGTGGTGAACCCCGGCATGCCCTTTTCCAGCACGAAGCCCTGGATGCCGTCCTCGGTCTGCGCCCAGACGATGGCCAGGTCGGCCACCGGGCCGCTGGTGATCCACATCTTGCTGCCGTTGATGCGCCAGTCGTCGCCATCGCGCACCGCGCGGGTCTTCATGCTGGCCGGATCGGAACCGCCATGCGCCTCGGTCAGGCCGAAGCAGCCGATCAGCTCACCGCGCGCCATCGCCGGCAGCCACTGCCGGCGCTGTTCTTCACTGCCGTAGGCGTAGATCGGGTACATGCACAGTGAGCTCTGCACCGACACGAAACTACGCAGGCCTGAGTCGCCGCGTTCCAGCTCCTGGCAGATCAGGCCGTAACTGACCGCGCCGAGGTCGCCACCGCCGTATTCGCCGGGCAGGGTCGCACCGAGCAGGCCCAAGGAGGCGATCTCAGGCACCAGTTCCGACGGGAAGCGCGCCTGGTCGAAGGCATCGCCGATGATCGGCAGCACGCGCTCGTCGGTGAAGCGGGCCACGCTCTCCTGCACCGCGCGCTCTTCCTCGCTGAGCAGGGAACGGACATCGAACAGGTCGTACGGATCCAAAGCCATGGCACTCACACGCAGTCGGGACCCGGACATTGTCGGTCATCCGCAAGCATCACGTCTGGCAGGTGTGGACCTTGGTCCACACGGAAGCGGGTCCGGGCGGTGAAACACTGTGCCAACCAAGGTTGGCACCTACCCGGACACGCGCATTACGCTGCACTGCAACAATCATGGCGTGAACATCGGCGATCTAGCTCGATCACGCGCGGCCCGGTACCCTGACACATTCAAACAACCGTTTCGCTCGTGGCTGCACGCGCGATTCCCAGGCAACCGCCGGTGGCCCCGATGCCGGCACTACCCACGAGTCATGCAATCGATGAGCGCTGAAGCCAACGCCCTGCCCCCGCGTGAAGTAATGGAGTTCGACGTGGTGATCGTCGGCGCCGGCCCCGCCGGCCTGGCCACCGCGATCCGCCTGCGCCAGCGCGCGATCGAAGCCGGTCGCGAGCTGTCGGTGTGCGTACTGGAAAAGGGCTCCGAGCCGGGTGCTCACGTGCTGTCCGGCGCGGTGATGGACCCGCGCGCGCTGACCGAACTGTTCCCGGACTGGGCCGAGCGCGGCGCACCCCTGAAGCAGAAGGTCACCCGCGACGAATTCCTGTTCCTCAGCGAAACCGGCGCACGCAGCACGCCCAATGCGCTGCTGCCGGAGTGCTTCCACAACGAAGGCAACTACATCATCAGCCTGGGTGAAGTGACCCGCTGGCTGGCGCAGCAGGCCGAGGCGCTGGAAGTAGCGATCTTCCCCGGCTTCGCTGCCGCCGAGGTACTGTACGGCGACGACGGCGCAGTCATCGGCGTGGCCACCGGCGACATGGGCATCGAGAAGGACGGCACGCGCGGCCCCGCCTTCGAACGCGGCATGGCCCTGCAAGCGAAGTACACCGTGTTCGCCGAAGGCGCGCGCGGTCATCTCGGCCGCCAGCTGATCAGCCGTTTCAAGCTGGATGACGGCAAGGACCCGCAGGCCTACGGCATCGGCATCAAGGAGCTGTGGCAGATCGACCCAGCCAAGCATGAGCCGGGCCTGGTCGTGCACGCCGCCGGCTGGCCACTGGACAGCGACACCTACGGCGGTGCCTTCCTGTACCACGCCGACGGCGGCAAGGTCGCCATCGGCTACGTGGTCGGCCTGGACTACAAGAACCCGTGGCTGAGCCCGTTCGAAGAGTTCCAGCGCTTCAAGACCCACCCGTCCATCCGCAAGCATCTGGAAGGCGGCACCCGCATCGGCTACGGCGCGCGCGCGATCACCGCCGGCGGCCTGATGTCGCTGCCGAAGACGGTGTTCCCGGGTGGCGCGCTGGTCGGCTGCGAGGCAGGCTTCCTCAACGTCAGCCGCATCAAGGGCAGCCACGCCGCGATCAAGACCGGCATGCTGTGCGCCGATGCCGCCTTCGACGCGCTGGCCGCCGATCGCCAGCACGACGAACTGAGCGCCTACCCACAGGCCTTCGAAGCCAGCTGGCTGCATGACGAGCTGAAGCTGTCGAAGAACTTCAAGCAGTGGTTCAAGAAGGGCCAGACCGTGGCCACGCTGATGACCGGCATCGAGCAGTGGCTGCTGCCGAAGTTGGGCGTGCGCAACCCGCCGTGGACCCTGCGCCACAGCATCCCGGACCACGCCTGCCTGGAGCCGGCATCCAGGCACACCCGCATCGCCTACCCGAAGCCGGATGGCGTGCTGACCTTCGATCGCCTCAGCTCGGTGTTCCTGAGCAGCACCAACCATGCCGAAGACCAGCCCAGCCACCTGACACTGAAGGATGCGAGCATCCCGGTGAAGGTGAACCTGGCCGAGTACGCCGGCCCGGAAGCGCGTTACTGCCCGGCAGGCGTGTATGAGTTCGTCGGCGAGGGCAACGACGCGCGCCTGCAGATCAACGCGCAGAACTGCGTGCACTGCAAGACCTGCGACATCAAGGACCCCACCCAGAACATCGTCTGGGTGACCCCGCAGGGGGGCGGCGGCCCGAACTACTCAGGCATGTGATCGCCACGGGCTGCGACTGCGTGTCGCAGCCCACCTGCCCCGTTGCATCGCTATCCTCCCCGCCCATGCGCGCTGCCTGCCTGCTCATCGCCGTCGTCGTGGCCCTTGCGGCCACGGCCTGCCAGCGCCCGCCGCCAGCCCCCGCCACGCCCGAACAGGCGCGCCAGCAGGCCATGCAGCGCGCGTTTGAACTGTGTGCGGGTTGCCACACCGTACAACCCGGCGGCATCCATCGCTTCGGACCGAACCTGCATGGAGTGATCGGTCGCCGTGCCGGCAGCCTGCCCGATTACGGCTACTCCGACGGCATGCGCCGCGCCGACATCACCTGGAGCGCGCAGACCCTGGATGCCTTCCTGCAGTCGCCCACCCACGTGGTGCCGGGTACACGCATGTACAACGCCTTCCCCAGTGCCGAACGCCGTGCGCTGGTGATCGCCTACCTGCAGCAGCAGTCGCCTCAGTGAGCAAGGCGCTGCAGTTGCTGCTGCAGCCGCGCCACGAATTCGGCCACGCTTGCGAACACCGGCGCCGGATCGGTCTCGGCCGCATCCTGCAGGCGCTCCACCAGCGCATTGGCCTGCCCGGCCAGCACCGTCGCGCCTATTGCACCCAGGCCACCGGCCTGCCGGTGCAGGTGCAGCGCGGCCGCCTCTCGATCTCCGGCCTGCAGCGCGCGCTGCACGGCGGCAAGATCGCCTTCGCTGGCCTGCAGCAGGCTGTCGCGCAGCTGGATCGCCACCGCGCGTGAGCCGAAGCGCTGCTGCAACGTGGACAGATCCGGCAGCGCCATGCCGTCGTCGGCAACCACCTCCGTCACCGGTTCGGCGAACGACTGGCCCTGTGCCTGCGGCAACCAACGCAGCAGCGCCGCGCGCAACGTGGCCAGTGACAGCGGCTTGGCCAGTACCTCGTCCATGCCGGCCTCGCGGCAACGGCGCGCATCGTCGTCCAGCACACTGGCGGTCAGCGCCAGCACGGTCAGCCGCGGCTGGCCATTGCGGCCCTCGCGCTCGCGCAGCAGCCGGGTGAAGCCGAAGCCATCGAGCACCGGCATCCGGCAATCGGTGATCACCAGGTCGAAGCTTTCCGACAACAGCCGATCCAGCCCCTGCTGGCCATCACCGACCATCACGTGCGGCACGCCCAGCTGCTGCAGGCGCCAGGCCATCATCGCCTGGTTGGTCGGGTGGTCCTCGATCACCAGCACCCGCGCCTGGCGCAGCGCCGGGGGCAGCAGCGAGGCCTGTTCCTGCTCGGCCACCAGCGCTTCAACATCACCGCTGCCGGCCTCCACCAGCGACAACCGCACTTCGGCGCGGGTGCCTTCGCCCAGCGTGCTGTGCAGGGTCAGTTCGCCGTCCATCATCTGCACCAGGCGCTGGCTGATGCTCAGGCCAAGGCCGGTGCCACCATGGTCGCGCTGGATGTAGGCACCGGCCTGGGTGAACGGCGCGAACAGATGCTGCAGCTGCTCCGGTGCGATGCCCATGCCGGTGTCGGTCACGCTCAGGCACAGCGGCTGGCTGCCATCCTCGGCGGTAGGCCCCAGCACCTCCAGCTGCAGCCGCACTTCGCCGCGCGCCGTGAACTTGATGGCGTTGCTGAGCAGGTTGAACACGATCTGGCGCAGGCGCACGCCATCCACTTCGTGTGCCGGTGCCAGCTGTGGATCGATCTCCACCAGCAACGCCAGCCCGCGTGCACTGGCCTGCGCCGACAACAACCGGCATACGCTTTCCAGCAGCGGCCGCAGCGGTTGCGGTACCGGCTCCAGGCGCAGCGCACCGGCCTCCAGTCGCGAGTAATCAAGAATGTCATCCAGGATCTGCCGCAGCATCTGCGCCGAATCCTCGATCACGCCGAGGATGCGCTGCTGCTCGGCATCCAGCGGCGAATGCGCCAGTACTTCCAGCATGCCCAGCACGCCACTCATCGGTGTACGGATCTCATGGCTCATCGTGGCCAGGAAGCGTGACTTCGCTTCCGCCGCCTGCTCGGCCTCGGCTTTGGCCGCGGTCAGGGCCTCGGCCTGCGCACGTGCCTCGCTGACGTCCACCCAGTAGCCACTCCAGGTCACCGCCCCTGCCTCTGCCGCATAGGGATGGGCCTGGCTGCGCACCCAGCGCGCACCGCCCGCATCGGCACGCAGGCGGAACTCGAGGATCAGCGGCGCGAACTGGCGTGCGGCCTGCTCGACCGCCTGCAGGATGCGTTCGCGATCCTCCTCCTCGATGCGTTCCAGCAGCAGTTTCGCGTCCTGCTCGGCCTGCTGCCGGGTGATGCCGAACAGCGCCTGCAGGTCGCCGGCAATGAACGGAAAACCGAGAGTGCCATCGGCATCGCGCCGTGCCTGGTAGACCACGGCGGGAAGGTTGTCGGTGACCTCGGCCAGGCGCTGCTCCAGATGACGCCGCCCGGCCACCTCGCGACGCAGGCGCCAGTACCCGATGCCGTGCACCAGCAGGGCAGTCAGCAATACCAGCAGTAGTGGCAGGCCCCAGCGCAGCGCGTGCCTCCAGTCGATGCCATTGCGGTACTCCACCGCCAGCCAGTCGCCACGCAACGCTTCACGCTTGCGCGGCGTCATCTGCAGCAGCAGGCGGTCGAAGGTGGTGGCCAGGGCCGCATGGCGGCGTTCCACGGCCAGCACCAGCTGGTCGTTGAAGCCGGCCGGGGCGGCCACCTGCAGGCGCCCCGGGAAGCTGCTGCGCAGCAGGTGATCGACCAGTGCCAGGTTGCCCACGTAGGCATCGGCTTCACCAGCGGCAAGACGCTGCAGCGCCTGCTCGGCACTGCGCGCGGCGATGATCCGTGCGCTGGGGGCCTGCTGCAGCACGTAGCCGCGTATGCGCTCGGGATCGGACAGCAGCACGCGCTTGCCCTGCAGGTCCGACAGGCCCAGCAGCGCCGGGCTGTCGACGCGGCTGACGATCACGTTCGGCACGCTGATGAAGGGCTGGCTGAACACCCAGTCCGGCCCCAGATAGCGCGAATCGGCAGGAATGCCCATCACCGCCTGCAGCTCGCCGCGGCGCGCCTTCTCGCGCACCTCATACCAGTCGTGGCTGTTCTCCGGCTGAAGATTGGCACCGGCCTGCAGCAGCCGTCGCAGATACTCGCTGGCCAGGCCACTGGGCTTGCCTTCCTTGTCGGCGAACGACAACGGCGCCGCGTTCGGCGCGAAGCCGATCTTCAGCGGCTGCTCCAGCACCCGCTTCTCGGCCTGACTCAGCGCCAGCCGTGCCGATGCCGACCACTGTGGCAACGGCAGCCAGCGTTGCACCAGCGCATCACACTGCGCCTGGCTGGTCGCAGCCAGAGCCAGATCCAGTGCTTCGGCCAGTGGCTGCTTGCTGTTGGGTATGCCGAAGTGCAGTTGCTCGGGCGGCAGGTCACTGGGGCGCAGCAGCACCACGCCCTGCAGGCGCTGGCTGGCGATCAGCTCGGTGGCGACATAGGCATTGCCGATGTAAACGTCAGCTTTGTCGTCTCTGACCATCTGCAGCGCCGTAAGCGAGCTGTTTGCGACAAGCTGTCGTGCCCGGGGAAAGCGCGCCCGCACCTGCGGGCCGGTCAGGAAGTCCTGCTCGATCACCACCCGCAGCCCATCCAGGTCGGGGATGTCGGAGGCACGCAGGTCATCCGGGCGTCCCACCAGGGCCAGCGGTGCCTCGCCATAGGCGGCGGTGTAGACCATGCAGCGGGTGCGGTCGGCACTGAGACCGACATTCATCACTACATCGATCTCGCCACGACATGCCGCATCCAGCACGGATGTCCAGTCTGGATAGCGCCGTGCCTCGACCTTCACGCCCAGCTGACGGGCGAGAAGCGACAGATAATCCGGCCCCAGGCCGACCTGCTGGCCATCACGGAGGGACTCGAACGGCGGCCAGCCGCTGTCATACTGGCCCACGACGATGCTTGGATGCGCGGCCAGGTACTCGCGCTGCAGGGGAGTGAGCGGCAGCAGTCCTGGCACGGCCTGTACCGGTGCGGCAGGCAGCACCAGCACGGCCAGCAGCAGGACCAGCCCGCGAACAGCCCAGCTACGCATCGGCGTCGATCTCCTAGAATCCTGCCAGGAACCGCGATGGTCGCGGTCCGGCGTGCCCGGTGGCCATACTAGAGCATGAGCTTGCGCATCATCATCGCAGACGACCACCCGGTGGTCCGTATCGGTACCCGTGCCGTCATCGAATCGAGCGGGGTGGGCCGCGTGGTCGGCGAAGCCGACAGCGCGCAGGCGCTGATGACCCTGCTCGGCAGCCAACCCTGCGACCTGCTGGTCACCGACTACTCGATGCCGGGCAGTCCCCAGGCCGACGGCTTCGCCATGATCGGCATGATCCGCCGCCGCCATCCCGACCTGCCGGTACTCATGCTCAGCGTCTCCAACAACCTGGCGATCCTGCGCATGGTGCTCGACAGCGGCGTGCTCGGCCTGGTCGACAAGAGCTCGTCGATGGACGAACTGCCGCAGGCCATCCAGGCGGTCTATCGCGGCCAGCCCTATATCAGCCGCAGCCTGCGCGAGCGGGTCGAGGCCGCCGGCAGCTGGCGCATGCGCGAGGGCGACGGCAAGCCACTGTCGCCGCGCGAGGTGGAGGTGCTGCGGCTGCTGGGCACCGGCATGACCGTGAAGGAAATCTCGCTGCAGCTGCACAAGAGCGTCAGCACCATCAGCCGGCAGAAGGGTGACGCCATGCTCAAACTGGGCCTGAAGGGCGACGCCGAGCTGTTCGACTACCTGCGCGACGGCAAGATCTGAGATGCCGTTCACATAAGAGGGCGCAGTGCGCTGCCCTCTTTGATGCGTCGCGATTCTGTGCAAAGATTGCCGGGCATGAGTTCTCAATGCGAGGTCGAAGGAATCGACCGGCTCATGTCCTCGCTCCTGTCCCCCGGTGGATGGGGTGCGGTTTCCTGCCGGCCGTCTGGCCCGGCAACGCTGACCATGGAGAGGCGCATGCATCACCCCCCAAAACTACGTTGGACCCTGCCGTTGCCGCCCCTGCGCGCATTCGCGGCGTGCCTGCTCGTCTCTCTTTCCGCTGCCGCCTGCAGCGCCGCCGACCCGGCTCCCTCGTCCTCCCAGCCCGGCGCGCACGCGCAGGCTGCCAATGCGCCCCGACAGGATGTTGCCCCGATGCAGAACACTTCCCCCGATACCGCCGTCACCCCGCCCGACGCGCCGACCGTGATGTATTTCACCTACCAGCAGGACGGCGATGGCGCGACCTCCTATGAGGTCCAGAACGGCAGCGTGGCGACCTTCTGGTTCGGCCATCAGTTCACGCTCGACGGCACCACCTACTACACCGGGTTCTCCTGGGATACCCGCGAGCACTACGGCAAGCCCGGCGAGCAGCAGCCGGCCGGCCCGGATGACCGCGCCAACCTCGCCGAGGCCACCTTCGTGCTGGCCGGCGGCGATGCGAAGAAGCCGTGGAAGTTCCGTGGCCAGGAATGGACCATCGGCGCGCTCGGCGCCTACGACAAGGCCGACGACATCGATACCCGGCGCAAGCCGCTCGAACATCGCACGGCCGATGGCCGCCTGCTGCTGGCAGTGCCGACCAGCAGCTTCGACCGCGGCATCAGCGGCAGCGGCTACGCCCTGCTGCTGTTCAACCCGAAGCGCAGCGAAGACGACGTGGACAGCAAGGTCTGGCGCTATGTGGGTTCGGTGCGCACCGGCGAAGACAACAGCGCCGCCTGCGACGACGGCAACGTGATGCCGTGCACCGACAGCGATGGCGACCTGGCCTTCATTGCCGACGGCAACGGCCTGCCGCAGCTGACCGTGAGCTTCAAGGGCACCACCATCGAAAGCCCGGGCAAGACCCGCGCACTGGGTGCCGGCGACGCCGTGCACTACCGCTTCGACAGCGCGACCCAGCAGTACCTGGCGCGCTGATTCCCACCCGCACACGCGGGTTACCTGTTGACCGACATGTTCTTGACTCACGGATGAGTCCGGTTGGCGATTCGCGGCATCCGCCGCTCCATCAACCCCGAGGAAAACGTCATGGCACAGCATGACTACAGCAGAAAGGAAGTCCTGGACATCGTCGAGCAGGTCGCCAGGCAGAAGGGCATCCCCGTGGATGACTTCATGCGCTTCGCGCACATCGAGACCGGCGGCAGCTTCAACGAGCGCGCGCACAACACCTCGTCCGGTGCCAAGGGCCTGTTCCAGTTCGTGCCCGGTTCCGCGCGCCAGTACCACCTGACCGGCCACGAGTTCGATCCGACCCGCAACACCGAAGCAGCCGCGCAGATGTACCAGGACAACCTGGAGTCGATGGCGCGCCGCAACGAGCGCACCGGCAATCCGTACCTGTCCGGGGGCAACACGCCCACCGGCCTGGACCTGTACCTGGCCCACCAGCAGGGCAGCGCCGGCTATGGCTCGGTGCAGACTGCGATCGCCACCGGCACCTTCGGCGTGGTGCGCAACGGCGATGGCGAAGAAATCAACATGCGCCGCAACGTACTGAACCAGATCGGCTCGGATGCCAAGGCGCTGACCGGCCACACCCTGGCCGAGATGCGCGGCATGAACGATGGCGACCTGGCGCGGACATTCTCCAGCTACTACATCCACAAGTACGCGGCGATCAGCATTCCGGAAAAGAACATCGAACCGCAGGCGGTGGCGCAGGGCCAGGGCCAGACCCAGACCCCGGCAGCGCCTGCACAGGCCAGCGCAGCCGTGGCGGCGGGTGCAGCCACGCTGGCGGCAACCGCAACGGCAGCTGCCACACCGAAGCCAGGCATTGAACTGCAGGCCGCCTACGAGGCCGGCGTGAAGTACGACGACGTCAAGTACGCCATCAACATCCCGGGCCACGCGCTGTACGTACCGGGCAAGACCGGCAAGAACGTGGAGCAGGGTTACATCGACTGTTCCGGCTGGGTCGGCACGCTGCAGAACCGGACCATGGACGAGATCAACCAGAAGGCCGGGCACGCGGTGTTCAGCAAGGCTGATCGCATCGACCTGGGCAACCTCGGTTCCGGTGGGATCGTGCGCAAGGCGTTCGACCAGTCCGGCGTGCTGCTGGACCGCGACGCGATCCTGAAGCCCGATGCGCTGAAGGAAGGCATGATCATCGGCCTGGATACGGCCAGGACCCGCCATGAGCACTGGAACGGCATCGACCACATCGTGATGGTGGTGCGCGACCCCAACACCGACAAGCTGCTGATCAGCCAGTCCACCGGCAGCAAGGGCGTGCACACCATGCCGGTCGAGGACTACCTCAAGCAGGTGAAGGACCACCCGAACTGGAAGCTGTACGCCTCCGATCCGCTGTCCAAGGCGCGCGACCTGCTGGAAAACCGCACCCCGTCGCACGAGCAGACCCAGGGCAAGCCTGCGGCCGAGCACAAGGCCGCTGCCACGCCGCACGCCGAACTGTACAAGCAGGGCGCGCACAGCGAGGGCGTGCGCAAGGTGCAGGAGCAGCTGGGCCACCTGGGCTACGTCGGCGCCGACGGCAAGCCGCTGGTCGAAGATGGCCGCTTCGGCCGCAACACCGACGCGGCAGTGCGCCAGCTGCAGAAGGACAACGGCCTGGTGGTCGACGGCATTGTCGGAGCGAAGACCCTGGAGGCAATCAAGGACGCACGCGAACGGCCGTTGCTGAACGACGAGCGGCACCCGCGCAATCCGTTGTTCATCCAGGCCAGCAAGGGTCTGGAACTGCTGCCGGCCGGGACCTTCAAGGACCGCCACACGCTGGAAAGCGCTGCTGCGGCTTTGACCAAGGAGGCGCATGCCGCCGGCCTGCAGCGCATCGACTCGGTGGTGCCCAGCCCGAACGGTGAGCGCCTGTTCGCCGTGCAGGGCACCATCGGCGACCCCGCCGCCAGCCGCGTGGCGGTGGAGACCCGTGCCGCCAGCGAGCAGAGCCTGGCGCTCAGCAGCGGTGCCGTGCAGGGCGCGCCGAACGTGCTGCATCAGCAGCAGGACGCCCAGCAGGAGCAGGCCCGGCAGGCCCAGAAGGCGATGGGCGTCTAGGCCCGCAGCGCCTTGCAGACCGGGAAAGGGCCACGCCATGCGTGGCCCTTTCCTTATCTGCCAGCTGAGCGGCCGAGGCCGCTTTCAGCCTTGCTTCATGCCGCCTGCCGCTAGATGAATGCGCAAGCCGCACGGTGGACCAGGCAATGTTCCGGCAATGTTGGAACGCCAGCGTGGTCTCCACGGCAGCCGGGGCGCCCCCGCGCCCTCCCTGCCCAGCGTGGCATGCACCTCACAGGAGAACGAACATGCTCAGTACTTCCGCACTCAGCTTCCGTGGTCTGGCGATGGCCCTGGCACTGGTGGCCGGTGTCGCCGTGGTCAGCGATGCCAGCGCGATGTCGAGGAAGGACAAGCGCACCCTGGTCGGCGCCGTGGTCGGTGGCGTGGCCGGCAACCTGCTCTCCAACGGTGATCCCGCTGCCACTGTCGGCGGTGCCGTGGCCGGCGGCGCGATCGGCAACCTGACCACCTCCGACCGCCGCGACCGTCGCTACTACGACAATCGCCGTTACGACGACCGCTACGATCGCCGTTACGACCGTGGTTACTACCGCAGCGGCTACTACGACCGTGGCGACGACCGTCGCTGGCAGCGCGAGCGCTACTACGACAACCGCTACTACCACGACCGCGGTCGCCATCGCGGCTGGTAACCCGGCGCGGCGGTACCGCCGATGACGATGCCACGACGGGCGGGTCGATGACCCGCCCGTTTGCGTTGCGGGCGGCCATGGCGTTGAATGCGCAGCCTTGGATGTGACTTTCCCCACTGGGGCTGCGGCATGACTTCTTCCTCCCACCGCGTGCAGGGCCTCAACAACGACGAGGTTGCTGCCGACTGGCCGCCGATCAGCGCCGCAGACCTCGCGTGGCTGCGCCAGCGCTTTCCGCAGCTGGATGCGGACAGCCACCCGCACTGGCACAGTCCTCGGCCACTGTCGGCCGCTGCCATCGTCAATGGCACGCGCGGACCGGTGTTCATCAAGCGCCACCACCACAGCGTGCGCAGCGCCGCCTGCCTGGAAGAAGAACACCACTTCATCGCCCATCTCGCTGCCGCCGGCGTACCGGTTGTGCAGGTGCTGGCGGCAGCCGATGGCCACACCGCGGTCGAGCACGGCGAATGGACCTTCGAGCTGCATGCCGTGGGCGTGGGCGAGGACCTGTACCGCGATGCCGCGTCGTGGTCGTTGCTGACCGATGTCGCGCAGGCCCGCGAAGCCGGCCGCATGCTGGCCGAGCTGCACCGTGCCGCCGCCAGCTATCACGCGCCACAGCGCAGTACCCATCTGCTGGTTGCACGCGACGACCTGATCCGCGCCGACGATCCGATCGCGGCCATCAAGGCGGGGCTGCACGAGCGCTCCGGGCTGGCCCGCTACCTCGCGCGCATTCCGTGGGAGGCGCAGCTGCAGCGCGACGTGCTGCCGTGGCATGCCGGCCTGGCCGAGCGCCTGCGCGACGAACCGCGACTATGGGCGCACAACGACTGGCATGTCTCCAACCTGCTGTGGCGCGATGGACAGGTCAGCACCGTGCTGGATTTCGGCCTGGCCTCGCCCACCAGCGCCCTGTTCGACCTCGCCACCGCGATCGAGCGCAACGCAGTGGCGTGGCTGGAACTGGAGCGCGGCATGGAGGCGGTGCGCATCGATATCGCGCTGGCCCTGATCGACGGCTACCGCAAGGTGCTGCCATTGTCGGCAGCACGCGTGCAGCTGCTGGCCGACCTGCTGCCGATGGTGCATTTCGACTTCGCACTATCCGAAGTGGAGTATTTCGAAGGCATCACCGGCTCCACCGCAAACGCGGATGTGGCCTGGCAGCCGTTCATGCTGGGGCACCCGGCGTGGTTCCACAGCGCGCCGGGACAGGCACTGCTGCAGGCGTTGCGCGCAGCCGCGTGACCCGGTTGGCGCACCGTCGGGGTCAGATCCCTTTCCTGCGGACAGGGATCTGACCCCGCAGCCTGAAGAGCACCCACTCGCAAATCCGTACCATTTGTAGTGAAATGGTCACCTGAAGCGGGGGTGCCTGGATCTGCCAGGCTGAGAGAGTCCCTTGGAACCTGATCCGGTTTGCACCGGCGTAGGGAGCTTTGAGCCGCAGCCACACGCCCGTCATGGGCCGGTGCACCTGCGCGCCGTCGCTTCGTCTCCCTTGTTGTCCGAAGACGAACCGAATGAACCGCTGCCTGCGCCCCAACCTGCTCTCCCTCGCCCTCTGCGCCGCGCTGCCGCTGCATGCCAGCGAGGCCGATGCATCTCCCGATGCGGCTGCCACTGGTGCCGAACGCTCGCCGACCGAACTGGCGGCAGTGCGCGTGCAGGCCGGCAAGCCGAAGGCCGATACCTCGCGCGTGAACGCCTTCGGTGGTGGTTCCTGGAAGGAGACGCCGGCGTCGGTGAACGTGCTTGAGCGCGACTACCTCGACCGCCGCCAGGTGCGTTCGCTGTCCGAGCTGGCCAGCAACGATGCCTCGCTGGGCGATGCGTACGCGCCGGTCGGCTACTACCAGAACATCGCCATCCGTGGCTTCGCGCTGGACGCCGCCACCGGCTACCGCTTCAACGGCCTGTCCATCGCCGGCGAACAGCGCCTGGCGCTGGAGAACGTGCAGTCGGTTGAGATCCTCAAGGGTGAAGCTGGCCTGGCTGCAGGCGTGATGGCACCCGGCGGCATCATCAACTACATCGGCAAGCGACCGGCCGAAGTGCGCACGGTCACCCTCGGCACCGATTCGGAAGGCTCGCGCTACGCCGCCGTCGATGTCGGCCACTGGATCACCCCGCGTTTCGGCCTGCGCCTGAATGCCGCATGGGATGCCAGCAATTCCTATGTCGAGCACGCCGATGGCCGTCGCAACTTCTATTCGCTGGCCGCCGACTGGCTGATCGGCGAACGCGGCAAGCTGGAAGTGGATGCCAACTACCAGACCAGTTCGCAGCGCTCGGTGTCGGGCTACCAGCTGCTGGGCGCGCGCGAGCTGCCGCACGGCGTGGATCGCGAATTCCTGCTCGGCTACCAGCCGTGGCAGCGCCCGGTGGATATCGCCAGCACCAACATCACCGCGTTGCACACCTACGACTTCAACGATGCCTGGCAGTCGCGCGTCTCGGTCGGCCACAGCCGCTCGGTGATCGATGACAACGTCGCCTTCGCCTATGGCTGCTACTACGCCACGCAGTGCGCCGATGGCAGCGTGCCGGGCAACTACTTCGCGCCCAATGGCGACTACGACGTCTACGACTACCGCAGCCCGGACGACACCCGCCGCAACCAGCAGGCCCGTGCCGAGCTGCGTGGCCGCTTCGAGACCGGCAGCGTCGGCCACCAGCTGACCCTCGGTGCCGATTACTTCCGCCGCACCGTGGACAAGCGCCCGAGCGTCAACGAGTACGTCGGCACCAGCAACATCCACGATGCGCAGGTACCGGTGTTCGAACCGTCGCCGAAGATGCCCGGCCCCTCCGCACGACGCCTGGACAGCCGCCAGACCGCGTTCTTCGCGCTGGACCGGATGAGCTTCGGTGATGACTGGCAGTGGCTGGCCGGCGGCCGCTTCGTGCGCCTGGACGAGCGTGCCTACGACAAGCGTGGTACCCCGCAGCGGCACAGCCGCCTGTCGCGTTTCCTGCCGCAGACCGCCGTGGTGTGGAAGGCCACCGATCAGCTCAATGCCTATGCCAGCTATGTGCGCGGCATCTCGCTGGGCCAGGAAGCGCCGTTCTGGACCAGCAATGCCGACACCTTCCTGCCATCGGTGCAGTCGCGCCAGCTGGAAGTGGGCGTGAAGTACGTGCCGGTCGAGGCGCTGACGCTGGGCGCAGCCGTGTTCCGCATCTCGCAGCCGTACCAGTACGCCAAGCCGGACAGCAGCGACGTCGGCTACACCTTCGTCGAGGAAGGCACGCAGACCCACACCGGCCTGGAGCTGACTGCCAACGGGCAGCTGACAGACGCGCTGCAGATCGTGGCCAGCGCCAGCGTGCTGCAGGCGCGCGCGCGCGACACCGGCACCCCGGCCTATGAAGGCCATCAGTTGGTGAATGTGCCAAAGGTGCGCGCCAGCGTGCACGTGGCCTATGCGCTCCCGTTCGTGCAGGGCCTGGATGTGACCGGCGGCTGGCGCTATGCCGGTGCCAACGTGGCACGCGCCGACGGTGGTGTACGCGCACCGGACTACTCGGTGTTCGATGCCGGCCTGCGCTTCCAGCACCGCCTGCACGAACGTGCGGTGACCTGGAACCTGTCGGTGGATAACGTGTTCAACCGCTTCTACTGGCGCGATACCGGCAGCAGTGGTGGTGACTACTACCTGTTCCCCGGCGCACCGCGACAGGCCCGCCTGTCGGTGACGTTCGCACTGTGAGCGGCGTCATGCTCGAGTGGACCGCCGCGCTGTGCAGCATCCTTGGTGTATGGCTGATGGCCAAGCGCCGGCTGGTGGCTTGGCCGGTGGGCCTGCTGTCGGTGACGCTGTACGGGCTGGTCTTCGCCGAGGCCAAGCTGTATTCGGACACGCTGCTGCAGGTCGCCTTCGGTGGTTTCCTGGTCTATGGCTGGCTCAACTGGCGGCAGCACGCCGCCGACGAGGGCAGCGTCCGCATCGTGCCACTGGCGCGCGGCAAGCTGCTGCGCGACCTGGCCATCGGTCTCTGCGGTGGCGTGGCGCTGGGTGCGGCCATGCACACCTTCACCGATGCCGCGCTGCCGTGGCTGGACGCGATGCTGACCGCGCTGAGCCTGGTCGGCCAGTGGTGGCAGGCACGCCGCCACGTGGCCTGCTGGTGGGTGTGGATCGCGGTGGACGTGGTGTACGTGGGTGCGTACCTGTTCAAGTCGCTGCATGTGACCGCCGCGCTGTACGTGTTCTTCCTCGGCCTGGCCGTGTTCGGGCTGCGCGCATGGAGCGCAGCTGCGCGTGAACCGCAGGTGGCAACGCAGTAAAGCCACGCCGTGCGTGGCCGGGGTTTACCGGTTGTCGCCAACCTTGGTTGGCGCACGCCTGCCGATCAAGGTCGGCATCTACCAGGCGCATCCACGCATGGCGTGGATCTACTGGGTAAGCAGCAGGCCCAGCCGCAGCGGCTGGCGCATGTCAGCCGGTGGGGCGGCCTGCAACGGCGCGGACTGCAATGTCGCGCGCAGGTCGGCGTCGATCTGGGCGTCGCCCAAGCTGCCGAATTCGAGTTTCGAAATGCGGCCGTCCGCCGCGATCCACACGCTCACCGGCAGCGGCGTCGGTGCGTCCGGATGTGCCTGCATCCATTCCAGCACGCGCTGCGCCTGCGGGTCCTGCTCCTGCTGCAGGCGCTGCTGCAACTGGCCGCCCACGGCGGCGGCATAGGCCATCCAGTGTGCGGGAGCCTCCTGCGCGGAAACGCTGGCACTTCCAAGTGCGAGCGCACCGAACAGCGCGGCCAATGGCCGCCACCAGCGGCGTACGCCGGTCCTGTTTCCTGCCATGGCCATCGCCAGCCTCCTGCACTTCCATCCAACGTCTGATGGTCGGCGCGGTAGATGACAGGCAGATGGCGGGCGGCACTGCCCGGCGCGATCAGTCGCCCAGGTCGGCCAGCACCTTGCGCGAGGGCGCGAAGAAGGTCACGCCGGTGGTGGCGGTGGAGAAGTCGAGGATGCGGTCGTGCAGCGGCGCGGGATTGCCGATGAACATGCGCTCGAGCATCTTCTCGATCACCCACAGGCGGCGCGTGTAGCCGATGAAGTAGGTGCCGTACTCGCCACGGCCCGGGTTGGCGAACGGCATGTTGTCGCGCAGGATCTCATGCTCGCCGTCGGCGTCTTCGATGGTGCACAGGGTCTTGTGCGATTTCTGCGCATCGGCCGGCGCATCGTCCAGTTCGATGTTGTCGTGCTTGGTGCGGCCGATGATCGCTTCCTGCGCCTCGGTCTTCTGCGCGCGCCAGGCATCGAGGTTGTGCAGGTACTTCTGCACCACCACATAGCTGCCACCGGCATGCGCCGGGTCTTCATCGCCCACGATGGTGGCTTCCGGAAGCGACAGCCCTTCCGGGTTGGCGGTGCCATCGACGAAGTCGAGCAGGTCGCGGCCATCGAAGTAGCGGAAACCGGCCACGTCATCGACCGTTTCCACCGCATCACCGAACGCCATCAACAGGTTGCGCTCGAACGCCACGATCAGATCCATGGTGCGTGCGCGGATGTGATACAGCAGGTCTCCGGGTGTGGACACTGCCGTGTGGGTAGCGCCTTTGATCTCGCGGAACGGCTGCAGCTCACGCGGCGGCGTGGTGCCCACCAGCGGCTGCCACACGCGGTGACCAATGGCCACGTTGCAGGTGAAGGTGCGCTCGATCTCGCGGATGGCGGTGTTCTTGATCAGGTCATCGGTGCTGGCCAGCACCTCGCGTGCCTTGGCGATCGACGCCTCGTCATCCTTCACCTTCAGCACCAGGAACGCCGCCGAATGGGTGAGCGGCGCGGTGATCTGCTGCGGCTCGTTTTCGAGCGTGTGGTTGAGGGCGGTGATCGGTGCGGGCTGGGAGTTCACGGCGGTTCCTGCTGGCTTGAGGCGGGCGCATCGCATGTAGCGATGTGCGGGCGATCATAGCGGAACCGCCTGACCGGGGACGGAGCGGTTCTCGTTCCGTCCACTGGCGAAGGCACGAAGACCTCAATCCACATCACTCCAGACCGCCAGCTCGTAGCCATCCAGATCGCGGAAGTGGAAGCGACGGCCACCGGGGAAGGCGAACACCGCCTGCACCACCTCGCCACCGGCGGCGATCACGCGCTGCTGGGCGTCGGCAAGGTCCGCGCAGTAGAGAATCACCAGTGGGCTGCCCTGCGCACGTACCGGTGTGTCGGACACCAAGCCGCCTTTCAGGCGGCCGTCGTCGAACTCGGTGTAGGCCGGGCCGTAGTCCGTGAAATTCCAGCCGAACACCTCGCCGTAGAAGCGTTTGCTGCGGGCGATGTCGGCGACGTTGAATTCGATGTTGTCGATGCGGCGTTCGGCATCGGGGGGTGCGGCGTGGCTCATGGCGTGACTCCTGGGTGGGAGCCCCAGCTTCGGTCAGCGCGGCACGGCGGTCTTGAAGAAAACGGCCATCATCGGCCCCATTCCAGGCGCAGCTGCCGTGCGGTCATGCTGGCAAGCTCGCGCGCCTCGCGGCTGAGGTGGGCCTGGTCGGCATAGCCGGCATCAGCGGCCAGCATCGCCAACGAGTGCTGCGGCAGCGCGCGGCTATGGCGAAGAAAGCGTTGCAGGCGCAGGATCCGCTCCAGCGTCTTGGCGCCGTAGCCGAACTGCGACTGGCTGAAACGCCGCAGGCTGCGCGGGCTCAGACTCAAGTGCGCCGCCAGCGTATCCAGCGTGGCGTGACCCGCGGCGAGCGCCTGGAACAGGACATGTGCACGCTGCGCCGGGGTGTCGAGTGCGGCAGCGCCCATATGCCGCTGCAGGCAGTACGCCATCCGCTGCAGGCGCTGCGCTGGCGCGGTATCGCCGATGGAGGCTGCAGCCTTCTTCGCCCACGCGCCCTTCAGATCGGCCAGTGGCACCGCCTGGCCGATGATCTCGGCCAAGGGCAGGCCAAGCGCGGCCAATGCCTGGCCAGGTCGGAAGCGTGCCCCCAGTACCTGTGCACCGGGTGCCAGTGCCGGATGTGCAGCCACCCGATCCGGGCCGACCACGAACAGCGCGCCGTCGCGCCAGAGAATGTCCACGCAGCCATCGGGCAATACGGTGATGTGCCGATCGGCACCGGCAGGAAGCTGGCTCTGCCACAGCTGGCCGAAGTGGCCACGCAGCGGCGCAGGCGCCAGATGCTCCTGGTAGGCCGTGCCAGTACCTTCGAGGGAGGAAGGGTCGCCCATGCCGCATTGTGGCGCCACAGGTCCCATAAAAGTGAAGCCCGGCGCGAGGCCGGGCTTCGGTTGGCGTGTGGGAGAGAGAGAGTCACACGCCAGCACAACACGCACTAACGACAGGCGTTTGTTACCAGGTGAAGCGCGGGCCCACGAACCACTCGCGGTCGCCGGCCTTGGCCAGCTTCACTTCGCCACTCAGGCCCCAGTTCTGGTTGAACTTGGCGGTGGCGCCGACGCGGCCGTAGAACTCGCCGTCCGGGTTGTAGCCGTGCTTCTTGCTGAAATCTTCGTAGCCGGCCATCACGTAGCCTTCCACGTACGGGTTGAACGCGGTGCGCACGCCCACTTCGGTGGAGTAGCCGTTGAAGTCCAGGCCGCGCTTCTCGTCGTACTTCTGGTAGGCAACGCGAGCCACCAGGTCGGTGTTCGGTGCGATGCCGTAGTTGTAGCCGACACCCAGGCGCCACTGGTCGACGTCATTCTTGAACTTGTCGGTCTCCTGGGCGCTGTAGTCGCCAAAGACGTGGAAGTTCGGGTGCACCGCAACGGAACCCTTCACCTTCCAGCCATCGGCGTCGCCGCCCTTGGCATCGGTGTTCACGTAGCCGCCTTCAACGTAGTTGTACGACAGGCCATCGGTTGCCGATGCAGCGAACGGCAGAGCAGCCAGAAGACCCAGGGCAAGCAGCGAATTCTTGTTCATCGGGACACACCTTTAATTATTTTGGTTTCGTCGACCGCCTCCCGGGAGGGGGAGAGAGAGGAGGCGGTCGACAGGTGTGAATTATCCGTTAGGGGGTCTAATCAACCCTGAATATTGAACTGACTGGTGTATAAATAAGGCTGGCGTTCAGGGAACTCCGCATGGCATTGCTGTCGGCTTCTTACGCGCATCACGCTCGATGCTTGATGCGGGCACTGATCCTGATCGCCTCACCGATCGCGCTGCTGCAGGCACAGGCGGCTGAGCATGTCGGTCCTGCCGGGCACATCGTCGTACAGACAGACGATGTCACGCGCTTCTTCAAGGTGCTGGACGCCAACCATGGGCGCCCAAGCGCCAATGATCTGCAGCACGGCTATCTGGATGCGGGTACGGATGCCCTGCGCAGCTTCACCGACAGCCGTATCGGCTCGATGGAGCGGCTGGCCAGGGCCATCCAGGACAAGCCGGCATTGTTTGCGAAAGCGAGATCCTGCGCGACCGCATTGCCATCGATCCGCACGCGCGTCGCCGCTGCCGTCGATCAGCTCGGCGCCTTGTTGCCATCTGCGCGCTTTCCCCCGGTCACCGTACTGGTGGGCCGCGGCAACAGTGGTGGCGTTACCACCGAAGCAGGTGTGGTCATTGGACTGGAAGCGCTGTGCAACGCTGACTGGATGCAGGCCGATGCAAGCGACCGCTTCGTGCACCTGATCGCCCATGAGTACGTGCACGTGCAACAGCCCGGCGCGCGCGTTGATGTCGAGCAGCCCACCCTGCTCTATCAGACGCTGCTGGAAGGCGGCGCCGAATACGTGGCCGAACGGATCTCCGGGCAACCGGCCAACGCGCATCTGCAGCATTGGGCGCAGGGTCGCGAGTGTGCGCTGGAGCGCGCGTTCCTGCAGGACAGCATGGGTACCGATCTTTCGAGGTGGCTGTACAACGGCCCCGGCGACGATACGCGCCGCGGAGATCTGGGCTACTGGATCGGCTACCGCATCGCCCATGCCTATGTTGCGCGCGCGCCCGACATGCCCAACGCCATCGCCGAACTGCTGGCTGTCCAGCCTGGAAACGCTGCAGCGCTGCTGGAAGCAAGTGGATGGCAACCTGCGTGCGGAGCAGGCGAAAGCACGCAGACGCACATGCTGTGATGCAGGCTTCATGCAGGTGAATGGGTGATATTGAACAGGCACAAGGCGATACGCCGGTGCAGATCAGCTCGCTTGATCCCGCTTGTTAAGGTTCGTTGATTTACAGGCCTTCACAGCCCATCCACGTACTCAAATTCCAGCTGAAAGCGCTTGGTAGCGCCGGGAACAAACGCCGCTATATTCCAGCTTCCCCAGACGAAGGAGGGAGTGGAATGAAACTGACCTCGCAACACATGAAGATGGCCCGTGCACTCAGCGTGGCGCTCATCGCCACCGTGAGCCTTGGCGCTTGCGCCTCTTACAAGAACGAGTTTGCAACGATCAACTCGCGTCTCGACCAGCTCGATGTAAAGGTGCAGGGCGCCGCCCAGAGTGCCGAGTCCGCCAACCAGTCGGCGCAGCAGGC
Source organism: Stenotrophomonas maltophilia R551-3 (assembly GCF_000020665.1). Lineage (NCBI taxonomy): Bacteria > Pseudomonadati > Pseudomonadota > Gammaproteobacteria > Lysobacterales > Lysobacteraceae > Stenotrophomonas > Stenotrophomonas maltophilia. The sequence goes on along the minus strand of NC_011071.1, from coordinate 180,461 downwards.
CAACCAGCGTCTGGACCAGATCGAAGGTCGCGTGCAGCAGCTTGAAAGGGCACCTGCCGGCCGCAAGCCGCGCGGCTGATCGCTCCCTCACCGTTTGAATTGATCCACCTCTGTATTGGGAACCAGTGGCCTTCGCCGGCCACTGGCATCCTTCCACCAAGATTTCATTGCAAGGAGCCGTCCCATTCGTACCTCCTCCTCCCCTGCACGCCGCGCCCTCCATGCCGCATTGGCCATGGCACTGGCCGTTGCGTGCAGCGGCGTAGCCAACGCCAGGGACAAGGACGCACCTGCACCCCCGGTGGCCACAGTCGATGAACTTCCCGCTGACCAGAGCGTCTCCGAGACGGTGATCGAACTGGCCGGCTGGGTGGTCGCCAGCAAGGACAACCAGGGCTATCCGTTCGCGATCATGGACAAGGCCGCGGCGCAGGTGCTGGTCTTCAGCGGCGACGGCAAGCTGCGCGGTGCCGCACCGGCGCTGTTCGGTTCGGCCATCGGCGATCACTCCGCACCCGGCGTTGCCAAGCTCGCGCTGAGTGCGATTCCAGGCCATGACCGCACTACCCCGGCGGGCCGTTTCATTGGTGGCTATGGCCCCTCCGACGATGCCGGTCGCGTGCTGTGGGTGGACTACGATTCCGCCGTTTCGATGCACCCGCTGCCGCCAGGCACCCCGAAAGAGAAGCGCGCCCAACGGCTGGCATCACCTTCGCCGGACGACAACCGCGTTACGCACGGCTGCATCAACGTCACGCCTGCGTTCTACGAGCAGATCGTGCAATCCACGTTCGAGAAGGGCGGTGTGTTCTACATCCTTCCGGACAAGGATTCGATCGCGAAGACGTTCCCGGAGTTCGCGCAGAGCCGGGGCGATGCAAAGGACGAAGACGAGAAGGGCGCGCGGCGCGCGAGCAAGTAACAGACGCTTTGCCTGCGGCCATCGCTGGTTGTGGCCGGGGTGCGGCCAGGCCTGTTGAGGTTGCGAGCCTGCGCTGCAGGCAGAGGTTCCCGGGCACGCTCCTGGCAGGCCCCACCTGGACCCCACTCATCGCGGACGTCCCACCCCCGTGGCGCTGCCCATATGGACCGGATGAGGCATCGCGCTCCCACGACGTCAAAGAATCCTTGAGTTCATGAGGATTTTTGGGGGGGGGCTGGACACCTTTGCAAATAAATCCTTATTTCAATGAGGATTTTCTTGCATCCAGCTTCTTTTGCCAAGAAATCCTCAAGATCGAAAGGATTCTAAGGAATCCTGGGTTTTGCGCGAATAATCCTCACTGCAGTGAGGATTATATGGTATAGACGATGGGTCGAATCCAGAGCGTCAGGCTCTGCTGGGGGAGTTCCCATTGAAGATCAGGCTTGAGAAGGCTGAGGCCTTGGGACCACTGGTGAGAGCCGCCCGCAAGCATCAGGGACTGCGCCAGGATGCAACCGCCGAAGGCATCGGGGTCAGCGAGAATTTCCTGGCCAAGGTCGAACGCGGCGGTACCACGGTGCAATGGGGCAAGTTGTTCACCGTGCTTGACGAGCTGGGGCTGCATGTCGAAATCGACGTGCCGGACGAAGCGATGGCCCTGCTGGCCAAACGTGCCAACGGGAAGGCGCCATGAGCGCCCCCCGTATCGACCTCAAGGACGTCATTACAACGACCGTCCTGTCTGGACTGCACTATCCGCTTCCACCACGCGAACTGCAGGTCAGCATCGACGAAGCGCCGGTGGGCCGCCTGACCGAAGCAGCAAACCTGTGGCGCTTCACCTATGCGCCGGAGTGGCTCGGCAGCGCACATCGGTTTCCACTGGCGCCTGCGTTACCACTGCAAGACACCGCCATCCTCGATGGCTCCAGCCAACGCCCCGTGCAGTGGTACTTCGACAATCTGCTGCCGGAAGAGCAGCAACGCACGCTGATGGCAACCGATGCCAGGGTGGATGGCGCGGACGCGTTCGCATTGCTGGCCGCCTATGGCGCGGAATCGGCTGGCTCGTTGACGCTGCTGCCTCCAGGCCAGCGCCTGCCACCCGGCGGCAGAAAACCACTGCCCGATGCGGAACTCTCCACGCGTATCCAAGGCCTGCCACGCACGTCGCTTGCGGCGGGTGCCGCCAAGCGCATGTCACTGGCAGGTGCCCAGCACAAGCTGGCAATCATCGAGACAGGGGGAGAACTCTACCAACCTCTGGGCGCCGAGCCCTCGACCCACATCCTCAAGCCTGACAGCACCAGCAGCAGTTATCCCCACAGCGTGGCCAACGAGTGGTTCGTGATGCGCCTTGCACAGCGCATGGGGCTGCAGGTGCCGAAGATCGAGCGCCGCTACGTACCGGAGCCGGTCTTCATCATCGAGCGCTTTGATCGCGAAATCACCGCCGATGCCATCCATCGCCGTCATGCCATCGACGCCTGCCAGCTGCTCAACCTCGACCGGCAGTTCAAGTACACGCTCGGCAGCATCGACACCCTGAAGGTCATCGTCGAGCAATGCAGAAGCAAGCTCAAGACGCGCGTCCGCCTGTTCGACTGGATGATCTTCAATGTACTCACCGGCAACAACGATGCGCACCTGAAGAACCTGAGCTTCCTGGTCGACAGCAGGGGCATCGAACTGGCCCCCCACTACGACCTGCTGTCCACCGCATGTTACGAGACCCGCGCGTATGCCGACGAGGGCGCACGTTGGCCAGAACGCTCGGAACTGTCGTGGCCCATTCTCGGTGTCGCGCGCTTCCACGACCTTCGTTTCGAGCATCTGGTTTCTGCCGGTGAAGCGCTGGGCCTGGGAAGACCAGCCGCCACCCGGCAGCTGCGCCATCAGATCGACCGCATCGCAGGCGAAGCCCAGGCGCTTTACGCGGAGGTGCTGCAGGAAAACCAGCAATGGTTGACCCGTTTCGACATCGGCCCAAGCCTGGAAGGCGAGGTGCATTTCCTGAGAACGCTGGTCCACGTGATCATCGCCGACATGGTGAGGCAGCTTTCACCGGCATGATGCGGCCGCCGGAACATCATCCGGCGTCACCACCGATTACTCGCAGGACTCGCCTTCTTCCTTCAGCATCTCTTTGTCCACCGGCTGCTCGCGCTCGATCAGCGCGCGCTGCTCGTCGCTGGGTTCACCCAGCCACCAGATTCTGCAGCGCGCGGTAAGACGGCCGACCATCTTCGACTGATCAGGCGAGTACAGCATCGCCAGCGCGGTGCCGGGGCAGTCGTGGGCCTGGCAGGCGGTGTAGAACCACCATGGCTCGCCCTGCAGCACCACCAGTTCGCCAGGCCCGCTGGGTCCGCTCAACAGGCGTTCGCGCAGCGACGGAATCTCCTTGTCGGCGGATTCGGCCGCCGCCGTGTTCTTCATCAGGGCGTTGAACGCGGCCAGCACTTTCGGGTCCTTGCGGCCGCAGTCGTCCACGGTATTGCCGCCCACCAGGGTGAAGAAATGCGTCGCCAGCGGGTTGTCCGCGCAGGTGAGTTCGCCGCCGGCGCTCGGGTCTTCCGGTTCGCCTTCGTTGTCCCACACCGAAGGGTCCACGCCGTCTTCGATGGGCGGTTCCTTCTCGACCACTGTTGCCGTGGCGGCCGGTGCTTCGGTGGCCGGTGCCGGTGCGGCTGGTGCTGCTGCATCGGGTGCCGGTTCCTGCCCGCAGGCGGCCAGCAGTGCGACCGTCAGTACCATCCCTGTGATTCGAATCTTCATTCCGTGTCCTTGTCTGATCTGCGGTGCATGCAGCCGCGCGGGCGCCTCCGTGATTCTAACCAGCCGCGCGCTAGGATGCGTTCGTCGACTTCCTGTCATCCCAAGGGCCTGGACGCATGCGCCGCACACGACTCGCCGTGATTTTCTGCAGTGCCCTGCTGCTGGCAATTCCAGCAATCGCCCACGATGCCGAAAGCACGAAGGCGGCACAGCCGCTTCCCGATGCGGCCCTGCCCGCGACACTGGATCGCGTACTGCGCGACTACGAGCAGGCCTGGCGCAGCGGTGATGCCAAGGCACTGGCTGCGCTGTTCGCCGAGGATGGCTTTGTGCTGCAGAGCAGCCAGCTACCCGTGCGTGGGCGCAGTGCAATCGAAGCCGCGTATTCCGGCCAGGGTGGCAGCCCGTTGCGGCTGCGTGCGTTGGCGTACTCGGTGGACGGGAACACGGGCTACATCATTGGTGCCTACCGCTACGGCAACAACATGGGGGACACCGGCAAATTCACGCTGACGCTGAAGCGCGTGGGCGATGGACCGTGGTTGATCTTCTCGGACATGGACAACGGCAACGCGCCGCCACGGGCGCGGTGATGGATTCCGCCGGGCATGGCCCGGCGCTACCGGGCGCCAACCAAGGTTGGCGGCTACCGGAAGCGGGTTCCGGAGTAGATCTACGCCATGCCTGGACGGCGCGAAAAAAAAACCCGGCGCGTGGCCGGGATTTTTCGATTCACTTGAACAGCGTGTCCGGATATTCCGGTTTCTGTTCCCGCGCCAGCAGCGCGCGCAGGCCTTCCTCAGGCGTCTGCTCGCCGTGCAGCACGGCACGCACGCGGTCGGAGATCGGCAGGTCGATGCCATGACGACGTGCCTGTCGCATCACTTCGTCGGCGGTCTGCACCGACTCGACCACCTGGCCGATTTCGCGCACGGCATCCTGCAGCGTCTGGCCACGGCCCAGGGCCAGGCCCAGGCGGCGGTTGCGCGACAGGTCGCCGGTGCAGGTCAGCACCAGATCGCCCAGGCCGGCCAGGCCCATCAGCGTTTCCGGCTTGGCGCCGATCGCCGCGGCCAGGCGCAGCATCTCGTTGAGGCCGCGGGTGATCAGGCCGGCACGGGCGTTGAGGCCCAGCTGCATGCCATCGGCCACGCCGGTGGCCACGGCCAGCACGTTCTTCATCGCACCACCCAGCTCGGCACCGACCATGTCGTCGCCGGTGTAAGCGCGGAACGCCGGGCCATGCATCGCCTCGGCCACCGTCTGCGCGAACTCGGGCACGTCGCCATGCACGGTGATCGCAGTCGGCAGGCCCTGGGTCACTTCCTTGGCGAACGACGGGCCGGTGACGACGGCCAGCGGCACGTCCTCGCCCAGCACTTCGCGCGCCACTTCATGCAGGAAGCGGCCCGAACCGGGTTCGAAGCCCTTGGTGGCCCAGGCCACGCCGGCACCGGCCGGACGCAGCGGCGCCAGCGCACGCACGGTTTCGCCGAACGCGTGCGAAGGGGTCACCACCAGGATCCAGGCCGCGCCTTCCACCGCCGACGCCAGGTCGGTGGTGGCACGCAGACTGTCCGGCAGCGGGATGCCCGGCAGGTAGCGCGGGTTCTCGTGGCGCTGGTCGATGGCCTCGACCATGGCAGCGTCGCGCCCCCACAGCACGGTCGGGTGACCGTGCCGTGCGAGCAGGCTGGCCAGCGCGGTTCCCCAGGAACCGGCGCCCAGCACGGCGATCTTGTCAGCGGTAGTGCTCATCCGTGACGTCGCGGCAGGAATCAGGCGTTGCCAGCCGGCTCGGAGTCAGCCAGCGACGGTGCGTCGCCCTGCTCCTGGCGCTGGCGCAGGGTTTCTGCGTACAGGCCTTCGAAGTTGATCGGCTGCAGGAAGAACGGCGGGAAGCCACCGGCCTGGATCAGGTCGCTGATCAGCTGGCGCACGTACGGGAACAGGATGTTCGGGCACTGGGTCCCGAGCAGCACGTCGATCGACTGCGGGTCCAAGCCGACCAGGCCGAACACGCCGGCCTGCTTCACTTCAGCCACGTAGGCGGTGCGCTCACCGGCCTGGCAGGTCAGGGTCACGGCCAGCACCACTTCGAAGGCGTTCTCGCCCAGGCGCTGCACCTGCTGGTTCAGGTTGAGCTGCAGTTCCGGCTGCACCTGGTCATTGAAGATGGTCGGAGCATTCGGCGACTCGAAGGAAACGTCCTTGACGTAGATCTTCTCGACGGTGAAAGCGGGGCCGGTGGCGGCATCGGCCGGCGCAACCGCGCCGTTGGTGGTCTCTTCGGACATTTCCAGTAACTCCAGGTGAATGCAATGAAAACGATGGTCGAACTACTGCGATGGGGGCGGTTCCAGGCCCATACAAGGCCGGATCCGCCGCCTGCGACAATCAGTTGCGGCCCTTGACCAGCGGCAGCTCGGCCTGCTGCCAGGCAGGAATGCCGCCGTCGAGCACGTAGACCTTCTCGAAGCCGGCCTTCTTCAGCGCCTTGGCGGCGGTTTCCGAGGCGTTGCCACTGCGGCACACCAGCACCACCGGCGACTGCTTGGCGTTGGCCACCAGCTTGTTGTCCGGGCCGAAGGCACTGGCCTGGGCATTGCGGCTGCCGGCGATGTGGCCCTTCTCGAAGTCACCGCTGGCCGACAGGTCGACCACCACCGTGCCACCTGCATTGATCAGCTGGGTCAGTTCGGCGGGCTTGATGCCCTTGAAGCCCCGGAACAGGCGGCGGATCTCGGTGACGATGATGGCCACGGTCAGGCCGACCAGGGCCGCGGACAGCATCGGGTTTCGGCCTGCAAAGGCCAGCAACTCTTCGTAATTCACTCAGGTCACGGGTCGATTAAGCGGGCGCCGATTGTCGCACAAGCCGGACGCGGCCCGTCACTGCCCCTTCCACAGGTCCGGCAGGCCGGCGGTCTGCCACCAGCGCTTGGCCTCGGCGTCCCAGCGCCAGCGTTCGACCACCACCACGGTGCGCTCGGCCTGGGTGTTCTGGTTGATCACCCCGATTTCGACCCGGCGCTCGACCAGGCCCCCTTCCAGCGCGGCGCTGCTGCGCTCGCGGTAGGACGACACGCGCAGCTGCGCGTAGCGGTTGAGCTCGAACTCGGTGGGCGGCTTTTCCTTGCGCAGCTTGGGGTCCAGATAGCCGATGGCATCGTCCATGCTGCCCCAGCGGATGGTCGCACCGTAGGCGATCTGGGTCTCTTCCAGCAGCTTGCGCTGCTTGCGGGTCAGGTCATCGGCCGAGGCCACGGCGCTGACCAGCAGCAGGGAGAACATCAGGAACTGGATGAGGCGGCGCATCGGTGGTTTCCCCAGAACGTCAGCCTGCCATCCTACCCTTTGGCGAAGGCCACGAAGCGGCCGCTGAACTCGGCGGCGGGCTTGCCATCAGCACCGGGCTGGGTGGCGACGATGCTGATACGGGCCTTGCGGCGCTGGCGGAAGGTGTTCAGGAAGGCGTCCCAGCCGGTGGCCTCGGCCGCTTCGGCATGGGCGTGCAGGTCTTCGTAGACCGGCGCCAGGTAGCGCAGGTTGCTGTCGGCCACGTAGACCTCGGCGTCGTGGCCGGCCAGGCGCAGGCGCAGGCTGACCAGCGCCCAGCCGGACAGGGTCAGCACCGAGGCCAGGCTGCCGCCGAAGGCATTGCCCTTGTCGTTGACGTTGGCGGCCAGCGGTGCGGTGATGCGCAGCACGCCATCGGCATAGCCGTCGAGCTGGATCTGCATGGCGCGGACCGCCGGCATGCAGTCCAGCACGTCCTGCAGGGCAGCCAACGAGGAAGTCAGAGCATCAACGGACATCGGAGCAGAGACCACGACAACGAAGGGCCCGCATAATGCAGGCAATGGCCGACCATACGATACCCACTGGCGCCGCCGGTTCCGACGCGGACTGGACCTTCATTTCGCTGCGGCCGCAGGGCCAGCATGCGGCGCTGCGCCGCGCCGTTGCTGGGCTGGACGGGCATCTGCTGGCGCTGTCGCCCTGGCGGCTGCAGCGCCTGCATGGCACGCCAGTGGTGCGCCAGCTGCAACGCGCGCTGAACTGCGATCGGGTGGTGTTCACCAGCCCGGCCGCTGTAGCAGCGGCCGCGTCCCTGCTGCCGCTGGCCGACGCGCAGCGCAGCCCGTGGCTGACCGTGGGCGAAGGCACCGCGCGCGCGCTGCGGGCGCAGGGGGTCCACGAGGTACATGCGCCGCAGCGGATGGACAGCGAGGGCCTGCTGGCACTGCCGGTGCTGGCGGACGTACGCGGCCGGCGCATCGGGCTGGTGACGGCCCCCGGCGGGCGCGGCCTGATCGCTGCGCAGTTGCAGGCGGCCGGCGCCAGCATCGAACGTGCCGACGTCTACCAGCGTCGCCCGCTGCGCCTGTCGCCACGCACGCTGGCTCGATTGGCGCATTCAGCGTATCCGTGGGTGCTGGCAGTCAGCAGTGGCGAAGCGCTGCAGCATTTCTGGCGCCAGCTTCCACATGCCTTGCAACAACGCCTGCAGGCGCATGCCAGCGTGGTGGTCGCCAGTGATCGGCTTCGCGAGCAGGCGCAGGCACTGGGCCTGCAGCGCATCAGCCGTAGCGCCGGCCCTGCCGGTGCACAGCTGGTGAGCGCTGCACACGCCACGCTCACCGTCCCGGCAGCGACCTGAACAGGGACGTGGGTCACGCTTGCCGCTGTCGTCGGCAACAGTGATGCTGTGCACAACGCGGCCTGCCGGAACCCCACCGGCGACTTGCCGACAAGGAAGCCCGATGAACGAGACCCCGCCCGTTTCCCCGCCCCGCCGACCGGTGCGCTGGCTGCTGCCGCTGGCCGGCGTGGTCGTGCTTGGCGTGGGTGGCTATGCCGGCTGGCGCTTCTGGCATGAGCAACAGGACGCACAGGACGCACAGGCACAGACCACCGCCGTGCAGCTGCAGGGCCTGGAAGCCACACTGGATGCCCTGCGCCGCGACCAGCGCGCGACCAGCCAACGCCTGCAGGATGCCGCCGCCACCAACCGCGTGCTGCGCGACGAGATGCTGGGCCTTTCGCAGCGTAGTGCGCTGCTGGAAGAAAACCTGGCCAAGCTGGCCGACAGCGCCAACCAGGGCCGGCAGGCAGTGCAGCGCGACGAGGCCGAGCTGCTGCTGACCCAGGCTGCGCAGCGCCTGAACTACTCTGACGATGTGGAAGGTGCGCGTCGTCTGTACGCGCAGGCTGCCACCGCGCTGGCCGATCTGCCCGACAGTGATGGCCTGAACCTGCGCCAGGCACTGGTGCAGGAGCGCGAGGCGCTGGACGCGCTCGGTGCTGGCCCGCGCGTGCAGTCGCTGCAGCGCCTGGATGCATTGGCCAAGGCATTGCAGGGCCTGCCTTCGCAGGTGACGGGCAGCGCCACCGCTAACGCCAGGCCCTGGTGGCAGGCCACGCTGGCGCCGTTCGTGGATATCACCCCGAGCCGCCAGAACGGCCCCCTGACCGCCGCCGAGCGCCACAACGCCGACGATGCGCTGCAGCTGGAACTGACCCTGGCGCGTGCAGCCATTGAACGTGGCGACCGCAGCGGACGCGATACCGCGCTGCAGCGCGTGGAGCACTGGGCACAGCGGCGTTGGCCGGATTCACCGGCCCTGCGCGCGCAACGTGCTGAACTGAAGGCCTTGCGCGAGCTTCCGCTGCAGGCCAGCAACACCGTTCTTGGCAGCACCCTGCAGCAACTGCGCACCCAGACCGACCGGAGGTAATCCCGCATGAAACCCCTGCAATCCCTGGTCGTGCTGTTGCTGGCCGTGGCCATCGGCGTGGTCGCCGCGCAATGGCTCGGCGCCGATGACCTCAACCGCTTCGGCGAAGTGACCCTGCGCTATGGCGGCTACGACTATCACAGCAACCTGCCGAAGGTGGCCCTGCTGTCCGTGGTCGCCGTGCTGGTGCTGTGGCTGCTGTGGAGCCTGATCGCCGCACCGTTCCGTGCCTGGGGCCGCTACCGCCGCAAGCAGGGCCGGGTGCGCCTGATCGACGGCCTGCAGGCCTATGAGCATGGCCAGTGGCAGCGCGCGGAGAAGCTGCTGGATGGCGCGGCGAAGGATCCGGAAGTGAGCGCGGTGGCGCTGGCCAATGCCGTGCGCAGTGCGCAGGCGCGTGCCGATGGTGCTGCCGGTGAAGCGCTGCTGCAGCGCCTGGGCGAAAGCGATGCCACCCTGCAGGCGCTGCTGCGCGCCGAGCAGCTGCTGGCGCGCGACCTGCCGGTGGATGCGATCAACGCGTTGGATGTGGCGGCGATCCAGCCGCTGCCGCCGCGTGGTCTGTGGCTGCGTACCGAAGCGCTGGCACAGGCCGGTCGCGCGCACGAGGCATATGGCCAGCTGGGTGCACTGCGCCAGAGCAAGGTGCTGCCGGCCGACGCGAACAGCGAACTGGAAGCACGCCTGGCCGCACAAGCGCTGCTGGAAGCGGCCGACGTCAATGCATTGGCCGCGCAGTGGGAAGCCACGCCGAAGGCCCTGCGACCGACCCCGGACGTGGTCGGAGCGTATGCCAGCCGTGCGGTTGCGTTGAGCTGGGACGAACCGGCGCTGCTGGCGTTGGAACACGCCCTGGACCAGCGCTGGGACGATGAGCTGGTGGCGCTGTACGGCCGCCTGCCGGCCGAGCGCCTGGCCACCCGCCAGGCCAATCTGGCGCGCTGGCGCAACGTGCATGACAGCTCGGCCGCGCTGCGCCTGGCGCAGGGTCGCGTGGCGCTGGGCCAGCAGCAGTGGGATGCCGCTGATGCGTTCCTGCACGAGGCGATCGCCGCCGGTGCCGGTGCCCCGGCCTGGGAAGCACTGGGTGAACTGTTCGCACAGCGTGGCGACCACGCGCTGGCCGCGCAGTGCCTGGCCAATGCGCTGCGCCTGCAGCGTGGCGAAGACAGCGTGGAACTGGTGCGCGGCACCGAGGCGCCGCTGCGTGCCACGGTGGAGGAGCAGCCGGTTACGGTGCAGCCGCCGGTGTATGACGCCAACGAAGAGCGCGACGAATTCGGCAACCCGCGGTTGCCGTGATCCCTGCTGAAGTGTGCCGACCAACGGTCGGCACCCACCGGAGCAAGAGAAAACGCCGCCCATCGGGCGGCGTTTTCATCTGTGGAACCCGGTAGTCGCCAACCTTGGTTGGCGCGCGGTCGCAGCAATCAGCGCTCGACGATCGCGACCACGCCCATGCCGCCGGCGGTGCAGATCGACACCAGCGCGCGGCCACCGCCGCGTTCGGCCAGCTGCTTGGCGGCCGTGGCGATCACGCGTGCGCCGGTAGCGGCGAACGGGTGGCCGGTGGCCAGCGACGAGCCCAGCAGGTTGATCTTGTCCGGGTCGATGCGGCCCATCGGTGCATCCAGGCCCAGGCGGTTGCGGCAGTAATCCTCGCTCTCCCACGCACGCAGGGTGCACAGCACCTGTGCAGCGAAGGCCTCGTGGATCTCGTAGATGTCGAAGTCCTGCAGGGTCAGGCCGTTGCGCTTGAGCATCTCCGGCACGGCCACGGTCGGTGCCATCAGCAGGCCTTCGCCGTGCACGAAATCCACCGCCGACACGTGGGCATCACGCAGGTAGGCCTGCGGTTCGTGGCCGTGGGCGCGGGCCCATTCCTCGCTGGCCAGCAGCACCGCGGCGGCACCATCGGTGAGCGGAGTGGAATTGGCGGCGGTCAGCGTGCCACGGCCGGAGACCTTGTCGAAGGCTGGCTTCAACGTCGCCAGCTTTTCCAGCGAGGTGTCGGCGCGCAGGATGTTGTCGCGCTCGACGCCGCGGAACGGTGCGATCAGGTCGCTGAAGAAACCGCGCTCATAGGCCGCGGCCAGCTTCTTGTGCGACGACACCGCCCACTCGTCCTGCGAGTCACGCGAGATGTTCCATTCCTTGGCCATGTCCTCGCAGTGGTCGCCCATGCTCTTGCCGGTGCGTGGCTCGGCCACGCCCGGGAACTCGGGCTTGAGCTCGGAGAACTTGAAGCCGGCGGTGAGCGCGCGGATCTTGTCGCCGGTGCTCTTGGCACGGTTGGCAGCCAGCAGGCGCGCGCGCAGCTTCTTGCCGTACACGATCGGCACGTCGGAGGTGGTGTCCGAGCCGCCGCCGATGCCCGATTCAATCTGGCCCAGCGCGATCTTGTTGGCGACCGTGATGATGCTGTCCAGCGAGGTGCCGCAGGCACGCTGCAGGGTGATGCCGGGGGTCAAGGGCGACAGGCCGGAGGAAAGCGTGGCTTCGCGGCCGAGGTTCCAGTCGCTGGAGTGCTTGATCACCGCACCCATCGCCACTTCGCCCAGCTGCTGGCCATGCAGGCCGAAACGTTCGACCAGCGCGCCCAGCGTACGGACCGACATGCCGAGGTTGCCGACATCCGAATACGCGGTGTTCTGGCGGCAGAACGGAATGCGGACGCCACCGAGGATGGCGACGGGACGAGCGTTGGGCATGGAGATACCTGGCATGGATGAGGGTGTCTGCAACATGGCCTGCACGACGGAGCAGGCATAATGGAGCCAAGTGTAGCTGCCGCCCTGTGATGGGCCAACCGTGGAACCATGAGCAAACCCGACCCCGCGATGAATGCCCTTGGCGTGCTGGCCCTGGAACTGGCCGGCGGCGAAATCCCCCGCCAGGCGGTGCTCAGCGCCGAACAGGCCGGTGAACTGGCCGAACGCGTCGGCCGTGACCTGGCCAAGCAAGTGCCGCAGGTGGCCGAGCTGGACCTGGTGTTCGCCGCCGCCCATTTCGACCCGGCCGAAGTGCTGCGCCCGGGCTGGCCGATCCACCGCCGCCTGGAAGAATTGCAGATGCGCGCACCGGGCCGCAACCAGGGGCCGCGCCTGCTGGCCTTCGGTACCGACGCCACTGGTGATGTGCCGCTGCCGTTCCAGGCCGATGCCAGCCTGGTGGGCGGTGGCCTGCGCGTGGTGCCGTTCCTGCTGACCGGCAGCGACGTGGCCACCACCAATGCGGTGGCCGAAGCGCTGGAAGACACGCTGCTGGCCAATGGCATGGCCCATGCCGACACCGCGCTGATGGCGCAGAACACTTTTGGTGCGCGCATCGAGCACGCGCGCTACTTCACCGTGAACGACCTGGCCGCGATGATGTCGATGCAGTACGACAATCAGGGCCTGGCCGCACTGTGGCCGCTGATCGAGACCGCGATCATGGCGCCCGGCGAAGACGAGTGGCTCAACGCCGCACCCGAGCCGCTGCTGCGCTACACCCATGGCGAGGCACGCATGGCGCTGTTCGATCCGGCCGGCTGGTGTGCGCATTACGACCACGGCAACAACGACTGCGACCGCCTGAAGGGCATCTACGAGCAGTTCCTGATGCGCCAGCGGCAGATGGCGGCGGTGCTGGAAGCGCACGGCGTGCCGGTGCTGTTCGTGCACTGCGAAGCCGGGCAGGACGCGCGCGAGCTGCTGGCGCGCTGATCTGCGGATGCGCGCCGCCAACCGGTTCGGCGGCGCGATGTGGCACCATTGCTGGCTTGTGCATTGATCACTCATGCGTGGTCAAGGACGAACTGCATGCTGCATACGCTTCAATGCGCAGGGCTGACCCTGCTTGCCACAGCCGTCTGTGGCCTTCCGATCATGGCCCAGGCAGCGGCACCGGTCGCCGCGACACCCACCTGCTCCATTGCACCGGCCTTCGCAGCTGCCGTGGCGGAGCCCGAGGTCTATGACAGCCATATCAGCTTCAGCAACACGGTCAAGGTGCAGGTCAACGTGGATGCGCAGGGCCGCGCCCACGATGCGCGCGTGCTGAACGGCTCCCGCAACCGGGTGCTGGATGATGCAGCCCGGCAGGCGGCCCTCAGCTGGAAGTATCAGTGCCAGGGCCAGGGCGGCATCGCGCAACCGGTCGTGCCTGTTCCGGAGCCGGCCTGCCGGCTGGACCGCCTGAGCTGGGCGGATAACGAACCCAGGTTTTCCAGCGCACTGCGGTCCAGTGGTTTGCGCGGCTCGGCGGAGGTCTGGTTGCGCCCGGTGGCCGACGATCCGGCAAGAACGGAGGTGAAGATCGGCCGGAGCAGCGGGGATGCGCGCATTGATGACACGCTGCTCACCGCCGCGCGGAACTGGCGGCTGATCTGCCCGCCGGACACGCCCGTGAAGCACCCCTGGATCAGCTTCACCCAGTCATTCAACTTCGAACCGCGGAACCAGCCGGCGGCCACGGAGGCATCAGAGCCGGAGCCGGATGATGTGGTGATCGCAAATGATGCCCTGCTGGAGTTCGGCACCGTCGCCGGCTTCGTTGAAGCGCTGCCGAAGATGAAGGGCGTAGATCTTGCGCCGGATCAGTCCAGTCAACCCGGAGTGACGCTCTACAACACCAGTCTTGGCGCGATCATGCGGGAAATCGAGATGACCGAGGGACGGTTGAAGCCGGTGACCATGACCCACTGGCTGGTGATGGTGCCGCCCCACCGCACGGCACCGGCCGTGGTGCGCACATTCAAGCGCGAAGTGATCGATGCCAAGACGGGCAAGGCACACATGCAGACCGATATCTCGATCCTGTGTGAAAGCGGCCCCGCCGAATGCGCTGAACTGCGGCAGCGACGCGACACATTGCTGCGATCCCCCTGACCCCAGCAATGGCAGCCGAGCATGGCTCGGCTACAGGAAGCAGTGCAAAGAAAAACGCCGGCTTGCGCCGGCGTTTTCTGCTTCTTACGGGGCCTTCTGGATCACCGCACACGCCAGGCGTGCACCGGCATTGCCGGTCGGCTGGGTCTTGTAGTCGTCCGCGTCGGCGTGGACGATCAGGCCGCGGCCGATGATGTCGAAGTCATCGCCCTTGCCGATGTTGACATTGCTCGACACCGGGCCATCGATGGTGGCCACGCCCTTGTCGTCGGCCTTGATGTTGGGCATGTCGCCGCCGTGGTGCGGATCGACGGCCATGCTGCCGTGGTCCTGCTTGCCCGGGTTGAAGTGGCCACCGGCGCTCATGCCGTCCGGCGCGCTGCAGTCGCCCTTCTCGTGGATGTGGAAACCGTGCTCGCTGCCCGGCTTCAGGCCGCTGATCTGGCCAGTCACGTGGACCTTGCCGTCGACCACCTTGAAGGTGACGCTGCCCTTGGTCTCATTGCCCTGCGTCGGTGCCAGTTCGGCAGTGGCCGAGGCATCGGCAGCCGGAGCTGCTGCCGGCGCTGCGGCCGGTTCGGTGGTAGCGCCCTCGGCCGGGGCGGCCGGCGGGGTTTCAGTCTGCGGCGCGGCGGGCTGCTGGTTGCAGGCCGCCAGGCCCAGTGCGGCAATGGCCGCGAACAGCGAAGTGTGGATCAGACGCATGGAATCTCTCCCTGGATGATGCCGGCAACGATCAACGGACAACCCGGATCACGCCACAGGCGATGCGAACGCCGGCATTGCCGGCGGGCTGGCTGCGATAGTCGTCGGCATTTGCATGCACGACCAGTGCACGTCCGGCGATATCGGTGGCGGCGCCTCCGCCAAGGGTAACCCCCTTGAGGTGGATATCGACGTTGGCGCGGCCCTGGGCGTCGGCACGCAGATTGTCCATGTCGCCCAAGTGGTGCTTGCCGGTGCCTGCGCGGCCATGCGCGGTGCCACCGGGGTTGAAGTGGTTGCCGGCGCTGCTGGCATCCACCGCGCTGCAGTCACCGCGCTCGTGGATGTGGAAGCCGGCCTGCTGCATCGGCTGCAGGCCACCGATCAGGCCGGTGATGTGGATGCCACCGGGCTCCACCACCAGCGCGATGCGGCCACTGACGATGCTGGCCGAGGCCGGCGAGAGATTGGCCTCGGCCTGTTTGGCGGTGCCGACTACGGTCGGCGGCGGCGGTGTGGGCTGCGGCTTCTTCGGCGCACTGCCACAGGCAGACAGCAGCACGGCGGCGGACAACGGCAGGATGGCAAAGGACAGACGCATCGAAGACTCCTTGCAGGTGACACTACGGACGGCATCGTCCATGAACGATCAACGGTTCGGCAAGCGGGCGCGAGGATCGCGTGCAGGAACCGTTCAATGGCCCCCGCGGCGGCGCCCGGCGCCCAGCTTGCGGGTAAGGGTATTGCGGCCAAGGCCCAGGCGGGCCGCGGCTTCGGCACGGCGGCCATGGGTGATCTGCAGCGCGGCCTCCAGCAGGGCATGGTCGACCCGCTCACGCACCTGCGCGTGCAGCCCTTCCACGCCTTCGGCCAGCTGCCGGCGTGCCCATTCGGCCAGCAGCGCCTCCCACTGCCCCGGATCGGCGCTGGTGGTGCTGCTGCGACGACCGCGCGTACGGTTGAGCGCGGTATCGACGTCGGCCACGCCAATGGTGTCGGCAGCGGCCAGCGCCGCCATCCGCCAGCACACGTTCTCCAGCTCGCGCACGTTGCCCGGCCAGTCGTGCTCGCGCAGCGCCTGCAGCGCCGCGGCGGTGAGGCGCTTCGGTGGCGTGTCCAGCTTGCGTGCGGCGGCGGCCAGGAAGGTGTTGGCCAGTTGTGCGATGTCCTCGCGGCGCTCGCGCAGCGGCGGCAGCTGCAGGCGCACCACGTCCAGCCGGTGCAGCAGATCGGCGCGGAACTTCCCCTGCGCGACCAGGCCTTCCAGATCCTGGTGGGTGGCGGCCACCACACGCACATCGACGCGGATCAACTCGCGTCCCCCGACACGGAAGAACTCACCTTGTGCCAGCACGCGCAGCAGCCGGGTCTGCAGCGGCAACGGCATGTCGCCGATCTCATCCAGGAACAGGGTGCCGCCGTTGGCCTGCTCGAAGCGACCGATATGGCGGCGCTGCGCACCGGTGAATGCGCCGGCTTCGTGGCCGAACAGTTCGCTCTCCAGCAGCTCGGCCGGGATGGCGGCGGTATTGAGCGCAACGAAGGGCGCCTGTGCGCGCGGCGATTCGCGGTGCAGGGCATGCGCCACCAGCTCCTTGCCGGTGCCGGTCTCGCCGGTGATCAGCACCGCCAGTGGTGCCTGCGCCAGGCGGCCGATGGCGCGGAACAGCGCGCGCATCGGCGGTGTATCACCCACCAGTTGCGGCGGCTGGTCGCTGGAGGTTGCGGTGGTCGGCGCCGCTGCGGCCATGGCCGGTGCCACCGCCGGCAGCACGCGCTGTGCCAGTGCCACCGCATCGTCCAGATCAAACGGTTTGGACAGGAATTCATGCGCGCCGCCGCGGAACGCACCGGCGGTACTGGCGACATCGGTATAGGCCGACATCACCACCACCGGCAGCTGCGGCAGCACGGCCTTGAGCTTGTCCAACAGCACCAGGCCATCGTCACCCGGCATGCGCACATCGGTGAACAGCAGGGCCGGCGGCGGGCCTTCGCTCAACGCCTGCAGGGCGGGTGCGGCGCTGTCGAAATCGACGACCTGGTAGCCGGCTTCGCGCAGCGCGGTGCACAGCACGAAGCGCACGGCACGGTCGTCGTCGACCACCCAGATGCGTTGTGCGGGAGTGGAGGCGTCAGACATCGCGCGGGGCCTCCTCGGCCGGGGCGGCACCGTTGCCGATCGGCAGCAGCAGGGTGAACACGGTATGGCCCGGGCGCGAGCGGTAGGTCAGTGTGCCGCGATGTTCGCGCGCGACCTGCTGCGCCAGCGCCAGGCCCAGGCCAGTACCTTCGGCGCGACCACTGACCAGCGGCAGAAACAGATGCTCGGCCAGTTCCTCTGGCACACCACGGCCGTCGTCGGCGATTTCGAGGCGAAGCGCCAGCGTATGCAACTGCTCGGCGATGCGTACGCCGTGTTCTACGCGGGTACGCAGGGTGATGTTGCCGGCGCCGGCCTGGATCGCGTTGCGCACCAGGTTCCACACTGCCTGGGTGAGGCGGTCGGCGTCGCCATGGAATTCGGGAATACTGGGGTCGTAGTCGCGCTGCAGGCGTACCGCCCAGCCGGCCTCGTTCTCGGCCAGGCGCAGCACGCGTTCCAGCGCGGCGTGGATGTTCAGTTCGGCGTGCGGCGCGGCCGGGGCCGGTGACAGCAGCTGGTCGAGCAGGCCGTTGAGGCGCTCGATCTCCGAACCGATCAGCTCGATCAGCTCGCGTTCGCTGGCGTCGCGCTGGGCCGCGCGCCGGGCCAGCAGCTGGGCCGCGCCCTTCAGCCCGGCCAGCGGATTGCGCAGCTCATGGGCCAGCCCCTTCAGCGCTGCACTGAGCGCGCTGGGCAGGGCCTGGGTCGGGTCGAGCCCGGGGAACTCATCGACCGGGTGCGCCTCCAGCAACCAGCCACCATCGTCGCGGCGGCTCATCCAGCCCTCGGCGAAGCGTGGTGCCTCGCCCGGCACCGCCAGGGCCAGCCGGTTCAGGCGCAGACTGTCGCGCTCATCGCGGGCCAGGAAATGGGCCAGCGCCTCGCCCTGCACTTCCAGCGCGGCCAGCGGCTGGCCAAGCAGGCGGCGGATGCTGACACCCAGCCAACGCGCGAAGGCCGGGTTGCAGCCGATGATGCGGCCATCAGCCCCGGCCCAGGCCAGCGGCGTGCCCAGGGCGTCGAGGGATGGCGGCGGTGCGGGGTCGGACATTGCACCAATGTAGTGCAAAACGCGGGTTTGGGGTCGCGGCTCTTTCTATCAGGAAAGGGGCCTGACCCCTGCCGCAGGGCGAGCAAGTTCGCCCACTACCAGATACGTAGGCGGGTCACAGCTTCATGTTGAGGCCGACGAACACGCTACGGCCCGGGGCCGGCGAAAACATCGGGCGGGCGCTGTCCCAGAAGAAGCTGTCGTACCAGGCGTAGGCGTACTGGCGTCCGGTAACGTTCTTCAGCTGCAGGTCCACGCTCCAGCGCGGGGTGATCTGGTAGGCGGCGCTCAGGTCGAGCACGGCGAAACCACCGAACTTGCCGGCCACGTTGCGCTCTTCCAGGTAGTAATCGCCCTGTGCACGCGCCTGCAGGCCCAGGCGCAAGGCATCGCTGGCGTGGTAGTCCACACCCAGGTTGCTGATGTGGCGCGGGGTGGCGGCCACTTCGCGGCCCCGCAGGGACATGCTGGCATCGCGGTCGTCGCGGGTGATCTTCGCTTCCTGGTAGGCGTGCGACGCCCAGACCGTCCAGTCGTCGCCCAGCTGCAGGCTCAACTGCGCATCCACGCCGCGTCGACGGGTCTTGCCCAAGGTGACCGTCGTACCGGTGGCCGGCATGTTGGATACCTCGTTTTCCGCGTCCTGCTGCCACACCGCCAGGCGCGCCTGGCTGCCCGCGAACGGCTGGAACTTCAGGCCCAGCTCCATGCCGGTGTTGGTGGACGGACGCATCCGCGCCTGGCCCGGGGCGAGGTAAGCCGGCGCGGTGGATCCAGTGAGCACCTGGAAGGTGCGGCCCCAGTTTGCGTATACGTGGGTGTTCTCGCCCAGGCTGTGGATGACGCTCAGTTTGGGCTGGCCGATGCTGCCGTAATCCTGCAGCCGAGCGCTGAGGCCGTTCATCAGGTGGGTACGGCCACTGAAGCGGTCCACACGGTAGGCCGGCACGATCTTCCACGCCTCGACGGGCTGGTAGATGGCCTGCACGTAGGCGCCCCAATTGTCGAAGCTGTGGCGGTCGTTGTTCTGCACCCGTGCCGGGGCACGGCTGAAGTCGGTGGGTTCGGCGTAGGCGTAGCGCTCGCGGATGTAGCTGTTGTCCTGCTGCTCGTAGTTCAGGCCGCCCTCGACAGTAAGCGCGGGGCTGGCCTGCCAGGTGACCGTGCTGAGCAGGCCATTCTGCCGCTCATCCCACACGCGGCGCTGGCGCGGCAGGTTGCCGGTGGGCAGGTCGCTGAAGGTCACGCGGCGGTCGTCTTCGTAGCGGTTGTAATAGAGCCGCGTGCCGAAGGTGAGCCTCTCGGACAGTTTCATATCCAGGTGCGCGGCAATCTGGCGCATGTCGCGGTCATCACCATCGTTGCCGTTGCGCAGGTCGCTGCCACGTCGATGCGTACGCATTTCCTCGACGGTCATGAAGCCGGGCTCGTCGGCTTCGTGGTGGTAGGCGCGCGCGGTCAGGCCCACGCGCAGCCCATCGTCCAGCGTGCCGAGGAACCATTTGCCGCCCAGCGAGTACTTCCTGGAGGTGTCATGGTCGCGATAGCCATCGCTGGCCTGGGTACCAACGAAGTAGTTCTGCGCGACGCCATTGGCTTCGCGGCCCACCGCCAGCTGCGCATCACGGGTGTTGTAGCTGCCGTAGGCCAGCCGTGCATCGGTGTAGTTGCCACCCTGGCGCGTACCGAAGTTCACGTTGCCGCCGATGTTGTGCAGGCCGTAGCGCGGGTCGTTGGTACCACGTACCACTTCGATGTAGCTGATTTCCAGCGGGAACAGCATGTCGATGTAGCGCTGGTTGCCGCTGTTGACGTTGCTGGGGATGCCATCGATCAGCGTCTTGATGGCATTGAGGTAGCCCTCGCCGTTGAAAGCCCGGAAGCTGACCTTGCCCGATTCGGCACCCTGCCGGGTTTCGGTCAGCTGGATGCCCGGCATCTGCCCCAGCAGCTCCCAGCTGTGGGAGACGTTGCGGTCTTCGATCTGGTCTGCGCCCAGCACGTCCACCGAAGTCAGTACCTGGTGCGCGCTCAGCTGGCCTTCGCCGTGCTGGTGCACATCGACCTTGCCCAGGGTGAGCGCGGCATCCGCCGACTGTGCGAGTGCTTCAGGGGCGAACGGCGCGGCCGCGAGGGCGGCCACCAGCGTGGAGGTCTTCATGGGGAGGACGGCAGGAGGCAGAAAATGAAACTTTATAACATTTCAAATCTGCCAGCCATCCAGCGGGACCCGCCCTTCGTTACACCGGGTAGCCGGTCGCCTCGCGGGCCTTCTTCCAGGCGCTTTCGAATTCGCGCGCGCTGATTTCGTCGTCTTCATCAAAATCCATGAACGACACCGGCTGGTCCGCCAGCACGAAGCGGTCATCGCTCTGCCCGGTTTCATCGGCCCAGACCACCTTGGCCCCGTAGATCTCCACCTGGCGCACGATCTTTTCACCACGGGCTTCCATCAGCACGTTGCCCTTGCCCAGGCTCGATTCGGCCCAGTGCTTGTAGTACTTCTTGCTGTTGGTCTTTGCGTTGGGTTTTGCGTATTTCATTGCATTGGTCCTGGCCGCAGGTGCGACCGGAAAGTTCGGAATGGCGCCATTATCAGGCATTCGGGGTCAGATCCCTTTCCTGCTGGAAGGGGTCTGACCCCTGCCAACCTACTTCGGCAAGGGGGAGCCCTTCGGCCACAGCATCCAGATGTTGCCCTTCTGCTTCATGTCACCGGCCAGCTTGCCTGCGGCGTCGCCGCTGCCCCAGTACAGGTCCGCGCGTACTTCGCCGGCAATGGCACCGCCGGTGTCCTGCGCGGCCACCGGGCGTACCACCGGGCTGCCATCCGGACGCGTGGTGGACAGCCACAACAGGCTGCCCAGCGGTACCACGGTACGGTCCACCGCCACGCTGTAGCCGGCGGTGAGCGGCACGTTCAGTGAACCGCGGGGGCCTTCCGGGCTGTCCGGGTTGCGCACGAAGAACACGTAGCTGGGATTGCTGCGCAGCAGTTCCGGCACGCGGGAAGGGTTGGCCCTGGCCCATGCGCGGATCGCATCCATGGTCACGTCTTCCTTCTTCAGCTGGCCCTGGTCCACCAGCCAGCGGCCGATCGCGCGGTACGGGTGGCCGTTCTGTTCGGCATAGGCCAGCCGCACCTGCTTGCCATCGGCCAGGCGCACCCGGCCCGAGCCCTGGATCTGCAGCAACTGCAGGTCCATCGGATCGGTCAGCCAGGCCAGCACCGGGGCCTTGGCGCCCTTGGCCGCGATGGTACCGGCGTCGTCATAGGGCTTGAGCACCTTGCCTTCGACGCGCCCGCGCAGGCGCTTGCCCTTCAGTTCCGGGTAGACGCTGTCCAGCTGCACCACGATCAGGTCATCTGGCGTGCCGTACACCGGCACGGTGGCCTTGTCGGTTCGGGTCAGGCTGCCGGGGTAGATCGGCTCGTAGTAGCCGGTGATCAGCCCATCAGCCTGGTGCCCCCCGGCACGCAGCGCGTAGACATCGAGGTCGCGCTGCAGGAACTGGCGGATCGCGGCAGGGTCCTTGTCGTTCACTGCTGCAGCCGTGGTGCAGGGCTTGGCCCAGACCGCGTCGTTCTTCAACCTGGCACAACTGCTGCGCCAGGCGACGAAGCCGGCCTGCAGATCGGTATCGGAAACCGGCGGCAGCGCACTCCATTCAACCTTGGCGTAGGTGGCGGCAGGCTTGATTGGTGCTGGCGGTGCTTCGGGACGGGTGCCGGTGGTGCTGCAGGCCGCAAGCACGGCCAGCGCAAGAAGGCTCAAGCTCGTGCGGCTCAGGGGGGCGATGATGTCTTTCATTGCCCCAATGTAGAGGAAATAGCACGGCACCGGACCCGTCGGGTGCCCCGCGCCGCGCTCTCCCTTCAGCGTCCGCCGCTACCGAGCAGGCCACTGTTGCTGGTGGCGAACACCGGCGGCGGCACGTCCAGCACGGCATCGCTCACGGTGCGACCGGCCAGGAACTCGACGATGCTGCGGGCGATGGCAGGATTGCCGGTCCACAGCTCGTGGTGATGGCTGGCGTTGCGTACCAGCAGCGAGCGGCCGTTGCGGAAGCCTGGACGAAGTGCATCGGCGTTGGCTGGTGGCGTGCGTCCATCCAGCGTGCCGCTGATGAACAGCACAGGCACCTCGCTGCGCAACGGGCCACGGAAGGAGTCGCCCAGATCGGCCAGGCCCAGGCCGTTGCCGATGGCGGGGAACGGGAAGTTCAATCCATCACCGAACAGACTCTCGCGCGCCTGTGCTTCGGCCAGCACCCGGCGCTGCGGGCTCTGTCCTGAGGCGATGTCCATCGCCAGCCCCATCGCCGGGAACTGCGCGAACTGGGCCCGCCCGATCAGCACCAGGTCGGCCAGCGGATCGTAGTTGCCGCGCTCGGCCTCGCGCAGCACCAGCGGCAGCCATTGCTGGGTGATGCGTTGCCCCAGCATGTTGGCGATGACGATCTGTGCGTCGTACAGGCCGATGGTCACCTGGCGGCTCTCATGCATGCCGCTGCGGCCCTGCCGGGGTTGCTCGCGCAGCGCCTGCAGCACGCGGGTGGCCGATCCTGCGAGATCGTCAAAGCCATCCTTGCGCGCCAGTTGTGCCAGCGCCTGCAGCACGGCATCGCTGCTCAATGGCAGCTTCAGTGTGTCATCAGGACCTTCGGTGCCCATCAACACCACGCGCTCGAGACCTTCACCGTGCAGGCGCACCGCAGCCAGGGCCAGATGCGTGCCGTAGCTCATGCCCCACAGGCTGATCTTCGGCACGCCCAGTGCGCGTCGCAGGTCGTCGAGATCGGCGGCGCTCTCGGCCGTGGTGTAGGCACCCAGGTCGACGCCAGCCTGCCGCCAGAACGCAACGCACTTCGCTGCCGTTGCCTGCAGCGCGACCAGCGCCGTATCGCGCTGCAGTGGCTGCGCATCATCGAATCGGGTCTGGTGCGGGCATTCCGGTGGTGGTTCGGACAGGCCGGCGCCACGCTGGTCGAGCAGCAGCACATCCGCCTCGCGGCGGACCTGGTCGAACACCGGCCAGCGTGGGCCACGCGCGGTGTCGATGCCGGAGCCACCCGGGCCACCGGCCAGGTAGACCACGGGAGCGCTGCGGCCATTACCGCCGGTTGCACGCAGGCGTACCACTTTCAACTGCATCCGTGGCCCATCCGGCTCGCTGTGCCGGCGTGGCACCGCAAGCACGGCGATTTCGGCAGGGATGCTGCCATGTGCTTTGGTCTGCAGCGTGTAGGGCTCGAACGCCAGTGCGGCCGGGCTGGCCTGTGCGGGGGCGGCCACGGCCAGCGCCAGGCCGATTGCAGCCAGCGCGGTGGCGATGGTAGTGCGGCAACGATGGGAACTGCAGGGAAGCGTGCGGGCGCTGCGGGTCATGTCGGGCTCCGATGGAAGGACGTGCGCCACCAGCGTCTGCCCTTCCGCAGCTCACGGGGCGTGCGCGCCTGCCGAACGTCTCCAGGCGGCCGTCCACTGTCTCCACGCAACCGATAGGATGGCCTCCATGCAGATCCCACGAACCCTGGCTGTCCTTGCTGTGCTGCTTGCGGCCGTGGCTGTCTGGCTGCTCGTGTCGACGCCGCCACCTGGGCTGGTGCAGGTGCCGGGCGCGCAGATGGCGCTTGCGAACATCGGGACCGCCGGCGCCGTGCCCGCGCGACCGCCGCAGGATCTGCACTGGCGGCCACTGGACCAGCGCGAGCTGGCAGCTTGGCGCGGCCCCTACTGGCTGCGCTGGCAGGTGCCGGCGCCGACCACCGCGGACGTGCATGGCCGCACGATGCGGCTGTCGCTGCGTGCCGCCAGCCAGCTGTACTGGAACGGCAACCCGTGGGTCAGCAATGGCGTGGTCGGCCGCAGCGCTGCAGAAGAGCGTCCAGGACGCATCGACCTTGTGCGTGTGCTGCCTCCTGCTTCGGGCAACCGCAGCGACGAACTGATCGTGCTTGCGTCGAGCCAGCGGCAGCACTTCCATCTGCATGGTGCCGATGCGATGGTGCTGATCGCACCCGCGACCGTGCTGTACGGCCAGATCATCCTGCCGTGGTTGATCGCCGCCTTCGCCACCGGTGCACTGGCGGCGGCCTGCCTGTACTTCCTCACCGTACTGCGCGGCCAGACGCAGGCACCCGGGGCCCGCCTGCTGCTGGCACTGGGCGCAGTGGGGCTGGCACTGCCGGTGGTCGAGGCGTGGCGCTCCCTGCTTGGGTATCCCTATCCATGGCATGGCCCACGCCTGGTGGCACTGTTGTGCCTGCATGTGGCGGCAGCGGCGTTGCTGCCGGCCTATCTTGCGCGCCGCTTCGCGGTAGCGATGCCGCGGGCCGTTTACCTTGGCTATCTGGCCGTGATCATTGCCGCCGCTGTCGCGCTGCCCGGCTTCGATACACGATCAGCGGCAGTGCTGCTGTCGAGCCTGCTCGCCTCGGCGGGGGCACTGTTACGCGCGCATTGCGAGTCCGAGGACCGCTGGCCGATCCTGGCCTTGCTGTTGGCCGGGCTGCTGGCGCTGCTGGTCGCAGGCGGCGCCTTCCTCGATGGGCCCTATTTCCTGCTGCTGGCGGTGCTGATGGTGTTCCTGCTGCTGCGCCACGCTGCCCAGTTGCAGGCATTGGACCGGCACAACGCCTGGCTGAGCGAAGAACGCGCGCGGCTTTCGCTGCAGCTGCTGCAGCGAGGCATCCAGCCACATTGGCTGATGAATACCCTGACCTGCCTGCAGGAACTGATCGAACAGGCACCAGCGCGTGCCAGCCGCCTGGTGGAATCACTGGCCGACCAGTTCGATCGCCTGCGCGACAGCAGCGACCGGCGCAGCGTTTCCCTGCAGGACGAACTGGCGCTCTGTCGCAGCCATCTGGATATCGTTGGCATGGCACTGGACCAGCGCATGCGGCTGGAGGTCGATGGCGAAGACGCGATGCTGTCGTTGCCACCCGGCATCCTGCATGCCCAGGTGGAGAATGCATTGACCCACGCAGGTGCGCTGGCCTGCGCAAAGCATCCGTTCCACCTGCGCGTGCAACGCACCAACGCGCGCTGGATTCTGGAGCTGCGCAGTGCACGGGGTTCCGCCCCACACCGTGGTCGCGGCACCGGCACGCGCTATATCGAGGCCAGCCTGGCCGCCGCCTGTCCTGGCGGATGGACCTTCGTGCAGGGCGCCGAAGGCGACCACTGGCGCAGCCGGATCGAACTGACATGCGCATCCTGATCGTCGAAGACGAGCCGCTGGTACGCCAGCGCTTGCTGCGCCTGTGCAGTGAACAGGCAGGCACGCGCGCGCGCTTCGACGCCGTTGCTGATCTGGAGTCGGCCGGAGATCGACTGCAATGCAGCGTCTACGATGGCCTGCTGCTGGACCTCAACCTGGGCGGCGACGATGGTTTCGAGCTGCTTCGGCGTGCGGTAGCTGGCCGCTACCAGTGCGTGGTGGTGTCGGCCCATCGCGACCGCGCGCTGCAGGCATTCGAGCATGGCGTGCTCGACTTCGTACCCAAGCCGTTCTCGCGTGAGCGCCTTGGCCAGGCACTGGAACGCCTGCTCGACACCAGCGGTTCCCGCCCTGGCCGCGCGCGTTATCTGGGTGTCTGGCGGGCGCAGGGCACGGCGACCGTAGAACTTGCTGACGTGCTCTGGATCCGCGCCGACGGCGACTACAGCCAGGTGCGCATGCGCGATGGCCGTAGCGAGCTGCACGACAAGTCCCTGGCCGGGTTGGGCAGCGTACTGCCTGGCGACTTCGTGCGCTGCCATCGTTCCTATCTGGTCAATCTGCAGCATGTGCGCATGCTGCATGCAGGATCGGGCAGCCGTTACTGGCTGGTGTTAAGCGATGGCAGCGAGCTGGCCGTGGGCCGCGCGCATGTGGCGGCACTGCGCGATGCGCTGGGATCGGGGTGATTGCCGGGGTTACCCGGCATGACCTGGCACTGCTGGGGGCGGGAACCACGCGGGGTGGCCGCGCTGCACGCTCGCCGGGCATGGCCCGGCGCTACCCGCTTCGGTGGGGTCTTCAGCCCCACGCGAGCGTCTACGGGGTCTGCAGCAGCAAAGAATGCAGGATACGGGCGTCTTCGGCATCCAGCGTCTTCGGCAGGTCGTCGCGGCCACGGAAACGGCGGTGGAAGGCGGCGATGGTGGCTTCGCGGTTGTCCAGCGGATAGCCGAAACGGGCTAGCGCATTCCACGCGTCGAAACCCTCCGGCGCAGCACCGTCGGCCGCGCGCGGCCAGACGCCGAAACCGGCCTCGGCCAGCTGCTGCCAGGGGAAGAAGCGGCTCGGATCCTGCTTACGCGTCGGCGCGAGGTCGGCATGGCCGATCACCTGACGCGGCGGGATGTTCAGGCGTTCAGCGAGATCGCGCAGCAGCACGATCAATGACTCGATCTGCACCGGGCTGAAGGGACTGCGACCATCGTTGTCGAGCTCGATGCCGATCGAGGCTGAATTGAGATCGGTGATGGTGCCCCAGCGCCCGGCGCCGGCATGCCAGGCGCGGCGTTCATCGGCCACCAGCTGGTAGCGATGGCCATCGGCGCCGATCAGGTAGTGCGCGCTGACCCGTCCGCCGCTGTTGGCGGTACGCAGCGTATGCAGGCTCTGCTGCACCGACTTCTGCTCGGTGTGGTGGATGACGATGATGACCGGCGTGCGCGCGTTCTGGTTGGGTGACGGCACCCAAGTGGCGAGCGGGTTGTGCACATCGGTGCTCGCGCAGCCGGCAAACAGGACGGCGGCAAGCAGCAGGAGCGGAATGCGAAATGGGCCCATGCGGTGATTGTGCGCCATTCCGCACTCGCCTGCTTCAGGCACCAGGCTACAGGCACGTCCAGCCTGTGGACTGCTGTCCCGCCTTCATCAGGGCCTGAAGGCACACCTGCAGGTCAACGCAGCGGCCTTCAGCCGCCGTCCGCTAGGAGCGTACGAGAGACAGATGGAAAAGTAGCAGGCCCCAGCCAACGAAGGCTATCAGCATCTCCGCTGGGGCCACCCGGCGCCTGATCCAGATCAGGGCTATCACCACAGCGGTGAGCACAGGCACCGCAGCATACGAATACCAGAAGATGAAATCGCGATAGCGTACATAGAAGCTGTTGGCGGTCAGCCCCATAAAAGTGTAGTCGTGGAACACCGTCCAACTCAGGAACGAAAGCATTAGATAGGTGATTGAAGCGGCCCACAGAAGCAGGTGCAGCCAGTCGCCGGCCTTGGCGACCACACGCAACAATCGGCTCCCCCATGTTCTCATCATCACGCTCACCATCGCCCTTGGGAGAACTTCGTCCAGTCGATCACCGGAGTCTGCGGAACCTCGACTGGCTTTCGATAGATTTTTTCAAGCTCTGGCCTCGCCATCCACCCTGCAGGCACGTATGTGCAGTACCACCCGCAATCTGACATCGGAGCATCGACCAACCCTGATGTCCTGGTTGGCATGAAGAACGACGCCGCAGCATCCAGCACACCCTTCTGCGCCGCCTCCCCATTGACTGCAGAAACCCGGGAAGCCAGGTCGGCGATGTAGTTGGCATCGCCCAGCGCCTTGCCCTTGGACGCTCCCGTCGCTGCCTTGTAAAGGGCGAGACTATAGGCCAGATAGGCATCCCGATGCGTGTACGGGTTGTCCGGATCGTTGATGCCTTCATCCTGTGTCGATGCTTTGGCATGCCCCAGGACCGGCTTGAACTGCGTGCCATCGCGTTGAACGTGGGCAAACGAATCGCCAAAGAGGTGCAACACCCGTTGCGTCTCAACATTGTCGAGAATGGCCCTCTTGGCCTCGGGATTGTTCTCGTTCCTCTTGATATCGGCCAGGATCACAGCAACCTTTTCCCCCAGTTCCGCCTGGATGGCCCTGACTGCTTCCGGGTCCATTTCGCCACCCAAGGCATGGTTGTGTTGCTGTGGCGTGCCCTTGAATTTTGCCCAGGCAACGTTGAAAGGCGTGATGGCGTTTCGTCGATCCGTGTCAGGCGCCCACGTTGCAGCCGCGATGCCCTTTGCGTCGCTTTCCGTGAAACCACTCAGGTAAAGAATCGTCGCCGTTGTGGAGTAGTGCCCCACCTCTCCCCAGTTGTTTTCGACCGCGTTCTTTGCGGCGTTGTTGCCGGCAGCAGCGCCCAGCATGCCGTCCTGGAACGTGCCAAGCATTGCCCCGCCGATTCCGGCAACGGTGCTGACCGCTTCTTTCTCGCTGGCGGTCAGGTCCTTGCTGTCCTTGCCGAACATGAACCTGGCGATGGAAGGGGCTGCCGCTTCGGCACTCCCGGCCGCCAACGCACCTATCAGCGCATTGTCTCCGCCGGCTGACGCCACCGCAGCACCGAGCAAGGCGTGGGCCAGCAGATGCGTGGCGCTTCCCTCTTCACTGCGGCTTCCTCCATCAGCCATGTTCCTGTCGGCGTTCTCTTTGAAGTACTGACCGATCTGATAGGAAATCGCAGGTGCCAACGTGCCCGCCACAATGCTTCCCGCACTGCCCGACGAAGCCGCGAGACCCCCGGTGATCGCCCCAACCAGCACACCGGCCCTCTGCAGGCGATCAATCTCACCGCTGGCCGCCACGCCAACTGCAATTAGCTGGGCCTCGCGTTCCGGCGTCAATGCGGCGCGCTGTTCCGGGTCGTTCAGAATGGCCTTGACGGCTTCCCGGCGGTCCGTTGCTGCGTCGATCGACGCATTGATATCGGAGCGGATCTGCATCCCTACACTCACCACGGTGCCGGTCGCCTGAGCCATCGCGCGCTGCTGCTGCAGCATCTGCTGCAGGTCCGGCAGCGTATCGAGCGCTTTGTGTGCGGTACTGGCGTCGGTGTTGATCCCAAGATCGGCCGCATCGACCTTCTTGCCACCGATGGTGATGTTGCCGCCGGTCAGGGTGGCGTAAGTGGTGGAACTGTCATGGCCGCTCTCGGTCATCGGGATGCCCGGGCTGAAGGTCGTCGTGTTGGCTTTGCCGTACCCGCCGGTGGTGATGGTGTTGCCGATGTCCTTCAACTGGCCTGCGGCATTCGGTGCCGCTATCGGATTGCCGTCCGCATCGGTGGCCACCTTGCCGGTCGACCCGAAACCTCCGCTGATGCCAACCGAACTTGCGCGGTAATCCATCTCGTTCTTCAGATCGGTGAAGGTCAACGTCTGTGCAGTCAACTCACTGTTGCCCGTCTGGGTGCTGGCAATGGCGCCGCCAATCAGATTCACATGGCCGGCATCCACGTGGTAGCCACCATCACCGGCAAACAGGCCACTCTGCTGACCGACGCCCTGGTAGCTGCCGTTGGCTTTGCCGGCACTGGCATAGCCGTTCACGTTCCAGGCAGTGCCGAAAGATACCTGCACGCGACCCCCTACCTGGTTGTCCTTGGACATGCTTTCGGCGATGTCCTGCAGCGATTCGATGGTCAGCGTGCCACCGGTCTTGACGTCGATGCGGTCCGCGGTGGCGGTGGCACCACGCAGGGTGGTATCTCCTTCCGCCTTCAGCGAGATGGTGCTACCGGCCAGCGTGGTGTTCTGCCAGGTGCTGCTTTCCGCATTCGACTTGCTGCTGCCCACGCTGGCCTCGGCGTAGACATAGACGCCGGTCTGCGCGCCGACCGACACGCCGACACCCACTTCGGCCCCGGCGTTGCTGCCTTTGCTCTTGCTCTGCAGGTTGGCCTGCCCCGCTTCAAGAAGGATGTCGCGCGCCGAGTCCAGCGCCAGCGTACTGCCCGCGCTCAGGCTGCCCTGCACCACGTGGATGTCGCCTTGGGTGCTGGTCAGGTTGACGTTGCCGCCGCCCTGGATGGTCGAACCGCGCGAGACCTGGCTGCTGCCATCAGCGCTGCGGCTTGAGGTCTTGAAGCCCACTCCCGCTTCCGCACTGAGCAGGGAGCCGCCGCCAGCGCCCTTGGCCATGTCTGCGATCGCACTCGCCGACTGGTAGGCGTTTGCGCTAGCCGCCAGGCCCTGCATCGCCTGCAGGCGACCGTCGGATTTGCGTGCGGCATCGACGTTGTTGAGCAGATCGATCAACGGCGATTTCACTCGTGCGAACGCACCGATCTTCAGGTCCTTGTCGCTCTGCGAGTAGTGCCCGCTTTCATCGGCGGTCAGCAGTTCGATCTGGGCGGCGGTGATGTTCACGTCCTGGGCCGCGACCACATTGCTCGCTGTCTGCGTGTATTTTCCGCCCGCGGTAAGGTTGACGCTGCCGCCGAGGCTGCCGACGGTGCTGGCCACCTGCGAGACCTGCGCGCTGTCGTCACGGTGCTGCTCGCGATGCCAACCGGAGAATTTCTCGGTGTCGGAAATCTGGACAGTGCCGATCGCCTTGCTATCCGAACGGTTGGCATTGCCGACCGTATCCTGGCCACTACGGATCGTGAGATCGCCTGCGGCACGGATGTTGACGTCCTTCTCGGCCGCGATGTTGGCGGCGGTCAGGCGGATATCACCCTCGGTGGTGGCCATGCGCACGCCACCGCCCACCGACAGCTGGGTACCGGTGATGGTGTCGCTCTGTCCGGCACCATCGCTGCGCGAGTTGTTGGTGCCAAATGGCAGGCCGGCCGAGTTGGTGGAAATACCCCAGCCCTTGCCACGGCTGTCACTGCTGCTGCGCTCCGTGTTGTGCGCCACGTCGAACACGATGTCCTTGGTGGCCAGCAGCGCGGCATCACCCTCGGCCGACATCTGCGCGCCCTGGCTGGTGATCGAGCCGCCATTGGCGATCAATGTGAGATTGCCTCCCGCGTTGAGGTTACTGACCCGTGCATCACTGCTGGAGTGGCTCTGGTTGCTGTTGGACCTCTGGCTGCCGGCCGTGATCGCCGGTAGCACGGCCGCCGACACGCCGGCCGCCACGCCTTCGGCGGTACGCGTAATCCGGCCCATCATCGTGCCGCTGTCGGCCATGCCTTCGGTAGCGTTGTCGCGTGCGGTGCGGTACGCCTTGGCCGGGTCGTAGGTGACGCCCACCGAGAACCCGCTGGACTTGCTCGACTGGCTGGCCTGGGTATCCACCGTGTCCTGGCGGGCAATCAGGTTGATGTCCCTGCCAACCAGAGTCAGGTCCCTGCCGGCGGCCACGTCGGACGCCGCGATCGTCAGCTGGTTGCCCGCATTGATCAGCACGTTGCCTTCGCGCGAGGCGATGGCCGAACCAACCTGGGTGGTCGACTGTTCGGCGGTGCTGCTGCTGTTCTTCGAGCTGCCATAGCCGATCGATGCAGTGCCATTGGCGAAGCCACCGGTGAAGCCGGACTTCTTCTTGCTCTGGCTGGACTCGCTGCTGTGATGGTCTTCCGCGGAGGCGATCAGCACGTTGTTGCCAGCACCCAGGGTGACGTTGCCGGTGGCGTCGATCACCGTGCCGACTGCGGTCAGGTCATGGCCCGCGTTGACATTGACCGCCTTGCCCTGCAAAGCGGTGCCAATGGCGTAGCTGTCGCTGCTCTCGGCGTGGCGGGTGGTGGTGGTACTCGACAGGGTCTTCTTTTTCTTGTCGTAGCTGTCCAGGCTGAAGTCATGCGTCTCGCTGGCCGAGAGCAGGTTGACGTCGCGACCGGCCACCACGCTCAGCGTGCCATCCGAACTGGCGACCTGGGTCGCGGTCAGATTGATATCGCGAGTCGCTTTCAGCACAACATTGTCACCAGCAGACAACTGGCTGCCACGTACGATCTCATCACTCTGGCTGATCTGCAGTGAACTGCGCTTGCCACCGGCATTGAAATCGCTGCTGCTGCTGTCCACCAGTACCTGGCTGTTGATGTCGCCGCCAGCCTGCAGAGCCATGCCACCGCCGGTCTTGATACGGGTTGCGGCCAGGTTGATGTCCTTGCCTGCGACCAGCAGCACATCGCCAGCGCCTTCAATCGAAGACACCGCGTGCGTGGTCTGGCTGTTGCTGGTGTAGTTGCGGCTGTCGTGGTTCAGCGCGCTGCTCTGGCCCAGCGTCTGCGCGCCCAGGTCCAGATTGCCACCGGCAGCCAGCTGGGTGATGCCATGGGTGCCGGCATTGCGGATCTCCGCTGCCTTGAGGCCGATGTCGCCGCCAGCCACCACCGACAGCACGCCATCGCCACCGGGATTGGTGACATACAGGCCAGCCACCCGATCGAGCGTGGTCTTCTGCTGCGACAGGCGATCGCCCTGGTCCTTCCATTCCGTAGTGGTCGAGGCCACGGTGATGTTGCCGCCGGCCTTCAATGCGAGGGCATCGGTGGCCTTGACGGTACTGCCGATGATGTCGATGTCCTGCCGCGCCGACAGGCCCACCTGGGCACCGCTGATCTGGCCACCGGACAGGTTGCGGATGTTGCCGGCATCGATGCTGACCAGCTGGCGGCCGGCAATCGTGCCGCTGTTGACCAGGTCGCCGCGCAGCTTGATGTCCACTTCGGCACCGGCCAGCAGTGCGCCGTCGTTGCCAAGGTCGCCCGGCATCACCCGCAGGTAGACCTGCGGGACCAGCGCGCGGACCACCGAGCCATCAGCCAGGGTGACGTCCTTCTCCACCAGCCAGACGATGTCGCTGGTCAGGCGTGCCATCTGCTCGGCCGTGAGCGCCACGCCGGGTCGCAGGCCCCATTCGCTCGCGACAGTGGCACCTGCCTCCAGCAACGCGCGGTACTGCTCTTCGTCGCTGCCGTGGCCGGTAAGGAAGCGGCGGCCGGTGAGCTCGCCGATCTGCTCGCGTACCAGCTTCTGCTCATAAAAGCCGTCACCCAGGCGCTTCTGCGTCTGCGCGGGATCAAAGCCTGCGCGCTGCAGCAGGTAATCCGAGCTGAGCCAATCACGGTAGCTGGCAAAGCGCGGATCGGTTTCCACGATGTGATTGCCACGGTTGGCGTCCACGTTGAACAGGCTGGCGGTGGGTGCACTGGCATTCGGGCTGGTGGTCACCACCACGCGCGGGTCGGTCCCGGTTGTCGTTGTAGCCTGCTTGCCCTCCACGGCGGTGTTGCCACCACTGCCGGCATGCTCCCCGGCGCGGACCGCCGCCGGGCCATTGGCATTGGCCTGCCCGGCCTGTGCCGCACTGATGTCCTGCGCCGTGCCGGCACCGCTGCCGGCATTGCCGGCCTGGCCGGGGCCCTGTGCACCGGCTGCATCCGCGCGGACACCGTCGGCCTGGGCTACCGCCTGCTGGTGGCCGCCATTGGCGCCCTGCGCCGCGCCGGCCGTGCCCGGCCCCTGCGCGTCCACGCTGCCCGCACCCTGGCCGGTGCTCTGGCCAGGCCCCTGCACGCTGCCCGCGCCCGGACCGACCGCACCCGCACCGCGGCCGCCGGTATCCAGCTGTGCCGTGCCCTTGCCACCACCGGCGTTGGGGTTACTGCCACCGGTGTTGTCGTTGCGCAGGTTGCCGACATCAATGGTGAGCTTGCCGCCCGCCGTTATCGACGAACCCAGCGCACCGGTCTTCTCGGTGATGGGGGCCGCCTTCCAGCGGCTGGAGGAGCCACCGTAGGTGATGGACACGTTGTCGAACGTGCTGGTGCGGGTCAGCTGCTCGGCTGCGTTGATCACCTCGGACTGGTCACGGTTCAGGCCGACAATGGCCAGGTCGCGACCCGCGGCGATGTTGGCGAACCGGTTCTCCAGCCGATCGGTGCTGATCCGCATGTTGCCGCCTGCATTGATCACCGCGTTGTTGCCTGCCGAAACCACCACATCTTCCACGGTGGTGCGGGTGGCAACGCGGGTCTTCTCGTTGCCGCTGGTGTCCTGGGTATGACGCTGCATGTTGATCAGCATCGATTCCGGATTGTCATAGTCCGGATAGGTGATGATCTGCACGCAGGTGGTGGTGCAGGTACCGTAGGCGTTGTTGTACCTGAGGGTATCGGTCACGTACTCGATCGGCGGCGAACCGGGACCGCGGGTGGACAGGTCGCGGAAGGGATCTTCCGCACCAGCGCCGAGCTGATCGGGGTTGCTGCGGTTGTCTGCACGGCCGACGTAGTAGACCGTGACGGTGCCGTCCTGCACGTTCAGGCGCTCGCGCGACGCGCGCGCACCGTACGCGCCACCGCGGGCGAAGGCGTAGGCACTGGTGTTGCTGGTCAGCCGGATAACCGCCTTGCGGATCTGCTGGCCATCCGGGGTGACATAGGGGGTGTCTTCAAGGATGTCCGACGGATCGAGGTAGTAGATCTCGTACGGCTGGTAGTTCGACGTCGCGCGGAAATCACGGTTGTTGTTGGTGGCGTTCTTGAACCAGCCGGGCTGCTCCAGCCGGACCGGTGCATGCACGGTGGTGACCTTCTCCACGACCACGTTCTCGCGGATGTTGTTCACCGCCAGCGCGGACAGGTCCAGATTGCCGCTGACCTCGATGGTGGAACCGATGTTGTCCACCTTCTGGGCACTGCCTACCGCGCCCAGGCCGTTCAGGGCGCCGCCGATCGCGGCGTCGCCATCACTGAAGATCAGGCTCTTGCCGCTGTTGGTCAGCGTGCCGACGCCCAGGTCCAGACGCTGGCGCGCGGCGATGGTGCCTGCACGGTCCACGCCGCCGATGTTGGCGGCGAGGTTGTTGAGCGAGCCCGCCTGGATGGCGACACGGTCACCGTAGATGCGGCCGCTGCCGATGTTGTCGACGCTCGCGGCGGTGATGTGGGTGACGTTGCCGTCCAGCAGGCCGTAGTTGACCAGTGCGCCGCCCGCTGCCAGGCGGGTCAGGCCGATGCTGCTGATCTCGCCGGTGGAGGCGTTGGTGATGTTGCCGGCATTGATGTTGACGTTGGCACCCGCCAGCTTGCCGCTGTTGTCCAGGTTGCCGTGGATGGACAGGCTCAGCGTGCCGTTGGCCACCATCTCGCCACGGTTGGTGTGGCTCTGGCCCAGCTCCAGGGTCATGTCACCCTGCGACATCAGCCGGCCATCACCGATGATTTCGCGGGTGCGGAGGGTCTGCTGCCTGCCGGCCACCAGGGTGCCGCCGCTGTTGACCAAGGTATCGGCGCGGACATCGGAGGTCAGCGCCGCCGACACCTGGCCACCGCTGTTGTCCAGGCGCTGGTTCACCTGCAGCAGCAGGTTGTCGGCAATCACCTGGCCGTTCTGGTTGTCCAGGTTGCCGGTGGTCACCTGCAGGTTCTTGCCCTGCAAGCCCAGCGCAGGGCCATTGGCCTGGCTGAGCGTATTGCGGTTGTCGATGTAACCGGCCTGCAGGTCGAGGCGGCCGGTCGCCGCCACCAGCCCGCCACTGTTGAGCAGGGCGCCCTGCAAACCGATGTCGGCATTGCCACCGGCGGTCACGCTGCCACCGCTGTTGGCCAGCTGCTGCGCGCGCAGCAGCAGGTCGGCTGCACTCACCAGCGAGCCGCCGCCACTGTTGTCGATGTTGACGGCCTGCACGTCGACGCCGGCCTTGGCGAACACCGAGCCGCCTCGATTGTCCAGATCGCCACTGCGGATCTGCAGCGTGCCACTGCTGACGATGCCGTTGCCATTGGAAGCGGCATTGGTCAGCCGCTGTCCGGAGGTGTCGATGCTGAGCGCTGCCGCCGACTGCAGCAGGCCACCGGTGTTGTCCAGCGCACCACTGCGCAGCGCTGCATTTCCGGAAAGGCTGGCAATGATGCCGCTGCGGTTGTCCAGCGCCTGCCCGCGGGTATCCAGCTGCAGGTCGTTGGCGATGATCCGGCCACTGTTGTTGTTCACGCCGCTGGCCGAGACCTGCAGGTGCTTGCCGGCCTGGACCAGGCCGCCTTCGTTGCGCAGCAGATCGGCACTGGTCAGCTGCAGGTTCTGCCCTGCCGCCACGGTACCGCTGCTGTTGTTGATGGCCTGTGCCTCGGCCAGCAACGCGCCCCCCGCAGACAGGGTGCCCTTGTCGCTGTTGTCGAGCAGGCCGTCAACGCGCACGGTCAGCGCGCTGTTGCCATCGCTGTGCACGGTGCCGCCGCGATTGTCGAGCGTGCCCGCGCTGATGCCTGCATCGCCCGTGGTCAGGATGCGACCACCGCGATTCTCCAGCGCATGGGTGATCGCCAAGGTGCTGCTGCCGCTGCCGGCGGCCTGGATCGTACCCAGGTTGTTGAGCAGTTGCGCGCTGCGCAGATCCAGCGCGCCATTGCCGGCAAGCGTGCCACCGCTGTTGTCCAGCCGGTCGCGCGCAGACACCTTCAACGCATCAGTGCCGGAGGCGATGATCGAACCGCCCGCGTTGAGCAGCGTGCCGGTATCCACAGCGATGCGGGCAGCGGACAGCGTGCCATCACGCAGGTCGGTGGTTTCACCGGTCAACTGCAGGGCGCCATTGCTGAGCAGCTTGCCGCCCTGGCCATTCAAGGTGTGCGCGTTGATCGCCAGCGTGCCGGTACCGGCCTGCTGCACGGTACCGCCGGCATTGCCGAACAATGCGCTGGTCAGGGTCAGGTCGCCATTGCTGGCGATCAGGCCGTTGCCGCCGTTGTCCAGCGAGGTGGTGGCCTGCACGGTGCTGGCCTGCGTGCCCGTCGCCAGCAGCTTGCCGTTCTGATTGTCGAAGCGGTCGGCGTTGACGGTGAAGTGATCGGCATTGAGCGTGGCACCGCGGTGGTCCACGCTCACCGCATCCAGCTGCAGTGCGCCTGCCGTGGCGATGCTGCCGCCGGCCCCGTCCAGCTGGGTGGCCTTCACGGTCAGCATGCCCTTCCCGGCATGGACGATGCTGCCTGCGGCATTGACCAGCTGCCCGGCGTCCAGGCGCAGGTTGCCGGCATTGCTGGCGAGGGTGCCACCGCCGTTGTTGAAGCGGCCCGTGACCGTGATCCGGCTGTCGGAGGTCCCTGCCGAACTCAAGGTGCCGCCTGCGTTCGACAGCGAACCGGCGTTGATCTGCTGTGCGCCGTTGGCGGCGATGGTGCCGCCGTCATTGCCGAGCGCACCACGCACCTGCAGCGACATCGCCTGGCTGCCGGTGGCGTTCAGCGTACCGGCCGTGTTGTCCAGCTGGCCGGCCTCGATGCTGACCTGCTGCGCGGCGGTGGTGCCTGCGCTGAGATCCAGGGTCTCGCCCTTCAGCTGCAGCTCGCCGTTGCTGACGATGCGGCCGGCGTGGCCCTGCAGCGTGGTGGCATCGATCTGCAGCAGGTCGTCACCGGCCTGCTCGATGCTGCCGCTGCGGTTGTCCAGCGAAGTTGCCGCCACCTGCATGCCCGCGCCGCTGGCGATGACGCCCTTGTTGCTGTTGTCGAGCAGGCCGTCGGCCTTTACCACCAGCCGTGCGGCGCTGTGCAGCGTGCCGCCCTGGTTGTCGATGCTGCCGGAGCTGATGCCAAGCCCACCGTTGGCCAGGATGCGGCCGCCGCGGTTGTTGATGTCCTGGCCGATGATCAGCTGGCTCGCCGCTGTACCCGCCGACTGCAGCGTGCCGCCCGCGTTGACCAGCGTGGCACTGCGCAGGTCCAGCGCGCCATTGCTGGACACGGTACCGCCGCTGTTGTCGATCCGTTCGCGCGCGCTCAGCCGCAGCATGTCATTGCCGGTCGCGGTGAGCGTGCCGCCGGCGGTGATCAGGGAGCCGGTGTCTATCTCGATCCGCTTGGCGGAGGTGATACCCGCGCGCAGGTCGGTGGTGGTGCCCTTGAGCAACAGGCTGCCATTGCTGACCAGAGTGCCGCCGGTGCCGTTGAGCGTTCCGGCGTCGATCGACAGCACGCCTTCACCGGCGTGCTGCACGGTGCCACCGGCATTGCCGAACACCGCCGCCTGGATGCTGAGGTCGCCATTGCTGGCCAGCAGGCCGCCCTCGCCGTTGTCCAGCGTGCCGACCACGTTGATCGTGCTGCTCTCGGCACCGGTCGCGATGACCTTGCCGGCGCGGTTGTCGAAGGACTGTGCGTCCAGCGCGATGCGCTCGGCCTGCAGGGTGGCACCGCGATGGTCCACGCTGCCCGCCTGCAGGGTGATGCCGCCTGCGCTGGCGATGCTGCCGCCCTGGCCGTCCAGTTGCCCGGTGCGCAGCAGCAGGCCCTGAGTGCCGGCGTGGCTGAGCGTGCCCTTCACGTTGGCCATGTGGCCGGCATCGATCTTCAGCGCGGCGCCGTTGCTGGCGAGCACGCCGTTGCTGTTGTCGAACAGGCCCGCTACGTGCAGTTCGGTCGTGGCGCTGCCCGCCGAACTGAGCGTGCCACCACGGTTGGAGAGTTCGCCGGCTTCGATGCGCTGCGCACCGTTGCTGGCGATGGTGCCCGCGTCATTGGCCAAGCGGCCGCTCACCTGCAGTGCCAGCGTCCCGCTGCCGGTTGCGCGCAGCGCGCCTGCGCTGTTGTCCAGGCTGTCGGCCACGATATCGAGCTGCTCGGCCGCCACGCTGCCGCCGCGGAGATCCAATGACCCGCCCTGCAGTGACAGCGCGCGGGCGGCACCGATGCTGCCGCTCTGGCCCGACAGCGTTTGCGCCTCGATGCGCAGGTTGCCGTTGGCGGAGATCGAGCCGCTGTGGTTCTCCAGCTGCGCGGCGCGGATTGCGGATGCAGCATCACCGGCGGCAATCAACTTGCCATGGTCGTTGACGAAGCGGCCTGCGTGCACATCGACGGCCCCATTGCTGCCCAGCGTTCCGCCGGTATTGTCGAGCAGGCTGCGGGCCTGCAGCTGGAGCGCTTGGGTGCCAAGCGCACTCAGCTGGCCACCGGCGGTGGTCACGGTGTCGCCGTCAATGCTGATGCGCTGCGCGGTGGTGGTGCCGTTGCGCAGATCGAGGGTGTCGCCCTGCAGCTCCAGCGAACCGTTGCTGAGCAGGGTGCCACCGGCGCCGGTCAGGTCCTGCGTGGTGATGACCAGGCTGCCGGACCCGGCCTGCTGCACGGTTCCGCCGGCATTGCCGAAGGTACGCGCGTGGATATCCAGGTTGCCATTGCTGGCGAGGGTGCCGCCATTGCCGTTGTCCAGCGTGCCCTGCACGCGCAGCGTATTGCCGCCGGTACCGGTGGCGATGATGCGCCCGCCGCGGTTGTCGAACCCGGTCGCCGTGATGTCCAGCTGCGCGGCAGCCAGCGACGCTCCCTGGTGATCGACCTCGGCCGCAGTGAGCTGCAGGGCGCCGGCAGTGGCGATCTGCCCCTTTGCTCCGTCCAGACGCCCGCTGTCGATGATCAGGCCGTCGCTGCCCGCATGGCTGAGCGTACCGCCGGCATTGACCAGCGCGCCGCTCTTCAGCTGCAGGTGGGCGGCATTGCTGGCGATGCTGCCGCCACTGTTGTCGAGCGTGCCGTCGACCCGGATCTGCGAAGCCGCCGTTCCCGCCGAATTGAGCGCACCGCCGCGGTTGGACAGCGCACCCGCCTGGATCTGCTGCGCGCCATTGGCGCTGATGCTGCCGCCGTCGTTGCGCAGCCGGCCCTGCACCTGCAGCTGCATCGCGTTGTTGCCCAGTGACAACAGGCTGCCGCCGCTGGTGTCCAGGCCGGTGGCCGTGATCTGCACCTCGCGGGCGCGGGTGGTGCCCTTCTGCAGGTCCAGCTGCTGCCCGCTCAACTGCAGCAGGCCATTGCTGGCGATGCTGCCAGCAGCTCCCTGCACGGTGGTCGCGTCGATCTGCAGCGTGCCGGTGCCGGCATGGTCGATGCTGCCGCTCTCGTTCAGCAGGCCATCGGTCTTGATATCCAGATCGCCATTGCCGGACAGCAGGCCGCGCTGGTTCTGCAGCCGCTGGCTGGCGTGGATGCGGCTGGTGCCGGTGCCTGCGGCGATCAGCTTGCCGCCGTCGTTGATGAGGATGCCGCTGTTGATGTCCAGCGCACCATTGGCGCCCACGGTGCCGCCGCTGTTGTCCAGGGTGCGCGATACCTGCAGCTGCAGCGCATCGCCGCCGGTCGAGGTCAGCGTGCCGCCGGCGGTGGTCAGGTCTCCGGCGCGCACATCGATGCGCTGCGCGGCGGTGGTGCCATTGCGCAGATTCAGGGTGTCGCCGTGCAGCTGCAGCGTGCCGTTGCTGAGAACGGTGCCGCCCTGGCCCTGCAGGTTGGCGGTGGTGACGCGCAGGTTGCCGGTGCCCGCCTGCTGCACGGTGCCGCCGGCATTGCCGAAGGACGCTGCATCGATCTGCAGGTCGGCATTGCTGGCCAGCAGGCCACCGTCGCTGTTGTCCAGGTGATTGCGGACGTTGAGCGTGCTGGCCTGCAGCCCCGTGGACAGCACGCGGCCGCCGCGGTTGTCGAAGTCCTGTGCGCTCAGGCCGAGCTGGCGGGCGATCAGCTGCGCACCGCGGTGGTCGGCGCGGCCCAGCAGCAGGTCTGCCGCGCCGGCGGTGGCAATGCTGCCCTGCACGCCATCCAGTACCTCCGCACGCAGCAGCAGGCCCTCGCTGCCGGCGTGGTTGATGCTGCCCCGGGTGTTGACCAGGGTGCCGATGTCGAGGCCGAGCCGCGTGGCATTGCTGGAGATGCTGCCCTCGCTGTTGTCGAGCTGGCCGATCGTCCAGATCGTGCCGGCACTGCCACCGTGGGCGAGGCTGCCGCCACGATTGATTGCCGATTGCGCCTGCAGCTCGAAGCCACGGGCGAAGGTCATGCGGCCGCCACTGTTGTCCAGCTGCTGCACCTGTGCGCTGGCCGCGCCCTGGACCTGCAAGGTGCCGCGCATGTTGCGCAGCGCCTGTCCCTGCACCAGCAGGGTGCTTACCCCCAGCGTGCCGTCGCTGTTGTCCAGGCTGTTGCGGGCGCTGAGCTGCAGGTCGCCACTGGCTTCGATGCGGCCGCCATCGTTGCCCAGCGTTCCTACGAT
Organism: Stenotrophomonas maltophilia R551-3; assembly: GCF_000020665.1. Taxonomy (NCBI): domain Bacteria; kingdom Pseudomonadati; phylum Pseudomonadota; class Gammaproteobacteria; order Lysobacterales; family Lysobacteraceae; genus Stenotrophomonas; species Stenotrophomonas maltophilia. The sequence continues at coordinate 139,523 of NC_011071.1, read as the reverse complement.
GTTGAGCACGCCGGCCGCCAGCGGCGGAAGTGGTGTGACCGGCAGGGTGCCGCCGCCGGTGCCGGGAGTGCCAGTGCCCGGGGTACCCGTGCCCGGAGTGCCGGTACCTGGCGTACCCGTGCCTGGCGTACCCGTACCCGGCGGGGTGCCGGTGCCGCCGGTGCCGGTGCCTGGCGAAACACTGGACACGGTGCCGATACGGCCCTGCAGGTTGCTGAGGTCGGCGGCCTGCAGCTGCAGCGCCTGCGTTCCAAGCTGTTCGATGCTGCCGCCGCGGTTGCGCAGCGCATCGGCATTCACTTCGATGCGTCGCGCATTGAGCGTGCCGCCACTATTGTCGACATCTGCCGGGGTCTGCACGCGCAGCTCGCGCTCGGCACTGAGCGTGCCGGCATTGGCGATGCCCGCGCTGGCGTCGATACGCAGGTCCTGCTGCGCATGCATCGCGCCGGTGTTCTGCAGCCGGCCGTCGGCGGTGACCACCAGCTCGCCGGCCTGGGCACCGATCTTGCCGGCATTGCTTACGCCCACGCCATGTTCGTTGCCGACCAGCCAGATGCGGTTGGCATACATGCCGCCCAGCGCGCCCACATCCAGCGCGAAGGTGGGCGCGGCGGACGTGGGCTTCTGCTGCTGCACGCTGCTGTGGTCGGCACTGACCACGTTGCTGCCCAGGCTGGCCTGCAGCTGGTTGGCCCAGATGCCGGCATTGACCTGCAGCGAGCGGGTGATGATGTCGGTGTAGTCGGCGCGGCTGGTATCCAGGCCCGTGCCACCGACGCCGATGCTGCCGCCTTCCACGCGATAGCCTTCCAGCACGCCATTGCTGACGATCGGCGTGCCGGTGGTCAGGGTCACCCGGCTGGCGTTGAGGAAGCCCGCGCCATTGACCTGGATCCCGGCCGGGTTGGCGATGACCACCTGCGCGCGGGTACCGGCAACTTCCACGTAGCCATTGAGATGGCTGGGATTGCTGCTGTTGACCTCGTTGAGGATGACCCGGGCGGTGCCGGTGGCCAGCCACGGATTGCCCTGTACCCAGCCGCCCAGCTGGGTCTGCACGTCGCCGCGCGAGTTGTTGAGGATGACGCCCTGCTGGCCGACATCGAACTGCTGGTAGGAATTGCGCGACACGCCGCCAGCGCTGGGCGTGGTGATATTCACCTGCGGCGTGCCATTGGCCGAGGTGATCACCGTCGGGCGCTGGTTTGCCGGTGCGCCGGGATCGGCGGCAATACGGCCCGGGTCGGCCGGCGCCTGCTGCGCCGACAACGGCTGCACCAGCCCCACCCATCCCAGCACCAGCCACAGCGCGAAACTGATCGGACGCAGGGTGCCGACCGCATGGCCCTCTCGACTGTCGGCACCACCGCGGGCGGCGTTGACCAGCTCGGACGCCACCTGCATGACCCCGAGCGTACGGTTGAAGACCAGACGGTAGACTTTGTTCACGGCGCTGATTCCTTTCGGTGCTGTTGGGTTGTGCGCGCAGCGGTCTGCGCGTTACCGCATCGTGCTGGCCGCGCCGGGAACAGCGCGGGCCAGCTGTATGCAGGCGTCAGAACGAGATGCCCAGGTTCATTCCAAACGTGGTGTAGGCGGTCTGGAAACCGCGCGGCCTGGACAACGGGCTGCCGACAAAGGCGTCCCAGTTGACATGGCGGGTGCCGCCGCGAAGTCCGAGTGCGGTACCGGTAAGCCGGTCGCCCAGCAGCCGGGCCGTGGACGGGCCGGCGACACGCCCGTGATCAACGGCGACGTAGGCTTCCACGCCACTGCCCAGGGGCACGCCCACTTCATTGCGCAGCAACCAGCCACGTTCACCGGTCAGCGACATTTCGCCATCAAAGCCCCGCACGGTGTAGCGGCCACCAATCGAGAACCGATCCTGCGGCACCAGCGGCGAGCGGTTCCACTGCGCGCGCCAGCTGCCGACGTAGCGCAGGCTCTGCTTGCCCCACTGCAAGGGCAGCAGCAACTGCGCGTCCGCGGTATAGATGCGGCCATGCGCCGTACCTTCGCCAAAGGCCTCTTCCGGCGCACGCAGCGCGTTGAAGGCGCCGGTACCCTTGCGGTACGCCAGGTTCACATCCAGGGTCGCCTTGCCGATGAAGTGACGGTGGCCCAGGCCCAGCTCCCAGCCCGCCATGCGGCGGCGCTGCACTTCGATCTCGGTATCGTTGATGAAGTTGTCCGATTCGCGGTACCAGCCGCGCGCGTACATGCTGGTCTTGGCGCGCGCGTTGCGGAACAGCATGCGCGTCAGGCGCAGCTCGGCGTTGCGGCTGGAGCCACTGTAGACGTAGTTCTCGAATGCGCCGGCAACGGTCTGCTCATAGTCGAAGTTGCTGGCGTTGGCGCCCAGCAACCATCCGCCCAGCGGCACGCTGTAATGCACCGCCCAGCTGTCGGTGCCACGCTCACTGCCGTTGAGTACCGATTTGCCCACGTTGATGTAGAACAGATCGCTGAGACCGGCCGCGTTGTCCACCGACACTGTGGTACCCGCCTGCATCTTGCCGGTGGACTGGCTCCCGGCATCGTCCAGTGTCAGGTTGACCCGTACCAGGCGCGCCTGCTGCCAGCTGATCACCAGGTCGCTCTCGCCCGGCTTGGCTGCCGCGCCGTCGGCCGGGGGCGCGATCTGGATGTCCACTGTCGCGGTCGGCACGCGCTGCAGGTTTTCCAGCGCCTGCTCGATGTCACGCAGGTTCAGTACTTCGCCGCGTGCCACCCGCACCGCGTTCCAGAGGGCGGGGGTACGGCCTTCGCCGTCGGCGAAACGGATGGCATTGACGCGTCCCGGCACGACCGTGAGCGTCAGGATGCCGGTCTTCAGGTCCTGGGGCGCGGCGAGAATGCGCGTGGTGACGTAACCGCGTTCGATGATCGCGTTCTGCACGCGCTTCATCACGATGTCCACGCCGGCAGTACCCAGACAGCGCCCGGTTGCGGGGTCGCTGCGCGGATCGGCTGCCGCCAGTGCCCAACGGAAGCGTTCGGCCAGATCGCCCTGCAGCACGATGCTGTTGATGGTGAAGCAGGGTGATTCGTCAGCCGGCAGATGGCCGAGGTCTTCGGTGGCCGGCTGCAGCCGGACATCCGGCGTGGATTCCTGTTGTTCCCGCAGCGCGCGCTCGCGCTCCTGCTGCCGCAGCAACTCCTGCTCCGGTGACACCACCTGCGCCCAGGCCGGTGCCTGGAAACCGGCCATGGCCAGTGCCACAGCCACGGACAACCGCCACTGCAACGCGCGGCTGCGTACATTACGTCCCTGTTCCACGATGCTTTCTTCCCTGCGGATGGCTGCCAGTCCGACCAATATTCGGCTGGAAGAGGCAGCACTTTAAGGGAATCGCATGGCAGGCGACAGGGCCGGCACGCCGCGCGGGCCAGGGCTTCCCAGGCAAAGTGTGATGTCCGACGGAGAGCCTTCCGCTGGCTGGCAGCGCCCGGAATCTGTCCCGGGTCTGCCAGCGTGCCGGCCAACGCTGGCAGCACTGGGGCCGCCGGTGGTGGCCGCCCGCCACTGCGTGCGGCGCAGCAGTGGCGGGACGTCCGCGAAACCGTGAACCCGATCAGGCCTCGTACGCGGACTCGCCGTGCGAAGTCACATCCAGGCCGGTGCGCTCGGCTTCCTCGGTCACGCGCAGGCCGACCACGCTGCGCACCACCAGCAGGATCAGCGTGGTCACCACTGCCGACCAGACCACCGTCAGGCCAACACTGACCACCTGCACCCACACCTGATGCGCGATATCCAGATCGGCTTTGGTGCCGCCCAGCGACTGTGCACTGAACACGCCGGTGAGAATCGCGCCGACGATGCCGCCGACACCATGCACACCGAACACGTCGGCGGTGTCGTCCACCTTCAGCAGGCGCTTCAAACCGGTCACGCCCCACACGCAGACCACGCCGGCGACGAAGCCGATGATGATCGCGCCGAGCGGGCCGACGGTGCCGCAGGCCGGGGTGATGCCGACCAGACCGGCCACCGCACCCGAGGCGGCGCCCAGTGCCGACGGCTTGCCCTTGCTGATCGCTTCCACCAGCGTCCAGCCAAGCACCGCAGCGGCGGTGGCCAGCACGGTGTTGAGGAAGGCCAGCGAGGCGACGGTATCGGCCGCAGCAGCGGAGCCGGCATTGAAGCCGAACCAGCCGACCCACAGCAACATCGCGCCGATGTAGGTGAACGGCACGTTGTGCGGCTTCAGCGCGGTCTGCCCGTAGCCCAGCCGCTTGCCGACGAACCACGCGGCGACCAGGCCGGCAACACCGGCATTGATGTGGACCACGGTGCCGCCGGCGAAGTCGATCGCGCCCATTTCACCGAGGTAACCGCCACCCCACACGATGTGCGCCATCGGGATGTAGCTGAGGGTGAACCACAGCGCCGAGAACAGCAGCACCGCGCGGAACTTGATGCGTTCGGCAAAGGCGCCGACGATCAGTGCGGTAGTGATGCCGGCGAAGGTCGACTGGAAGGCGACGAACAGGTAGTCCGGCAGGCCCTTGATCGGGGTGTTGCCCACCGATTCCGGCGTGAACCCCTTGAGGAAGGCGAACTCGGTGAACGAACCGAAGAACGGATTGCCGGCGCTGAACACCGCGCTGTAGCCATAGGCCACCCACAGCAGCAGTACCAGCGAGAACACCACCAGGATCTGGCTGAGCACCGACAGCACGTTCTTCGAACGCACCAGGCCGCCATAGAACAACGCCAGGCCCGGCACCACCATCAGCAGTACCAGCAGGGTAGAGGTCAGCATCCAGGCCACGTCGCCATGGTCGTAGGCAGCGGCGGCTTCGGCGACGGCAGGTGCGGCCGCCGCGGCGACCGGTTCCTGCAGCGGTTCAACCGCCACGCTTTCGCTCGGCAGCGGCGACACCTGGGCCTGCGCATGGGCAGTTCCCGGCCAGGCGCCAGCAGCCAGCGCACTGAGCAGCATCAACAGGCACACCAGATGGAACCGGGCTTGCCACCCGGTGAGAAGGCGCATCTTCATGGGGGAGTCTCCGGAAGGGGGTTACAGCGCGTCGGCACCGATTTCGCCGGTGCGGATGCGGATGACCTGTTCGACGGCGGTGACGAAAATCTTGCCGTCACCGATCTTGCCGGTGCCTGCCGACGACTGGATCGCTTCGATCACCGCATCGGCACGCTCGTCGGTGACCACGGTTTCGATCTTGATCTTGGGCAGGAAATCGACCACGTACTCGGCACCGCGATACAGCTCGGTGTGGCCCTTCTGGCGACCGAAGCCTTTCACTTCGGTCACGGTGATGCCCGACACGCCGGCATCGGACAAGGCCTCGCGGACCTCGTCGAGCTTGAACGGTCGGATGATGGCGGAGATCAGTTTCATGCGCATGTCCCGATGGTGGATGGGGCCAGCGCGCCAGCGCGCGATGGCATCAGGCAACCACGGGCCATCGTGGCGACGGCCGTGGCTGTTGCACCGGACACGTACTGGGCCGGGACGGCCGTGCCTCTCTCCTTGCACGACCGACGCGGGAGGGAGGGCGGCCCTGGTCGCGTATCCGGTCTCTCTCTTGCCCCTGGGTTGGGGTCAGAACCCTTTCGCGGTGCGAAAAGGATCCGACCCCGTGCAACGACGGCTCCCCAGCCGCCCGATCAGCTGGCGTAGTACAGCTGATATTCCAGCGGGTGGGTGGCCGCGCGGAACTTGGTCACTTCCTGCATCTTCAGCGCGATGTAGCCGTCGATGAAGTCATCGCTCATCACGCCGCCGGCCTTCAGGAACTCACGGTCCTTGTCCAGCGCTTCCAGCGCCTGGTCCAGCGAGGAGCAGACCTGCGGGATCAGCTTCTCTTCTTCCGGCGGCAGGTCGTACAGGTCCTTGTCGCTCGGTGCGCCCGGGTCGATCTGGTTCTTGATGCCGTCCAGGCCGGCCATCATCAGCGCGGTGAAGGTGAGGTAGCCGGACTGGATCGGATCCGGGAAGCGCATTTCGATGCGGCGTGCCTTCGGGTTGGACACCCACGGAATGCGGCACGAAGCCGAACGGTTGCGGGCCGAGTAGGCCAGCATCACCGGTGCTTCGTAGCCCGGCACCAGGCGCTTGTAGCTGTTGGTGCCCGAGTTGGCGAAGGCATTGATGGCCTTGGCATGCTTGAAGATGCCGCCGATGTACCACAGCGCCAGCTGGCTCAGGCCGCCGTAGCCGTCGCCGGAGAACAGGTTGGTGCCGCCCTTGGACAGCGACTGGTGCACGTGCATGCCGCTGCCGTTGTCGCCGACGATCGGCTTGGGCATGAAGGTGACGGTCTTGCCGTTGCGGTGCGCGACGTTCTTGATCACGTACTTCATGCGCAGCAGTTCGTCGGCCTTCTGCACCAGGGTGCTGAACTTGGTGCCAATCTCGCACTGGCCGGCGGTGGCCACTTCGTGGTGCTGCACTTCCACTTCGATGCCGACCTGTTCCAGGGTCTTGCACATCTCGGCGCGCAGGTCGTGCAGGGTGTCGGTCGGCGGCACCGGGAAGTAACCGCCCTTCACGCCCGGACGGTAGCCGCTGTTGGCGCCGTCGTACTTGGCGCCGCTGTTCCACGCCGCTTCTTCCGAATCGACCTGGAAGAAGGTGTGGCCCATTTCATTGGCGAAGCGGACCGAATCGAAGATGAAGAATTCCGGCTCCGGGCCGAAGAACGCGGTTTCGGCGATGCCGGAGGACTTCAGGTAGGCCTCGGCCCGCTTGGCGATGCCGCGCGGGCAACGGCCATACGGCTGCATGGTGGCCGGATCGAGGATGTCGCAGCTGATCACGATGGTCGGATCGGCGTAGAACGGGTCGACGTAGGCGCTGGCGGTATCCGGCAGCAGCACCATGTCCGATTCGGCGATGCCCTTCCAGCCGGCGATCGAGCTGCCATCGAACATCTTGCCTTCTTCGAACAGCGACGGCTCGACGATGCTGACCGGGAAGGTCACGTGCTGCTCGACACCACGCATGTCGACAAAGCGCAGGTCGACGAACTCGATCTGGTTGTCCTTGATCAGCTTCTCAACGTTTTCCACGGACATCGGTACGACCTCGGATGGGGATGAATGCCTGCTGAGGTACAGCAACGACCGTGCCAACTTTTCGCAGGCTGCAAGTCATTGATTTCAAAAAGGCCGCCCCGCAGCGGTGCAGAACCGTGCGCACCAAATGGGTGCAGCCGACAGCGGACGCACCCGTTTGGTGCGGCAGTGATCGTCTATCCTCTCGACCTTCTTCCTTCCTGCCGCGCGTGCCCGCACCGTCCATGTCCGACCTGCTCTCCGCCCTGCTGCTGGGCATCCTCGAAGGCTTGACCGAGTTCCTGCCGATCTCCAGCACCGGCCACCTGCTCATCGCCCAGCACTGGCTGGGTGCCCGTTCGGACTTCTTCAACATCGTCATCCAGGCCGGCGCGATCGTGGCGGTGGTACTGGTGTTCCGCCAGCGCCTGCTGCAGCTGGCCACCGGCTTCGGGCAGCGCGAGAACCGCGAGTACGTATTCAAGCTGGGCGCGGCCTTCCTGGTCACCGCCGTGGTCGGCCTGGTGGTGCGCAAAGCCGGCTGGTCGCTGCCCGAGACGGTCAGCCCGGTGGCCTGGGCACTGATCATCGGTGGCATCTGGATGCTGCTGGTGGAGGCCTACACCGCGCGCCTGCCCGACCGCGACCAGGTGACCTGGACCGTGGCGATCGGCGTCGGCCTGGCACAGGTGGTGGCCGGCGTGTTCCCCGGCACCTCGCGTTCGGCCTCGGCGATCTTCCTGGCCATGCTGCTGGGCCTGAGCCGCCGCGCGGCCGCCGCCGAGTTCGTGTTCCTGGTCGGCATTCCCACCATGTTCGCCGCCAGCGCCTACACCTTCCTGGAAATGGCCAAGGCCGGACAGCTGGGCAGCGAGAACTGGACCGAGGTGGGCGTGGCCTTCCTTGCCGCGGCCGTCACCGGCTTCGTCGTAGTGAAGTGGCTGATGGGCTACATCAAATCGCACAAATTCACCGCGTTCGCGCTTTACCGCATCGCGCTGGGCGCCGCGCTGCTGCTGTGGTTGCCGTCCGGCAGCTGAACAGCGCCGGGGCACGGAAACCCCGTTGCCGGCCCCACCCCGTTTCCCACACGGTTCCCCAAGGAGAATCACCATGAACCGCAAGCTCACCCTGCTCCTCCCGCTGGCCCTGCTGGCCGCCTGCAGCCAGACCCCGGCCCCGGCCGGCACCGGCGGCGACGACGTGGCCCCAGCCGCGGCCAAGGCAGCAGACCAGCAGACGCTGGCGCACCTGGACGCGCAGCGCCTGCAGAGCCAGCACTGGCTGCTGCAGCAGGCCACCGCCGCCGACGGCAAGCGCATCGACGCGCTGTTCGCCCGCGAAGACAAGCCGGTCACCCTGGACTTCGCTGATGGCCGCCTGTCGGTCAGCAACGCCTGCAACCACATGGGTGGCGGCTACACCCTGGCCGACGGCAAGCTGACGGTCAGTGCGATGGCCTCGACCATGATGGCCTGCACCGACAAGGCGCTGATGGCGCTGGACGAGGCCGTGTCGAGCCGCCTGCAGGGCGAGCTGAAGGCCGAGCAGGATGCCGATGGCAAGCTGACCCTGACCAACGCGAAGGGCGACGTGCTGGTGTTCAACCCGGAACCGACCGCTGAAACCCGCTACGGCGGCGCCGGCGAAACCGTGTTCCTGGAAGTGGCCGCCAAGACCGAGAAGTGCTCGCACCCGCTGATCCCGGACTACCAGTGCCTGCAGGTGCGTGAAGTGAAGTTCGACGACAAGGGCCTGAAGCAGGGTGAGCCGGGCAAGTTCGAGAACTTCTACGGCAACATCGAGGGTTACACCCACGAGGACGGCGTGCGCAACGTGGTGCGCGTGAAGCGCTACGAAGTGAAGAACCCGCCGGCCGATGCGCCGTCGCAGGCGTACGTGCTGGACATGGTGGTCGAGTCGGCCATCGAGAAGAAGTAAAACGATGGAAGGGCGGCCGAAAGGCCGCCCTTCTTCGTTGGCGGTAGAGCCGGCCGCTGGCCGGCTGCCACAGGCACCTCCGGCGGACATGGGACATGCCGGCCAGCGGCCGGCACTACCCGATATACAGCCTCAGCCCAGCGCCGGGTTCAACGTGTAGGTGCCATGCAGTGCGGCTTCGGCCAGCACGTGGCCGTGCATGGCGCGGTAGGCATCGGCGGCGGTGAAGCGCGCCGGCAGATCGAGCGAGGCCACGTCCAGCGCAAATACGCGGAAGAAATAGCGGTGCACGCGTTCGTCGTTGAACGGCGGATACGGGCCGTCATAGCCCAGGTAATCGCCGGCCATGTCCGGGTTGCCGGCGAACCAGCCGGTGAAGTCGTTCAGGCCCTGGCGGCTGCCCGCCGGGCCAGCCGGTGCGGTCCTGCCCTTGACCACGAAGCCGTCGCTGCAGCTGCCTGCTGCGATCTCCTGCACCGAGGCCGGGATATCAGCCATCACCCAATGCACGAAATCGCAGCGCGGCTGATCGCGCGGCACGGTCATGTCCGTACGGCCGACCGTTTCAGGCACGGTCGGCACGTCCGGGTCCACGCACACCAGCAGGAACGAACGCGTGCCTTCCGGCGCGCCGTTCCAGGCCAGGTGCGGATTGCGGTCCGGGGCGAAGCCGGCGGCATCGCCGGCGGCGAACTCGCGGTCGATCGGTGCACCGTTGGTCAGGCTGTGACTGCTCAATTGCATCGGACGCTCCTCACTCTTCCGGGTAACCCAGGCGCACCGCAATCGGGGTGAGCAGGGCGAAAGCGGCGCTCATCACGTCGCGGTAGTTGCGCCAATGGCCAGGCGGCAGGCGCGGTGCACCCAGCTGCGCCGCCGGCGGCATCGGCCGCTCGAACAGGCGGCCGAGCAGTTCAGCCATTGCCTGCGGATCGTTGCCGATATGGTCGATGCGCAGCAGTACATGTGGGTACAGGTCTTCCTCATGCAACGTGGCGACCTGGGTCAACGCACGCGCCAGCCACTCACCGGCTTCGGCCAGCGAGGTCATCGCCAGCGGCGCGGCGGCGCCGTAGGCCACCCAGTCCAGCAGCATGTCGCGCGGGTCACGCAGCACCAGCAGCAGGCGGCCCTGCGGCAGCTGCGGGCGCAGCGCCCACAGCAGGGCGTTGTCCCACCACAGCAACCAGTCGATCACGGTGTCGTTCTGCAGGCCACGTGCCGGCAGCTGTTCGCGCCAGCGTTCCACCAGCCGCTCCGGGGTCAGCACGCCCGAGGCCAGATCCTGCAGCGTGTGGTAGTTCTGGAACGCATCATCGGGCGGCGTGTTGGTGTAGCGGTCACTGCGCAGCACCGGGCTGGCGGCGGCCAGGCCGGTCGCCACGCGCTCCACGCCCGAACCCGGTGCGCCCCACAGGAAGATCGGCGCGGAGGTGGCATCACCGTCGATATCGCCCTTGTCCGGCCAGCTCGGCGGGGCCTTGGCCTGCGGCGGCAGCGGCAGGCGCTGCGGCGCCTGGTCGGCCTGCAGCGCCATCCACGTACGCAGCGCTTCCTGCGGCTGCGCGGCACGGTCCTGGATCTCGCCCATCCACGTCCGCAGATCGGCGCGATGGCCTTCCGGCGCCAGGTCGATCAGTGCCTGCACGCGAGCCACGGCAGCGGCCGGATCCCGTTGCAGCAGGCCTTCAACCAGGCGGGTTTCGCCACTGACACGACCCGGCTCCTGGCTGACGATACGCTCGGCAATCGCTTCGGCCTGCGCATGTTCACCGGCCATGTCGTGCAGGCGCAGGCGTGCCTCAAGTGCCGGCAGATGCTCGGGCATCGCTGCCATCCAGCGCTCGACAGCGGTCACCGCACTTTCGCTGCCCACCTGCTCGATCGCCAGCCGCGCCAGCCACACGTCGTGCAGCTGGTCATTGTTTTCCAGCACCGCGTCCAGTCGAGCACGTGCTTCATCCTCACGCCCCAGGCGCTGCCATGACATCAGCAGCAGCTGCAGCATCTGGCGGTCATCCGGCTGCGTTTCCAGCAGCGGCAGCAGGTACTCCAGCGCCTGCAGCGGCTGGCCGCTGCGCAGCGACAGCTCGCCGGCCAGGCGACGCATCGCCGGCACGTCCATCTGCGGCTGCTGCAGGGCCACCTGCATCGCTTCGGCCGCAGCCGGCACATTGCCCTGGCGCAGCGCCAGCTGCACCACCAGGCCGTGCAACGAGGAAAGCGACGGGTTCAGTTCCAGCACGCGACGGAACGACTGCTCGGCGAACGCCAGCATGTCCTTGCCCAGATAGGCAAAACCCAGTGCATACAACACGCGGGGATCGTCCGGCAACGCCTTGCTGGCGGCCGACAGCAGCGACAGCGCGCGATCCGCATCGCCGCGGCGCAGGGCAACCATGCCGTCGATGGTCAGCAGCTCCGGGTGATCCGGCTCGACGCGCGACGCCAACGTCGACACGCGCGCCGCTTCGTCGAAGTCGTTGCGGCCGATCGCCAGGTGCGCCTGCATCAGGTAGGCGGAGAAGGAATTCGGATCGAGGCCGGTGGTGCGCGCCAACGCCTCGTCAGCACCTTCGAACTGGCGCAGGGCCAGCAGCAGGCCGGCCTGCTGCAGGTGCAGCTGGGCATCGTCCGGGGCCAGGCGCAGCGCCTCCTGCAGGGCGTCCATCGCGTGCTCGGCGTTGCCCTGCTGCTGCAGCGCAAGCGCCAGCCAGCGGTGGGCTTCGGCCAGGCCGGGTTCATCACGGGTCCACGCCTGGGCCAGCTGCACGGCCTGGTCGGCCTGGTTCTGGCGCAGCGCTTGGATGATCTGGTCTTGCATGGCAGTCCGCTTCAAGTGCAAACCCGCATTGTAGCGGCCCGCACGCCGGTGCCGGTTCAGCCCTGCAGCACCCGCTGCAGGCGCTGTGCCACCCAGCGCTCGGAGAAGCCATCACCCCGCCAGTTTTCGAGGAAGCCGCAGTGGCCTCCCCAGCAGGCCGTTTCCAGGTGTGCCTGGCGCGGCAGCTGCCAGTCGCTGAAGGTCACATACGGGATCACCGGGTCATCCTGGGCCATCAGGATGTCGGCCGGCACCTGCAGGGTGGACAAGCGGTCACCGGCAATCGAGTAGCCGTCGAAATAGGCCTGCAGCGAGCCGAAGCTGGTGTGCCGTTCGACCAGCCATGCGGTCAGCGCGCGGATGTCCAGCTTCAGCACGCGGTCGTCGCAGTCGCTCAGCTCGGGGAACAGGTCACGCTTGCGCCGCAGCGAACCGGCCCATTTGCGCCGGAAGTACCAGTCGTACATTGCCGGGCCGTTCTCGATGCTGTCCATGGTCAGCGCAGGGTCCAGCACCGGGCACACCGAGGCCACGCGCAGCAGCGGCACGCCGGCCGCCGGCGCACGCAGGGCCAGGCGCAGCACGAAGTTGCCACCCAGCGAGTACCCGGCGGCCACCAGCGGCAGCTGCGGCCAGCGCTGGGCGATGTCACCCGCGGCATGTACCACTTCGTCGATCAGGTTGGAGTGGAAGATGCCGGGGTTCAGATGATGGGTGTTGCCGTGGTCGCGGAAGTTCAGGCGCACCACATCGAAGCCCTGTTCGATCATGCGCGCGGCCGCCATGCGCATGTAGCTGGATTCGGCACTGCCCTCCCAGCCGTGCAGCAGCAGGGCGATGCCCTTGGGCTCGCGACCTTCGACATGGCTGTGCCAGCCCTGCAGGCGCACGCCGTCGCCGCCATCCAGGATCAGCTCTTCGCTGACCGCGCCGGTGGCCGCCAGCAGCAGCAGGCCGCGCTGCAGGCGCATGCGGCTGGAGCTGAGCATCGACTGCAGGTGCGGATTGCGCAGCCAGCGTGGCGGCTGGTAGTCGGACGCATGCAGCGTCGGCGTACCGGCGTCCAGGACGGGTGGCGGGATCAGGGCCACCGCATCCTCACTGCGTGCTCATGGCCGCCACGATGCGCGCGCGCGAGGTTTCCGCGATGCGCCGACGGCCTTCCAGGTCCTGGGTACCGATCGGCTCCAGGAAATGCACTTCGGTATGCCGCGCCGGCTCACCGAGCAGGCGCAGGAAATTGGCGGCGAAACTCTCGCCTGGACCAAACGCGACGATGGTCTGTGCGTCGCCCTTCGCCCCGTACACCAGCGCAACCGGCTGCACCGGCACGCCGGTTTCAACTGCGGCCTGGAAGATGCGGGCATGGAACGGACCCACTTCGTGGCCGCCACGGGTGCGCCCTTCCGGGAACACGCCCACCGCCTTGCCGGCACGCAACCGGTCGGCCATCACCTGCATCACCCCACCGAGCGATTCGGTGTTGCCCCGCTGGTGGAAGATGGTCTGCCCGCGCGCGGCCAGCCAACCGACCAGCGGCCAGCTGGCGATCTCGCGCTTGGCAACGAAGCCCATCATGCGCTGGCTGTGCAGGATGGAGATGTCGACCCAGCTGACGTGGTTGGCGACGAACAGCACCGCGCCCGGCAGCGGCCTGCCGACCTGCGACAGGCGGAAGCCGAAGATCCACATCAACCCGCCCTGCCACCAGTTCACCACTTTGGCCCCGAACGTATCCTCGCCCACGCGCAGCTCGCCCCACGGCGGCAGCATGCCGATCAGGATCAGCGGCAGGAACACGGTGATGTGGACCAACAGCAGCGGTACGCGGTACAGGTAACGGCACACACGCGCCACGCCGCCACGGGGGGCCGGAGTGGGGGAAGTCATCCGCGCACGATACCGGAGCGCCGCAGCAGCTGCCAGCCGATTTAGGCCATAACCGCCATTGACCGGGGCAATCGGCGGGGAACGCTGGGTTCCGCTGCCGTCAACGCGCCCTCCGGGGGCTCAACCGTGACCGGCGGCCACCACTGCCAGGGTCAACCGCGAGATGCACACCAGCCGCCCCTGCTCATCCTCGATGCGGATCTCCCACAGCTGGGTGCTGCGGCCCACGTGCAGCGCGCGGGCGGTGCCGGTGACCGTACCCGAACGCACGGCACGCACGTGGTTGGCATTGATCTCCAGGCCCACGCAGATCTGCTTTGCGGTATCCACGCACAGGTTGCCGGCGCTGCTGCCCAGGGTTTCGGCCAGCACCACCGAGGCACCGCCATGCAGGATGCCGTAGGGCTGGCGGGTGCGCTCGTCCACCGGCATGGTGGCCTGCAGCCAGTCGTCGCCGACCGCACTGAAGACGATGCCCAGCGATTCAATGGCCGTGTTGCGACTGAGCGCGTTGAGCTGCTCGATGGAAACGGCTTCGCGGAATACCTGGGTCATGCGGCACCTTCAGAGAATGGGAACGAGGCCGGCACCGAATGCGGTCAGCATGCGCACCAGCAGCCACTTCGGCCCCACGTTGACTTCGGGGAAGTCACCGACGGCGCTGTAGCAGCGATGGAAATCCGGGTCCTGCCTCGGCAGCGGCCGTGGGCAGTCCGGGCCGGGCTTGAATTCATAGTCGGTGGCGTAACGCCACGGCCAGAAGTCGAGGATCGGCAGCGCTTCGGAGGCCTTGCCGACGCTGTAGTTCAGCCCCGACAGCACTGGCGGCTTCGCCCGCGGCGCCACCGTCCACGAGTTCTGCGGGTGGATGTCGCGCAGGATGCTCTGGGCGAGTTCCTCGGCAAAGGCCGGGTCGTCGATGATCACCGCGCCTTCGGTGTTGTAGTTCTCGCTGCGCGGATCGAAGTTATGGGTGCCGACCACGCCGATGCGGCGATCGACCACCAGCGACTTGGCGTGCAACCCCATGCGCGCGCCCTTGCGGGTGACCGGCAGTGGCTTGTTGACTGCCTTGCTGCCAAGGAATGACGGCCGCGTCTCGGTGCGCAACAGCCGCGTTTCGACCTCGCTGCCCGCGGCACGGCGGCGCGCGCGCGCGTTGTCATAGGCACCGTCGCTGTGGCGGTGGTTCACCGGACCCTGCTTGCCGGTCCCGCTGGAGCCGCCATCGCGGCCACCACCCGCATTGCTGCCCGCCGCGCTGCCACCGATCAACGGATTGCGGCCACTGTCATCCACGCCATCAGGCGCGGCGATCGGGTCGGGCAGCAGATTGCGGTAGTCGACCGGTGCGTCCAGCGGGAACGGCTTGTATTCGAAGATGTTGAAGCCCAGTTCGCGCATGTTGCGCCGCTTGTACTTGTACGACAGCGCATAAACGATCGGATTGTCAGTGGCGGCCAGGCTGTTGCTGGACACCACCACGCGCGGCGGCTGCGGGCGCTTGCGCAGCTCGCGGAACAGCTTCTGCGCCGGCTTGGACAGCACCAGGTACGGCGTCTGCAGGATCACTTCCTTCTGCGCACCGGCAATGAGTGCGTCCAGCTGCGGCTCGGTCACGTGCTGGCCTGCCAGCGGGGCATCGGCCTTCTCCCGGCGGTGCTTGCGCGGCAGGTCGGCGACGTAGCGCACCGAGGCCACCGGCAGCGCGGTATCCACGAAGGAACGGGTGACGAAGTCCATGTCATTGGCTTCGGCGCTGACCCGCTGCACCCGCTCGGGACGGCGGAAGGTGGCCGGGGGCAATGTGGGCACCCCCTGGCGCAGCAGGGTACGGCCCACGTCGTTCAGGCGTTCGGCCGGCACGCTGCGCTGCGCGCGCCAGAACGCATCGAAGTTGGCCGCCATCGTCCGCGCTTCCGGCCCGGCGATCAGCACATCGCGGTCGCGGAAGTTGTACTCGCGGTCCCAGTCGTAATAGTCATCCTGGTAGTTGCGGCCACCGACCACGCCGATCGCATCGTCGATCACCAGCAGCTTGTTGTGCATGCGCTGGTTGAAGCGACGGAAGCAGCACAGCACGCTGCCGGCGTAGTCGAAATAGTTCAGGCGCGCCTTGCCGAAGGTCGGGTTGTAGACCCTCAGCTGGAAATTCTGGTGGGCACCGGACAGCGCGCCGAGGATCTCCAGGTCGGAGATCGCCGAGAGCTGGTCGATCAGCACCCGCACCTTGACCCCGCGCCGGGATGCGGCCAGCAGCTCGTCGATGACCAGGCGGGCGCTGTCGTCCTTGTCGAAGATGTAGGTCTGCAGGTCGATGCTGCGGGTGGCGCTGCGCAGCAGGTTGAGCCGCGCGACCAGGGCGCCCTCGCCCTCATCCAGCAGGGTGGCGTAATGCTGCGGCCGTTCCGGGGTGGATTCGGTGAACGCCCGGCCGGCCAGGGCCCGCAGTGGCGAATCCAGCGCACAACGGTCGGCACGCTGGCAATCGACCTGGGTCGAGCGCGCCTGCACGGCGATGGCCTCGGCCCGGTCGCGCTCGGCATGCGACAGCGATGCACAACCACTGCCCAGCAACACGGTTGCCAGCGCCAGTACACGCAGCAGGTGGTTCACGGTTTAGGCGCCTCGCTCAGGCGCGCACGCAATACGAAAGTCACTCGGTCACTCAAGGCAAGCTGCCAGCTTTCCATGCCATACCGGCCTCGTTGCACGGTACCGCGGCTGACGACGTCGCAATCATAGCCGGGTCGGGCGCAGTCCGCCTTCTCGACCTTGAGCGACTCCGGGTGGCTGATCCCACGCAGGGTCAACCTGCCGTTGATGTCGCCCCCGTCCTCCACGGTCTCCGGCCAGTACGGCAGGGAGTCGAATTCGACCACCGGATGGCGGCCGGCATCGAAGAACTCCTCACCGCGCATCCAACCGGTGTAGCGCGGCTTGCCGGGAATCTCGACCGAGCGCGTGAACATCTTCAGGTGCACCTGGTGGCGGCCGTCGGAGAGGATCTCGATGCGTCCCTCGAAGTGCGGAAACACGCCCTCGATGCGCTGCCCGAAGCGGGTGCGCACCTCGAAACCGATCTGCGAACGCTGCGTGTCCAGGCGCAACACGCGGTGCGCCTCGGCGACCACCGGTGGCAATGTCGTGGGCGGTGGTGCGGCAGCCCAGGCCGGGCCGGATACCAGCAGCACGGGCAGCAGGAAGCGGCTGCGCCGCGCCAGGCTCATCGGATCACGGCCACCAGAACGCATTCAGGCTGGCCACGCCCGGCTCGATCGAGGCCTCGCGTGGGAAACCGAGCACAGCCACGCCACCCGGCGGCATGCCACGGTAGTCACTGCTGGTGCCGTCGGTCATCAGCGCCACCAGCTGCTCCAGGCCCGGGTTGTGGCCGACGATCAGCACCCTGTCCAGGTCACGCCGCTCATCCACCAGCGCGGCCAGGGTGCCCGGGGTCGCTTCGTAGATACGGTCTTCCAGGCGCTTTTCGACATAGCCGATGGCCGCCATCACCGCTTCCAGGGTCTCGCGGGTCCGTCGCGAAGGGGAACACAGCACGCAGTCCGGCAGCAGCTTGTTCTCCTTCAGCCACTTGCCGGCGGCTTCGGCTTCGGCGAGCCCCACCGGCGACAACGGCCGGTCGAGATCAGCCTGGCCGGAAACGGCCGGTTCGGCATGGGCGTGACGGAGCAGGATCAGTTCGCGCATTGCGGGATTCCAATAAAGGGGTGGGTACCTACGACTCTTACAGCTTCAACCAGGACAACAGGGGTTCCCAGTCGGCCTGGTGCTCGCGCACCTGGGCGGAGCGGTAATCGAACAGACTGCGGCCCAGGCCGGTCATGACCACGTAGCTCTGGCTGTCGCGCAGCTGCGCGACCACCGGGTACGGCCATTCGGACAGCATCTGCAGCGCCTGCTGCGAGGTCTGAGTCCAGGGCTTGGTGCGGTTCAGCACCAGCCCCACCGGCAGCTTGCGGCTGTGCACGCGCGGGTTCTGGGCCAGGCTGTTGAGGAAGCCGACGATGGCTTCGATGTCCAGCGCCGAGGGCAGCACCGGCACCACCACCGCGTCGGCAGCGTCAAGGAAATGGGGGATATCGTCGGCCAACGCCCCGGCCGGGGCATCGATGATGACGGTTTCGGTGCCGTCGGGCAGTTTCTGCGCCCACTGCTTCTTCCGATACACGTCGATGGGGAGCACCGCGCTTTCCAGCCCGGCACGCCGTTGCGCCCAGCGGGTGCTGGAGCCCTGCGGGTCGGCATCGGCGATCACCGTGGCCTTGCCCTGCAATGCCGCGTACGCGGCCAGGTGGGTGGCGACGGTGGTCTTGCCCACCCCGCCCTTGGAACCGGCCACCAGGATCGTCTTCATGCCAGCCTCGCTTCCGGGTACGTGCCCCGAGCGTACACCGGCGGTGGTGACGGGAGGTAGCACCGCGCTGAACCTGCGGCCATCGCCTTTGCTATCGTGGCGCCCCCGAAGGATCGAACCGGCATGAGCGAACTGCAGGACCTGAGCGCACTGATCCGCGCCAATACCCCCCTGATCGTGATCGAGACCCAGGATGAGGGTCGCATCGTCGAACTGTTCCGGCAGACGCTGATGCACGTCTGGCGGGCCCTGCACCGCTGGTCGATCACCGAGGGCCTGCGCCGCATCGACCTGGACAGCGAGGACCCGGCGGTCGGGCCGCCCGATGCCAGTGCGGCCCTGCAGATGATCCGCCAGGCCGACCAGCGCGGGGTCTACCTGCTGCTCGATTTCCACCCCTACCTGGGCTATGCCAGCCACCAGCGCGCCCTGCGCGACCTGATCCAGCGCCGCCACAGCGAGCCGCACGTGCTGGTGCTGATCGGTGCCAAGGTCGAACTGCCGGCCGAGCTGGAAGCGCTGGCGGTACGCTTCAACCCGCGCCTGCCCGATGCCAACGCCCTGTTGAAGATGCTGCGCGAGGAGGCCGATGCCTATGCACGCGAGCATGGTGGTCGTCGGGTTGAAGTCGACAGCGAAGCGGTCAAGAAGATCCTGAAGAACCTGCAGGGCCTGAGCCTGGTCGATGCCCGGCGCATCGCGCGCCAGCTGATCTACGCCGACGGCGCACTGCGCGACGACGACCTGCCGCAGCTGGCGCGGCTGAAGTTCGAGCTGCTCAACCGCAGCGGCCACCTGTTCTTCGAACATGACAGCGCGCGCTTCGGCGACGTGGCCGGAGCGAACCGGCTCAAGCGCTGGATCAACCAGCGCCGGGTCGCATTCATCGCCGGCTCGGCGCCGGCCGGGCTGGACCCGCCGCGCGGCATGCTGTTGCTGGGCGTGCAGGGCTGCGGCAAGTCGATGCTGGCCAAGGCAACCGCCGCCGGCTTCGGCGTGCCGTTGCTGCGCCTGGACGTAGGCGCGCTGTACAACAAGTACCACGGCGAGACCGAAGCCAACCTGCGTCAGGCACTGGCCTCAGCCGAGCAGCTGGCGCCCTGCGTGCTGTGGATGGACGAGATCGAAAAGGGCCTGGCCAGCGGAGGCGAGGACGGCGGCGTGTCACGCCGCGTGCTCGGTTACCTGCTGACCTGGATGGCCGAACGCAAAGCGCCGGTGTTCATCGTCGCCACCGCCAACCAGGTACACGAACTGCCGGCCGAGCTGCTGCGCAAGGGGCGCTTCGACGAGATCTTCTTCGTCGACCTGCCCTCGCCGGAGGTCCGCGTGGAACTGCTGCGGCTGCACCTGGGCCGGCGCCAGCTCAACGCCGATGATTTCGCACTGCCCGCGCTGGCGGCGGCCGCCAATGGTTTTTCCGGCGCCGAGATCGAGCAGGCGATCGTGGCCGGCCTGTATGCGGCACATGCCGAGGGCCGGCCGCTGGACACCGAGCTGCTGATGAACGAGATCCGCGCCACGCGCCCGCTGTCGGTGCTGATGGCCGAGCAGGTGGAAGCACTGCGGGCGTGGGCGTCGGGGCGGACGGTTTCCGCGGACGACTGAGGGGTTTCCAGCGAACGGCGCAGCCCCTCGTGGCGGTTGGTTGACTGTGAACATCAAAAGCCGCGCTTGGCCGGGCGGGATGGATTCGCGGGGGACGCCGTCAACCCGTCCATGGGGGCTTGGCCGCGGCATCCATGCCGCGGACACCCCCGCGAACCCATCCCGCCCGGCCTCTGACAATTTCCGAGTGCGTCCGCCACGTAAAAGAAAAAAGAAAAGCAGAAGCAAAAGCAAAAGCCGGTTGGTTGGCCGCCTTCTGTAGAGCCGAGACCACGCTCGGCTGCTCTTCGATCAGATATCGAATAGTCGATTCCGTTACAGATTCATCCACGCATGGCGTGGATCTACCGTGTCGACCAAGGTCGACACCTACCAGCAGCAGGGAACTGTCGGAGGCAGGGCGGTGTGGGTTGGCAGGACCGTTGGCGCCATGGATGGCGCCATCGAGCCCCCATGGACGGGTTTACGGCGTGTCCTGCCAACCCACACCGCCCCGCCATCCCACAGATTGCCCGCTGTTGCTGTTGCTGTTGCTGTTGCTTTGGCTGTTGCCTCTGCGGGTGCCGGGTGCAACCCGGCCGAACCCCTTCCCTCAGGGCCAGACAGGTGGTGCGGCCGCCCAGGCCTGCTGCACCTCAGCCAGCGTCGCGCGCTCATCCTCACGCCACTGCGGCAGCAGCTGCCCATAGTTGGCCGTGGTATTCCACTGCGACGGCTCGGTACGCACCGCAGCGGCGTACCACTGCACTGCCTCCTGCTTCTGCCCCAGCCGCCACAGCGCCAGCGCGTAGGTCGGTGGCACCCAGCTGGGCTTGGTACGGGCGTTGCCGGCCGATGAAAGCCACTGTTCCAGTGCCGCCTCCACCCTGCCCTGGCGCAACAGATCCCATCCGTAGTTCCAGCGCACGCTGCGGCCACTGCTGCTCTGTGCCGATGCCTCCTTCAAGGCTTCGCCATACAGCTGCTCGGCCAGCTCGCTGCGGCCCTGGGCGCCAGCCACTGACGCCAGCTGCACCGTCGCCTCAACCGCGCGCCGGCCGCGTTCACGCAGCTTGACCAGCTGGGTGACCAGCTCATCGCCCTCGCCCTGTATCGCCACCATCGGCGTGGCGGCCAGGTCGCTGTCGAAGTAGAACTCCTGTGGTGCCGGCAGGGCCGGCGCGGCCCACGCAGTGGCCGCTCCCGAAGCCAGCAGCACGCTGGCCAGGATCTTTCCTGAAACTGACATCCCTTCTCCCCAGGCCGCAAGCGCAGCCTCCCTCTCTCCCCCCGATCCTAACCCCGGCGCCGCCACTGGCGCGAGTGCCGGGGCCTCGCGGCCCCGCTGCTACAATTCGCGCCTTTCCCGCCGCGTGCCTGCACGCGGCCGGTGCCAGCCGATCCTCACCGGGCCAGCCATGACCAGTACCGCGCAACTCACTTCGCCCTCTTCCGCCGACCTGCTCGACCGTGATTACACGCTCGACCACAAGTACACACGCAACGAGGGGCGGATCTACCTGAGTGGCGTGCAGGCGCTGGTACGGCTGCCGTTGATGCAGCGCCTGCGCGATGCCGCCGAAGGCATCGACAGCGCCGGTTTCGTCAGCGGCTACCGCGGCAGCCCACTGGGTGGTTTCGACCTGGAACTGTGGCGCGCGCGCAAGCATCTGGACGCAGCCAAGGTGAAGTTCACCCCCGGCCTGAACGAGGACCTGGGCGCGACCATGGTGTGGGGCACGCAGCAGACCAACCTGTTCCCCGGTGCCAACGTGCAGGGCGTGTTCGGCATGTGGTACGGCAAGGGCCCGGGTGTGGACCGTTGCGGCGACGTGTTCAAGCACGCCAATGCAGCCGGCACCTCGCGTTATGGTGGCGTGCTGGCACTGGCGGCCGACGACCATGCCTGCCGCAGCTCGACCCTGCCGCACGGCAGCGAAGACGAGTTCGTCAGCGCGATGATGCCGGTGCTGAACCCGGCCGGCGTGCAGGACATCCTCGACATGGGCCTGCTCGGCTGGGCAATGAGCCGCTATACCGGCCGCTGGGTCGGCTTCAAGACGATCGCCGAGACGGTGGAATCGTCGGCGTCGGTGCAGGTCGATCCGATGGCGCGCCGCATCGTGCTGCCGGAAGACTTCGAGATGCCGTCGGGTGGCCTCAACATCCGCTGGCCAGACCCGCCGCTGGACCAGGAAATGCGCCTGCACCGCTATGCGGTGAAGGCCGCACAGGCCTTTGCCCGCGCCAACGGCATCGACAAGGTGGTGATGGATGCGCCGCGCGCGCGGCTGGGCATCGTCACCACCGGCAAGAGCTACCTGGACGTGCTGCAGGCGCTGGAGTACCTGGGCCTGGACGAAGCCGCGTGCGCCGACATCGGCATCCGCGTGTACAAGGTCGGCATGACCTGGCCGCTGGAACCGCAGGGCATCGCGCGCTTCGCGCAGGGCCTGGAAGACATCATCGTGGTGGAGGAGAAGCGTGCCTTCATCGAGCGCCAGATGAAGGAACAGTTCTTCAACTGGCCGGCCAGCTGGGGCCAGCGCCCGTCCATTGTCGGCAAGTACGACGAGAGCGGTGAGTGGATCCTGCCGTCCACCGGTGAGCTGACGCCGGCCACCATCGCCGGCGTGATCGGCCGCCGCATCCAGAAGTTCTTCAACAACGAGTCGATCGAGCAGCGCCTGCAGTGGATGCAGGAAAAGGAAGCCGAGCTTGCGCTGCCTCGCGCCAGCTTCCCACGCGTACCGCACTACTGCTCGGGCTGCCCGCACAACACCTCCACCCAGGTGCCGGAAGGCTCGCGGGCGCTGGCCGGCATCGGTTGCCATTACATGGTGACCTGGATGGACCGCAGCACCGATACCTTCACCCACATGGGCGGCGAAGGTGTGACCTGGGCCGGGCAGGCGCCGTTCACCGATACGCCCCACGTGTTCCAGAACCTGGGCGACGGCACCTATTTCCACAGCGGCTCGCTGGCGATCCGCCAGGCGGTCGCGGCCGGCGTCAACATCACCTACAAGATCCTCTACAACGATGCGGTGGCGATGACCGGCGGGCAGCCGGTGGACGGCCCGCTGAGCGTGCCGGACATCGCAAAGCAGATGCGTGCCGAGGGCATCCACACCATCGTGGTGCTGTCGGACAACATCGGCAAGTGGACCGGCCAGCGCGAGCACTTCCCCAGCGACGTCGAGTTCCATGATCGCAGCGAACTGGATGCGGTGCAGAAACGCCTGCGCGAAGTGAAGGGCGTTTCGATCCTGATCTACGAACAGACCTGTGCCACCGAAAAGCGCCGTCGCCGCAAGCGCGGCAAGCTGGAAGATCCGCAGAAGCGCGTGCTGATCAATTCGCTGGTCTGCGAAGGCTGCGGTGACTGCGGCAAGAAGAGCTTCTGCGTGTCGGTGCTGCCGAAGGAAACCGAGTTCGGGCGCAAGCGCGAGATCGATCAGTCCAACTGCAACAAGGACTATTCCTGCGTGAATGGTTTCTGCCCGAGCTTCGTCACCGTGCACGGTGGCCAGCCGCGCAAGGGCAGCAAGCGCGATGCCTCCACCCTGCTGGACAACCTGCCGGCACCGACCATCCGCAGCACACTGGAACAACCCTGGAACATCCTGATCACCGGCGTCGGCGGTACCGGCGTGGTGACCATCGGCGCGCTGTTGGGCATGGCCGGCCACCTGGAAGGCAAGGGTGCGACCGTGCTCGACCAGACCGGCCTGGCACAGAAGGGCGGCGCGGTGACCACCCACATCCGCATCGCCCGTCGTCCCGAAGACATCCACGCCGTGCGCATCGCCGCCGGCGAAGCCGACCTGGTGGTGGGCTGTGACATGGTGGTGGTGAACGATTACTGGGCGCTGTCGAAGGTGCGCGCCGGCCGTTCGCAGGTGGTGCTCAATACCTACGAAGCGATGCCCGGCACCTTCACCACCCGCCCGGACATGCAGTTCCCCGCCGCCGACATCGTGGCCGGTGTGCGCGTGGCGCTGGGTGGCGAGGAACCGCTGCTGCTGGATGCCACCCAGCTGGCCACCGCGCTGCTCGGCGATGCGATCGCCGCCAACCTGTTCATCCTCGGCTATGCGTGGCAGCAGGGCCTGGTGCCGCTGTCGTTCGAGTCGCTGATGCGCGCCATCGAACTCAACGGCGCGGCCGTAGCGATGAACCAGCAGGCCTTCGCCTGGGGCCGCCTGGCCGTGGTCGATCCGCAGGCCGTGCAGCAGGCTGCTGGCCTGGTGCGCAACCGCCACACCGATACCGAAACCACCCCGGGGCCGCTGCATCCGCTGCCGCCGGGTGAGTGGGAAGGCAACGAATGGGGTGCCACCGCGGCACCGCGCAATACCGGCGACGAGCGCGAACTGCGTGGCCTGCCCTCGCACGGTGGCGACGTGGCGTTCCTGCCGCTGGACGACGCCCGCCTGTCGCGCTCGCTGGACGAAATGATCGAGCGCCGCGCGGCCTTCCTGGTCGAGTACCAGGACGACGCCTACGCCAACCGCTATCGCAGCCTGGTCGAGCGCGTGCGCGCCGCCGAAGCCGACCGCATCGGCGGTTCCACTGCACTGACCGAGACCGTGGCCCGCTACCTGTTCAAGCTGATGGCCTACAAGGACGAGTACGAAGTGGCCCGCCTGTACACCAGCGGTGACTTCCAGCGCCGCCTGCAGCAGCAGTTCGAGGGCGATTACCAGCTGCGCTTCCACCTGGCACCGCCGCTGTTCGCCAAGAAGGACGAGCAGGGCCGGTTGCTGAAGAAGGAATATGGCCCTTGGATGTTCAAGGCCTTCGGCCTGCTGGCCAAGCTGAAGTTCCTGCGTGGCGGCCGACTTGATGTGTTCGGCCGCACCGAGGAACGCCGCATGGAGCGCAAGCTGATCGGTGACTACGAGGCCACCGTGCAGCTGCTGCTGGACGGCCTGGAAGACGGCCGCCTGGCACTGGCGGTGGAAATCGCCAGCGTGCCCGAGCACATCCGCGGCTTCGGCCACGTCAAGGAAGCGCATTTCGAGCAGGCCAAGGCGCGCGAAGCCGCCCTGCTGGCGCAGTGGCGAAACCCGAAGGCGCTGCATATCGTGCAGGTGGCTTGAGCGCCGCTGACGGCGTAAAAGCAACCTATTGATTGCATACTGAAATAGCAATTGATAGGTTGCCTCCAGCGAAGGAAAGAGATAGGTTGCTTGTCGTAATGCAACCTATCCTTTGCGTACACGCTCGCGTACGGTCACTTTCTCGGGGACTGCCGATATGGACAGGCCGCTGCACACGGTGAGGACACCTCAACAACTGGCACCGCTGATGCGTGCGTTCAGGCGCCAGGCGGGCCTGAGCCAAGCGCAGTTGGCGGCACAGCTCGGCATAAGCCGCCAGGCAGTAGGCGCATTGGAGCGCGACCCGGCATCGGCAAGCTTCGAACGGCTGATGCGGGTCTGGGCAGTGCTGGGTCTGGAAGTCAGATTGCAGCAGCGAAGTCCCCCGGAGACAACGTCAACGTTGGAGTGGTGAGCCATGGGTACGCTGCGGGTCTGGATGAATGGTGTCGAGGTCGCGCTCTGGGATGATGTCCGGAGCGGCTCTTCCCGGCTTTCGTACGTCGACTCGTGGATCAGCTCCGCCCAGTCCCGGCCGTTGTCACTCTCACTGCCCCTGCTCCCGGAGGGCGAGAGCCATCGGGGCAATGTCGTCAACAACTACTTCGACAACCTTCTTCCCGACAACGGTGTCATCCGCAACCGGATCCGCGACAGGTTCTCCACGCGCAGCAGCGACACATTCGATCTTCTCGAAGCCATTGGCCGGGATTGCGTCGGCGCAGCGCAACTGCTGCCGCTTTCGCATACACCGGGGGACATCCAGCAGATTACGTGCGAAGCGTTGGACGAATCAGGCGTCGCTGCGATCCTGCGTCAGGTGACGACAGGGAACCTGCCTGGCGCACCCACCAGTGATGATGCGTTCCGCATATCCATCGCCGGTGCGCAGGAGAAGACGGGACTTCTGCTGCATGCTGGCCAGTGGTGCATTCCTACCGGCAGTACCCCATCCACCCATATCTTCAAGCTGCCGCTTGGCATTGTGGGCAACATGCGGGCGGACATGCACCAATCCGTCGAGAACGAATGGCTGTGCATGCAGCTGCTTTCCGCCTTTGGAATCCCCGTTGCGAATACGCAGATGGGACGCTTCAAGGACGAACGCGCGCTCATTGTGGAGCGATTCGACCGCCGCCTTTCTGCGGATCGCCGGTGGTGGCTGCGGCTGCCGCAGGAAGACATGTGCCAGGTCTTCGGTCTGCCCGCCGCCAGGAAGTATGAATCCGATGGCGGCCCAGGCATCGTGACCATCATGGATCTGCTTCGACAATCCGAGCATTTCAAGGATCGCGAGACCTTCTTCAAGACGCAGATTCTTTTCTGGATGTTGGCTGCAACCGATGGACATGCCAAGAACTTCAGTGTCTACCTCGAAGCCGATGGACGCTTCCGCCTGACGCCCGTCTACGACGTATTGTCGGTGCATCCCATCCTGGGCAGGGGGCCAAACCAGCTCGACCCGCGGAATGCACAGCTCGCCATGTCCGTCCAGGGCAAGAACCACCACCGGAAGCTGCACCTTGTGCGACGACGCCACTGGAACGAAACCGCACGCGCCTGTGGTGTCGCTGATGGTGCAGAGCCGTGGATCGAAGCGCTGATCGCAGCCGTCGAACCCGCCATCGAGCAGGTCACGCGTCAGCTCCCAAGTGATTTCCCCGTAAACGTGTCCGAACCCATTTTCAACGGGCTGCGCGCTGCAGCGGCACGCCTTTCCAGCATGTCGCCGGACGCCTGATCAGCCCAGCCGCCACAGCAGCAGGCGGTTGTTGGCCGGCATCGCCACGTCACCCAGGCGGGTGAAGCCATTGTCGGCCGCCAGCGCCTGCACCGCTTCGCTATCGCGGATGCCGCTACGAGGATCGCGCGTCCTCTGCCACGCATCGAACTGCGCGTTGCTGTCGCTGGTGTAGCGACCGCCGTAGTTGAACGGGCCGTACACCGCCAGCAGCGCGCCGTGGCGCATCACCGATGGCAGCGCGGCGAACAGCGCCTGCACGTGCTCCCAGCTCATGATGTGCAACGTGTTGGCGCTGAATGCGGCATCGAACGTGCTGCCCTCGGGCAACGACAGGCCCGGCGCCGGGGGCAGTTCCACCTGCAGCGCCACCGGCGGCAGCAGATTGAGCAGCGCGGCCTCCGCACGCCGGGCCTCGATGCCGGGCAGATGGTCCGGATGATCGCTGGGCTGCCAGCGCAGCCACGGCCAGCGTTCGGCGAAGAAGGCCGCGTGCTGGCCGGTGCCACTGCCGATCTCCAGCACCCGGTGGCGATCTCCCATCCACGGGTCGAGCGCAGCGGCGATCGGTTCGCGGTTGCGTTCGCAGGCTTCTGAATACGGCTTGCTCGACATCGAGACGGCGTCCAGGCGGGGTCGGCCTCATTGTGCACGAGGGGGGTAATGAGCAGGGCTGCGCCCTGCACCTGCAGAGGCCGCGGCAACTGCCGGAGCAACAGCAGAAGCTGGCCTCCTGCGGGATGGCGGAGTGTGTCCGGTGGCGGGGGACGCCGTAAACCCGTCCTTGGGGGCTTGGCCGCGGCATCCATGCCGCGGACACCCCCGCAACCGGACCCATCCCGCCTTCGACAGTTTTCCGCGATCTGCTGGAAGGGATCTTGGGGTCAGATCCGTTTTCCTGCGGAAAACGGATCTGACCCCGGATTCATTTCGATATCTGACAGATGTGTCGACCAAGGTCGACACCTACCAACAGCCCCGGAGATCTGTCAGAGGTGGGGCGGTGTCGGAGTGCGGGGTGTCAGCCGCATGGATGCGGCTGCCAAGCCTACAGGGACGTACTTGCGGCGTCCCCGCACTCCGACACCGCCCCGCCATCCCACGGAATGCCGCTCTGGCTCTGGCTCTGGCTCTGGCCGTTGCCGTTGCATTGAGCAGGTGCAGGGCTGCAAGCCCTGCCGAAACATCCCCAACCATGACTGCAGTCACTTGCCCGGACGCGCTGCGCTGGCGAAAGTCGAGGAGTTGACGTGATCGGATCGGTCCTTTGCCGGCCGCACGGAAGTGAGAGAGAGACGCTGTGCAACGACGTGAGTTCCTGGCATTTTCCGCTCTGGGCCTGGCGGGCCTGACCCTGCCGCATTCGCGGCTGATCGCCGCCGAGCAGTTGCTGGCCCCGGTCGACCCGGCCAAGCGCCGGCGCCTGGCCGAGGTCGCCCTCGCCGCCGCGCGTTCGGCCAAGGCCAGCTACTGCGACGTGCGTATCGGGCGCTACCTCAACCAGTCGGTGATCACCCGCGAGCACCAGGTCGGCAACGTGACCAACCGCGAATCGTCCGGCGTGGGCGTGCGGGTGATCGTCAACGGTGCCTGGGGTTTCGCCGCCACCCACCAGCAGACCGAAGCGGCGGTGCGCACCGCCGTCGAACAGGCCACCGCCATCGCCCGCGCCAATGCCAGCATCCAGTCCCGCCCGGTGCAGCTGGCGCCCACCCCGGCGGTCGGCGAGGTGCGTTGGCAGACCCCCATCCGCCGCAACGCGTTGGAAGTGCCGATCCAGGACAAGGTCGAGCTGCTGCTGGCGCTCAATGCGGCCGCACTGAATGCGGGTGCCGACTACATCAATTCCACCCTGTTCCTGGTCAACGAGCAGAAGTACTTCGCTTCCAGCGACGGCTCGTTCATCGACCAGGACATCCACCGCATCTGGCTGCCGTTCACCGCCACCGCCATCGACAAGGCCAGCGGCAAGTTCCGCACCCGCGCCGGGCTGTCCTCGCCGATGGGCATGGGCTACGAATTCCTCGATGGCGACGCGCGCGGCAAGGTACAGCTGCCGGGCGGCATCACCGCCTACCGCGATTCCTACGACCCGGTTGAAGACGCCATCGCCGCTGCCCGCCAGGCGCGCGAGAAACTGAAGGCGCCCTCGGTGAAGCCCGGCAAGTACGACCTGGTGCTGGACCCGTCCAACCTGTTCCTCACCATCCACGAGAATGTCGGCCACCCGCTGGAACTGGACCGCGTGCTCGGCTACGAAGCCAACTACGCCGGCACCAGCTTCGCTACGCTGGACAAGCGCGATGCCGGTTTCCGCTGGGGCAGCGACATCGTCACCTTCTTCGCCGACAAGACCCAGCCGGGCAGCCTCGGCGCGGTTGGCTACGACGATGAAGGGGTGAAGACCCAGCGCTGGGACCTGGTACGCGACGGCATCCTGGTCGACTACCAGGCGACGCGCGATGAGGCGCACATCCTCGGCCGCGATGCCTCGCATGGCTGCAGCTATGCCGACTCGTGGTCCAGCGTGCAGTTCCAGCGCATGGCCAATGTCTCGCTGGCACCGGGCAGGACGCCGCTGAGCGTGGAGGACATGATCAAGGACGTGGAGAACGGCATCTACATCCACGGCCGCGGCTCGTACTCCATTGACCAGCAGCGCTACAACGCGCAGTTCGGCGGCCAGCTGTACTACCAGATCAGGAACGGCAAGATCACCGGCATGGTCGAGGATGCGGCCTACCAGATCCGCACGCCGGAATTCTGGAACGCCTGCACCGCCATCTGCGATGAACGCGACTTCCGCCTCGGCGGTTCGTTCTTCGACGGCAAGGGACAGCCCGGCCAGGTGTCGGCGGTCTCGCACGGTTCGTCCACCACCCGTTTCAACGGCATCAACATCATCAACACCGCGCGCAGTCTCGGCGCTTGAGCCACCCGTCCTTCATGGAGAGCAGCCTTGCACAGACGTGACTTCCTGGCCCTGACCGGGCTTACCGCTGGCGGCCTGATCGTGCCGTCGTTCTTCGGCAAGGCGATCGCCGCCGAGCAACTGCAGTCGAGCCTCGACCCCGCGCTGAAAAAGCGCCTGGCCGACGCCGCCCTGCAGGCCGCGCGCAGCGCCGGCGCCACCTACTGCGACGTGCGCATCGGCCGCTACCTGCGGCAGTTCGTGATCACCCGCGAGGACAAGGTGCAGAACGTAGTGAACACCGAGTCCACCGGTGTGGGCATCCGCGTGATCGTCAACGGGGCCTGGGGCTTCGCCGCCACCAATGCGCTGGGCACCGCCGACGTGGCCAGGGCCGCGCAGCAGGCCGCGGCGATCGCCAAGGCCAATGCCGGCGTGCAGACTGCTCCGGTACAGCTGGCCAAGGCGCCGGGCGTCGGTGAGGTGAGCTGGCGCACGCCGATCCACAAGAATGCGATGGAAGTGCCGATCAAGGACAAGGTCGGCCTGCTGCTGGACGTCAACGCTGCGGCGATGGGCGCTGGTGCCAGCTTCGTCAATTCGATGCTGTTCCTGGTCAACGAACAGAAATACTTCGCCTCCACCGATGGCTCCTACATCGACCAGGACGTACACCGCATCTGGGCGCCGATGACGGTCACCGCCATCGACAAGACCAGCGGCAAGTTCCGCACCCGTTCGGGCCTGTCCTCGCCGATGGGCCTGGGCTACGAGTACCTGGACGGTGCCGCCGCCGGCAAGGTGGTCAGCCCCAATGGCGTGGTCAACTACAGCTCCTCCTACGACATGAAGGAAGACGCCATCGCGGCCGCCAAGCAGGCGCAGGAGAAGCTGAAGGCACCGTCGGTGAAGCCGGGCAAGTACGATCTGGTGCTCGACCCGTCGCACACCTGGCTGACCATCCACGAATCGATCGGCCACCCGCTGGAACTGGACCGCGTGCTCGGTTACGAAGCCAACTACGCCGGCACCAGCTTCGCCACCCTGGACAAGCGCGAACAGCATTTCCAGTACGGCAGCGAGCTGGTCAACATCTTCGCCGACAAGACCCAGCAGGGCAGCCTCGGTGCGGTGGCGTACGACGACGAAGGCGTGAAGTGCAAGCGCTGGGACCTGATCAGCAACGGCAAGCTGGTGGACTACCAGACCATCCGCGACCAGGCCCACATCCTCGGCAAGACCGAGTCCGATGGCTGCTGCTATGCCGACTCGTGGTCCAGCGTGCAGTTCCAGCGCATGGCCAACGTGTCGATGGCGCCGGGCAAGAAGCCGCTGAGCGTGCCCGACCTGATCAAGGACGTGGAGAACGGCATCTACATCATCGGTGACGGCTCGTTCTCGATCGACCAGCAGCGCTACAACGCGCAGTTCGGTGGCCAGCTGTTCTACGAGATCAAGAACGGCCAGATCACCCGCATGCTGGAAGACGTGGCCTACCAGATCCGCACGCCGGAGTTCTGGAATGCCTGCACCGCCGTGGCCGACGAGCGCGACTACCGCCTGGGCGGTTCGTTCTTCGACGGCAAGGGCCAGCCGGGCCAGGTCTCGGCGGTCTCGCACGGTTCGTCGACCGCGCGCTTCAACGGCATCAATGTCATCAACACCGCACGCAGCCTCGGCTGACCGGTCAGGAGCCCTTACACCATGAGTATCTTCACCGAAGCCCAGGCCAAGGCCATCCTCGACAAGGTCATCGCCCTGTCCAAGGCCGATGAGTGCACCGCCGTACTGGCCGGTGCGATCAACGGCAACATCCGTTTCGCGCTGAACAATGTCTCCACCAGCGGCATCGTCGACAACACCGAACTGGCGGTGACCGTCGCCTTCGGCAAGCGCGTCGGCACCGCCTCGATCAACGAGTTCGACGATGCCGCGCTGGAACGCGTGGTACGCCGCGCCGAAGACTTGGCGCGCCTGGCGCCGGAGAACCCGGAGTTCATGCCGGCCATCGGCAAGCAGAGCTATCGCGCCAGCCCGACCTTCA
The DNA here is from genome assembly GCF_000020665.1 of Stenotrophomonas maltophilia R551-3. NCBI lineage: Bacteria > Pseudomonadati > Pseudomonadota > Gammaproteobacteria > Lysobacterales > Lysobacteraceae > Stenotrophomonas > Stenotrophomonas maltophilia. The sequence goes on along the minus strand of NC_011071.1, from coordinate 108,075 downwards.
GCGAATCCACTGCAGCGATCGATCCGGCCTTCCGCGCCAAGGTCGCCGCCGATTCGATCGCCCCGTGCCGTGGCCACGGCCTGATCGCCGCCGGCTTCCTCGAAGACGGCCAGGGCTTCCAGGCCACCGCCAACAGCAACGGCAACTTCGCCTACCAGCGCACCACCAACTTCGACTACACCTGCACCGTGCGTACCGAAGACGGCCGCGGTTCGGGCTGGGTCGGCCGCAACCTGAAGGACGCAGCGGACTTCAAGGCCGACCAGGACATCCGCATCGCCATGCGCAAGGCCACCGAGTCGGCCGAAGCCAAGGCGCTGGAGCCGGGCAAGTACACGGTGATCCTGGAACCGGCCGCAGCCGCGGGCCTGATCAGCTTCATGATGAACTTCTTCAGCGCACGCTCGGCCGATGAAGGCCGCAGCTTCCTGTCGAAGAAGGGCGGCGGCAACAAACTGGGCGAGCAGGTCTACGATCCGCGCGTGACCATGTTCGCCGACCCGTGGCACCCGGACGCACCGGTGCTGCCGTGGGACAACGAGGGCATGCCACGCGAGCGCATCGCCATCATCGAAAACGGCAAGATCGCCAACCTGGACTACTCGCGCTTCTGGGCCCAGAAGCAGGGCAAGACCGCCAAGGCCTCGCCGGGCAACCTGCTGATGAGCGGTGGCGACAAGAGCACCGCCGAGCTGGTGCGCGGCACCCAGAAGGGCATCCTGGTCACCCGTACCTGGTACATCCGCATGGTTGATCCGCAGACCGTGCTGCTGACCGGCCTGACCCGCGACGGCACCTTCTACATCGAGAACGGCCAGATCAAGCACCCGGTGAAGAACTTCCGCTTCAACGAGTCGCCGGTGATCATGCTCAACAACATCGAAGAGCTGGGCAAGCCGGTGCGCGTGGCCGGCGATGAATCCAACTACGTGATGATGATCCCGCCGATGAAGCTGCGCGATTTCACCTTCACCTCGCTGTCCGACGCCGTCTGATGGATCGCCGGGCCTGCCTGCGCTGGTTGGCCGCTGCCGCTTCGGCGGCGGCGCTGCCGGCTTTCGCGCAGGCAGGCCCGCGCAGTTCCCGCTACGACTTCTGGTTCACCCGCCTGCAGTACGACTCCGGCGACTGGGACGTGGACGCGCGCATGCCGTCCAACCTGATCACCTCGCTGATCGACTACACCTCGCTGCGCGTGGATCCGCAGGAACACGTGGTGGCGCTGGCCGATCCGCGCATGCTGGAAGCGCCGTTCTGCTACCTCGCCGGGCACACACTGGTGGAGTTCAATGCCGCCGAGCGGCAGAACTTCGTGCGCTATGTGCGCAACGGCGGCTTCGTCTTCGTCGACGACTGCAACCATGATATCGACGGCCTGTTCGCCACCTCGTTCGAGGCGCAGATGGGTCGCCTGTTTGGACCGAAAGCATTGCAGAAGCTGCCCAACAGCCACGCGCTGTACCGCAGCTTCTTCCGCTTCCCCGACGGGCCACCGGCCACCAGTTTCGAGCTCAATGGCTGGGGCGATGACCTGGTACACGACTACCTGAAAGGCATCGAGGTCGACGGCCGCCTGGGCCTGCTCTACAGCAACAAGGACTACGGCTGCGAGTGGGACTACGACTGGCGCAACAAGCGCTTCCTGGCCGAAGACAACACCCGCTTCGGCGTCAACATCGTGATGTACGCGTTGAACAATTGATAGGACCTGCACGCCCATGACCACCGCTGACCTCGACTCCCTGCTGCCGCGCCTGCACGATCTGCGCGCTGCGCTCGCACGCGCGGTGGTGGGCCAGAACACCGTGGTCGAACAGCTGCTGATCGGCCTGCTGGCCGGCGGCCACTGCCTGCTGGAAGGCGCCCCGGGGCTGGGCAAGACCCTGCTGGTGCGCTCGCTCGGGCAGGCGCTGGAGCTGCAGTTCCGGCGCGTGCAGTTCACCCCCGACCTGATGCCCAGCGACATCCTCGGTACCGAGTTGCTGGAGGAAGATCACGGCACCGGCCATCGCCATTTCCGCTTCCAGCAGGGCCCGATCTTCACCAACCTGCTGCTGGCCGACGAACTCAACCGTACCCCGCCCAAGACCCAGGCCGCGCTGCTGGAAGCGATGCAGGAGCGTACCGTCAGCTACGCAGGCACCACGTATGCACTGCCTGCACCGTTCTTCGTGCTGGCCACGCAGAACCCGATCGAGCAGGCCGGCACCTACCCGCTGCCGGAAGCACAGCTGGATCGTTTCCTGCTGCACGTGCTGGTGGATTACCCGAGCGAGGACGAAGAGCGGCAGATCCTGGAACAGACCACCGGCGGTGCCACCGACGCGGTGCCGAAGGTGATGGATGCCGAAGCGGTGATTGCCCTGCAGGCCGCGGTGCGCCAGGTGCATGTCAGCCCCGATGTGCTGGCCTGGATCACCCGCCTGGTGCGCGCCAGCCGTCCCGCCGAAGGCGCACCGGCGGCAATCAACCAATGGGTGAAATGGGGCGCTGGCCCACGCGCCGGGCAATCGCTGGTGCTGGCGGCGAAAGCACGCGCATTGCTGCAGGGCCGCTTCGCCGCCACCCGTGAGGATGTGCAGGCCTTGGCCGCGCCGGTGATGCGTCATCGCCTGCTGTTGTCGTTCGCCGCCGAGGCCGAGCAGAAGCGTGCCGACGACGTGGTCGCCGCCCTGCTGCAGGCCGTGCCGTTCCCGGGTTGAGCCACGCGTGAACGCTGGTACGTCGTTGACCCTGCCACCCGAACTGCGCGCGCGCCTGCGCCTGCTGCGGTTGCGGCCGCGCCTGGCCAGCGGTGCGAGCGGCATTGGCCAGCACGCCAGCCGCAGCCGTGGTGCCGGCCTGGAGTTCGCCCAGTACCGGGCCTACGAGCCGGGTGACGAACTGCGCCAGATCGACTGGAAGCTGTATGCGCGCTCGGACCGCTTCTTCGTGCGCGAATCCGAACGCGAAAGCCCGATCACGGTCTGGCTGCTGCTCGATGCCACCGCTTCGGCCGGTCAGGCCGACCGCGCGGCGCCGGAACGCACGCGCTTGGACCACATGCGCGGCGTTGCCGCCTGCCTGGTCGAACTGGCCCTGCAGCAAGGCGACCGTTTCGGCCTGCTGGCGATCAATGGCGATGGACTGCAGCTGGTGCCCGCAGCGAGCGGCGCACGCCAACGTGACCGCGTGCACCTTCAACTTCATGCGCTGCAGGCGCGCGGCGGCTGGCCATCGGCGGATCGACTACGCCCGCTGTGGGAACGCGTACGCCCCGGCGACATGCTGCTGGCCATTGGCGATGGCTTTGATGAAGCCGGCATCGTGCTGCTGGAACAACTGGCCAGCGCGCGCCGTGAAGTGGCCCTGCTGCAGATCCTGACTGCCGACGAACGCGACTTCCCGTTCGATGCCGGCCACCGCTTCCGCGATCCGGAAACCGGCGAGGAACTGCTGGGCGATGGTGCGGCGATCCGCGCCGACTACCTGCAGCGCTTCGCCGACGCACGCAGTGCGCTGCAGTCGCGCCTGCAGGCCAGCGGCATCGCCAGCGCCACCGGCTGGCTCGACCAGCCCCTGGACCAACCACTGCAGGCGCTGTTTGGCCGTGGGGGCGGTGCATGACCCTGCTGTTCCCATTGGGTCTGGCCGCGCTCGCCGCATGGCTGCTGCCGCTGCTGATCCACCTCGCCCGCCGCCATCCGTACACACCGCTGGATTTCGCTGCGCTGCGCTGGCTGCGCGCACAGATCCGGCCACGCCAGCGCATCCGCTTCGATGACTGGCCATTGCTGCTGGTGCGCCTGCTGTTGCTTGCCGCGCTGGCTTTGCTGCTGGCACGGCCTGCGTTGACCGGGCCTGCACCAGCCCCCACTGCGTGGACGGTCGTTGCTCCAGGGCTGGACGCGACCGCTCTGCGCGGCACCGCCGAAGCGGGCAACTGGCATTGGCTGGCGCCGGGCTTCCCGGCCATTGATCAAGTGCCACCTGCGTCCACGGCCTCCCTGCCCAGCCTGCTGCGCGAACTGGACGCGCAGCTGCCCGTTGGCACCGCATTGACCGTGCACGTTCCCGATCCCCTGCCCGGCCTGGATGGCGCCCGCCTGCAGCTGTCGCGTGAGGTGCAATGGCACACGCAGCCGATGCCGGTCACTGCGCAACCGCGTGCCGCAACGTCGCCGCGCCTGCGCGTGCACAGCGATGCTTCGGCCGCTGCCCAGCACTGGTTGAATGCACTGCAGCGCGCGTGGGGCGTGCAGGCGCCGCTCGCTCCTCTGGTGGCGGATGCCCTGCCCGAACGCGGCGAGATCGGCGTATGGAGCCGCAACGACGCACTGCCGGCGAACTGGCAGGCGTGGCTGCAAGATGGCGGCAGTGTGCTGATCGCCGCCAAGCCCGCCACGGAAGCCCAGGTCCTGCTGCGCAGCGCCGAAGGCGTGCCGCTGTTGTGGCAGCAACGTGTCGGCCTTGGCCGCCTGCTGTCACTACCGGGTGATTGGGATGCCGCCAGCAACACCGCGCTGCGCGATCCACAGCTGCCGCGTTCCCTGCTGCTGGCCCTGCAGCCGCCGCCGTCGCCACGCGTGGGCGATGCACAGGACCAGGCGCCGCGCCAGATTGCACTGCCCGCCGCAGCATCGCCGGTGCGTGAGCCCACGGCGTGGCTTCTGCTGGCAATCGTGCTGCTGTTCGCACTGGAACGCTGGATGGCCAGCAGCGCGCGGCGCAGGGCGATCGCATGAAGACGCTGCAGCATGCCTGGCAACGTGCGCGTCGTCGCCGCGCCGCCATCACCCTGCTGCTGGGCCTGCCGTGGGCGCTGGCTGCGACGGCGCTCGCACTGCGGCTGTCCGGTTTCGATATCGCCTGCGTGGTCGCCACGGTCAGCCTGCTCGCCTGCGCGGCCTTCGCCACTGCACGTGCCCGCCAGCTGGACCGCCAGTGGCTGCAGCGCCAGCTCGATGGCAGCGGTGCCAGCGAGGACAGCGCCGACCTGCTGTTCGCCGACGCCGCCGCACTCAATCCGCTGCAGCAGCGCCAGCGTGCGCATGTGCTGGCCACGCTGGAACGCGCGATGCCGGAGCTGCGTCCGCGTTGGCCGCACCTGGCGGTGATGCTGTGCTGGATCGGTGGCTTGGCCGTTGCCCTGCTCGCGTTCGGCTGGCCGCGTTCGAACCCAGACCCGGCAGCCGTTCATTCCGCCACGACCGGCAGCACGGCGTCCGCAGGCCCGCTGCAACTGCAGTCCAGTCGCCTGCGCATCGACGCACCGGCTTACACCGGGCAAGCCACGCTGACGCAGAGCACGCTGGATGCAAAGGTCGCCGCCGACAGCCAGCTGTCGTGGTCGTTGCGCTTCGACCGCGCACCGGCCAAGGCATGGCTGCAGTTCCACGATGGTCGCCGGTTGCCGCTGAGCGAGCACGATGGACAGTGGCAGGCGCAGGATGTGGCACGCACGCCGGTGCTGTACCGCGTGGTGAGCGAACCGGCGCTGGCCGAAACCCGCCTGTACCGGCTGGATGTAGTGGCCGACCGCGCGCCCAGCGTGCGCGTGCTGGAGCCCTCCGCCAGCCTGGTGCTGGGCACGCCGGGGCAACGCCAGTGGGCGCTGCGCTTCGAGGCCAGCGACGATTACGGTGTCGCGGCGCAGGCAACGCTGTCGATCACCACCACCCAGGGCAGCGGCGAGAACATCACCTTCGTGAAGCGCAGCGTCACGCTTGCCGGCAGCGGCGAAGCCACCGCGCGGCGTTTCGCCCACACCCTTGATCTGGCTGCGCTGGGCGCACAACCGGGCAACGATGTCATCGCCCAGCTGGAGGTGCGCGACAACCATGCGCCCACGCCGCAGACCGGACGCAGCAGCAGCGTGATCCTGCGCCTGCCCAGCGCCGAAGTCGCACTCGGTGCAGAGCTGGAAGGCCGCATCAAGAAGACCCTGCCGGCCTACTTCCGCAGCCAGCGGCAGATCATCATCGATGCCGAAGCGCTGATCCGGCAACGACGCAGCCTGGCCGCCGAGGATTTCGTGAAGCGCAGCGATGCGATCGGTGTCGACCAGCGCATCCTGCGCCTGCGCTACGGCCAGTTCCTGGGTGAGGAAAGCGAAGGTGCGCCGAAGCCACCGCCGACCAGCGACCTGCCCACCAGCGATACGCCCGCCGCAGACGACCACGACCACGACCACGATCACGACGACGATCACGATCACGACCATGGCGCCGAGGCCGGAGCGCACGATGAGCATGGCCACGATCACGGCGGCAAGGCGTCCAATGCCGATACGCCACCGGTGTTCGGCAGCGCCACCGACGTGCTCTCCGAGTACGGCCACACCCATGACCATGCCGAGGCGGCCACTCTGCTCGATCCGCAGACCCGTGCCACGCTGAAGGCAGCGCTTGACCAGATGTGGTCGGCCGAAGGCGAGCTGCGCCAGGGCCGCCCGGAGCAGGCGCTGCCGTTTGCCTACAAGGCATTGGGCTTCATCAAGCAGGTGCAGCAGGCCGAGCGCATCTATCTGGCCCGGGTCGGACCGGAGCTGCCACCGATCGATGAAGGCCGCCGCCTCGGCGGTGACCGTGCCGGGCTGGCCAGTCGTGAACTGCCGCTGGCCGCCCGCACCCCGCCCGATCCGGCCATCGTAGAAGCCTGGCAGCGTCTCGGCGACGACACCGGCGCGCCGGATCTGGATGCGCTCGCGACCTGGCAGCAGCGCAACGCGGCCTACCTGCCCGATGCACTCGATCTGGCTGCGGCCATCGAGCAGCTGCGCATCGAGCCCGGTTGCCACGACTGTCGCCAGCGCCTGCGTGCACAGTTGTGGCGGGCGCTGCAGCGTCCGCTGCCGCAGGTGATGCGGCGCAGTGCCGCCGATGCGATGGGGCAGCGGTACCTTGATGCGCTGGAGGCGCAGCCATGAACGCCTCCGCTGTGAACCTGTGGATTGCACTGGCACTCGCCCTGATCGTGGTCATCGCCAGCGTGCGCCAGCTGCGTGGAGACACCGCGCACCCTGGCCGCCGGTGGATCATGATCGCACTGCAGATCATCGTCGCCGCGCTGCTGTATTTCTGCCTGGTGCCGCCCACCCGCCAGCAACCCGCAGGCGGGCTGGTGGTGCTCGGAACCGATGCCGACAAGGCCAGCGCGCTCCCGGCCAGCGAAGGCCCGCTGTTGCTGTTGCCGGAAGCTGCCGATATTCCCGGCGCACAGCGCGTTCCCGACCTGGCCACCGCGCTGCGCCAGCATCCGGCGTCCACACTGACACTGGTCGGTGCGGGCCTGGCCGCACGTGACCATGACGCGCTGCTGCCACCGGATGTACGTTGGCAGGCCGCACCGGAGCCGCGCGGCTGGATCGCACTGCAACCACCGGCCAATGTCGCTCCCGGTGCTCGTTTTGACGTCCAGGCACAGGCGCGTGGCGCGGCCAGAGCGAAAGCAGAGCTGCTTGACCCCGCCGACAGCGTGGTTGATCGCACGGACGTTGCCGAGGACGGGCGCGTGAAGCTCAGCGGCATCGCCCGCGCCGAAGGCCGCAGCGTGTTCCAGCTGCGCCTGCTCGATGCCGACGGCCATGTGGTGGACAGCGTACCGGTGCCGCAGCAGACCCTGCCGGCCGCACCGCTGCGCCTGATGGTGCGCGCCAGTGCGCCGGGTCCAGAGCTGAAGTACCTGCGGCGTTGGGCGGCCGATGCCGGCATCCGCGTGCAGGTGCAGGCCGATACCGGGGCGGGTGTCAGCGTGGGAGATGGCGCGGTCGCGCTGGATGCGGCGTCACTCGCGCGCAGCGATCTGCTGCTGCTGGACGAGCGCAGCCTGGCCGCATTGAGTGCCGGCCAGCTGGCTGCCGTGCGGCAGGCGTTGCGCGAGGGACTGGGCGTGCTGGTACGCGGTGCGGGCGCACCTTCGGCCAGCGCGCGCCAGCGCCTCCGCGATCTGGGCCTGCCGGTGCAGGGCGATGGAAGCAGCCGCACCCTCGAACTTCCCGGCGACGGCGACAGCGCGGTCCTCGCTGCACGGCGTGGCCCGCTCGCCGCGGGTACGCTGCCGACCGGCTACGGCGAAGAGGCTGACCGCAGCTCGCACAATGCTCCCCTGCCTGCGCTGGAAGCACTCGCGCTGCAGGCACCGGGCAGCACCGCCCTGCTGCAGGATGGCACGGGCAAGGCTGTCGGTGGCTGGCGCGCTGCCGGCAAGGGCCGCATCGGCCTGCTGCCGCTGACCGACAGCTGGCGCTGGGTACTGGCCGGGCGCGACGATCGCCACGGCGAACTGTGGAGCGGCGTGGTGGCCACGCTGGCACGTGCACAGGGCAGCGCTGATGCGCTGTGGTCACCGCAACCGATCGGCTGGGCAGGCGAACGACAATCGCTGTGCGGTGTGCAGGCGCCGCTGCAGGTCTTCAACAAGCGTGGCGACGATGTATCCCTGATCGTCGATGGCGCGACGTCGGCGCTGCGCTGCGCTGGCTGGTGGCCCCGCGAACCGGGCTGGCAGCGCCTGCAGCACGGCGACAGCGTTGTCTGGCGCTATGTGTTCGACCCGAAGGACGCACCCGCACTGCATCGGCAGGCGATGATCGATGCAACCACTCAGGCGTTGGCCTCCAGTACGTCGGCGAACGCGTTGGTGATGCAGCACGTGCCGGGCTCGCGCTGGCCCTGGTGGCTGGCGTTCGTGTTGTGCGCATCGCTGCTGTGGTGGCTGGAACGGCGACGCTGAGCCCATCGATTGGATCGCGGACAGCATCCACGCATGGCGTGGATCTACTGGCCGGTTGCCCTGGTAGATGCCAAGCTTGGTTGGCGCCTTTCCGCGAGGTCAACGCGTGCCCGCGCGCCGGTACACGCCGTTGAAGCGCACGTTCATGCCACCGCATTCGCGGTTGTCGGCCACGATCAGCACCTCCCCCAGCGAATGCACGCGCACCTTGCAGGTGTCCTCTACAAACTCGACATCGGCACCACGCGGCGCCGCGCGCGCTTCCACCTGGCCCATGTTCGGCCCGTAGGGACGCTGCTCCGGCGTGGGGTTGGCGGAGGGCCAGTAGGCGTCACCCTCCACATGCAGCTGCCCGCCCTGCACGGTGATGCGCAGGCCGTTGTCGCCGTCCTTCCAGTGGCCCGCCCAATCCTGCAGCGACGGCACGACCACCGGCAACGCCTGCAGCTTGCTGCGGTCCACCCAGCCAGCACTGCCACCCACCTTGTTCGGGAAGAACGCGCAGCGGTAGCGGCCAAGATCACGCCCGGTCACCACGGTATCGCCATTGACCACATAGCTGCGCTGTCGGCAGGCCGGTTCGCCCTTCGCCGGGCAGCCGTCCATGTCGCCAAGCAGGTACAGACGGGGCGCATCGACCACCCGCGCCAGAGCGAACCGGCTCTGTTCAGAGGGAAACGCGCCATTGCGGCAGGCGCCATCACCGGCGATGCCATCGGCGAAGGCGGACGCCGGCAGCAATGCGGCCAGCAGGCAGATCGAACGCAGGAACATGGCAGCACTAGCGGTGGGGAGCCGGCAGGATATACCGGCCTACTTCACCGGCGGTGCATCGCCGGCATCCTGCTCCTGGGAGAACCGCAGCGCACGCTGCTGCTGTTCGGCACTGAGCTCCGGCGGTGGCCGCGCCACGGCGGCCTGGATCTGCGCCGGTCCGCCGGTGAGTTTGTTGATCCCCTTGGCCGCCGCCATCACACCCTTGACCACGCCCATCATGATGTAGCCACCGCCCATGCTGACCTGCTCCGGCGACGGCGGTTCGCTCCAGTCGCGACTGAAGCGGTTGTCGCCGAACTTCACCGGGTTCTTGAAACGGTACAGATCCAGCGGCTCGTCTTCGGGCTTGAGCGCACGCACTTCGCCAAGGGTGGTGACGTTGTCCTGCGGCAGGGTGGTGGAGATCGGCGCGGTGGTTGCCGCCGGCGCATCTGCAGGAGGTTCGGGCGCTGGGTCGGGCACCGCTACCGGCGTGGCCTGCTGCGCCTGCGCGATACCGGCCAGCAGCATGCTGGCCAGGACGGCTCCCTGCGTTCCACGTCGTGCCACAGCCATCCACCCTGTTGGTTGCGTCCAGCGCCCAAGGATACGGATACCGGCTTCAGATTTCGTTGCTGCACTGGCAGCTGTTCAGCCAGGGGAGATGCGGCGACACCACGGGACGCGAGGACTGAACGATTCACGCGCTCCGTGTGCGGTGTCTCACATCCTGAGACGTGAATGTGGTGCCATGTGACCCCTCGAAAAACGTCCCGGCTCCATCTTCCATGGCTTACGAACTCGCCAAGCGCACCGCCGATGCCGAGCAGAAGCTCGCCACCCGTGATGGCCTGCCGGCCCGCGACGGCGCCCTGCTCAGTGCGCGCCTGCAGCGCCGCTACCAGGACCGTATCACCGGCAGCTTCGCCATCCCCGGCCGCGAGGGTCGCTACGCGCCGCTGCCCGATTCAGTGCCGCCTGCCCTGGCTGCAGCGCTGAAGGCACGTGGCATCGAGCAGCTCTACAGCCACCAGGCCGAGGCCTGGGAGGCCAGCCAGCGTGGCGAGCATGTGGCCATCGTCACCCCCACCGCCAGCGGCAAGTCGCTGTGCTACACCCTGCCGGTGGTCAGCGCGGCGATGCAGGACAAGGCCAAGGCGCTGTACCTGTTCCCGACCAAGGCACTGGCCCAGGACCAGGTGGCCGAGCTGCTGGAACTCAACCGTGCCGGCGATCTGGGCGTAAAGGCCTTCACCTTCGATGGCGACACTCCCGGCGATGCGCGGCAGGCGATCCGCCTGCACGGCGACATCGTGGTGTCCAACCCGGACATGCTGCACCAGGCGATCCTGCCGCATCACACCAAGTGGGCGCAGTTCTTCGAGAACCTGCGCTACATCGTCATCGACGAAGTGCACACCTACCGCGGCGTGTTCGGCAGCCACGTCACCAACGTACTGCGCCGGCTCAAGCGCATCTGCGCGTTCTATGGCGTGCAACCGCAGTTCATCCTGTGCTCGGCCACCATCGGCAATCCGCAGGCGCATGCCGAGGCGCTGATCGAAGCACCGGTCACCGCCATCACCGAGTCCGGCGCGCCCAGCGGGCCCAAGCAGGTGCTGTTGTGGAACCCGCCGGTGATCAACCCGGATCTGGGCCTGCGTGCCTCGGCGCGCTCGCAGAGCAACCGTATCGCGCGCATCGCGATCAAGTCCGGGCTGAAGACCCTGGTGTTCGCGCAGACCCGGTTGATGGTCGAGGTGCTGACCAAGTACCTGAAGGACATCTTCGACCACGACCCGCGCAAGCCGCCACGCATCCGCGCCTACCGCGGTGGCTACCTGCCCACCGAACGCCGCGAGACCGAGCGTGCGATGCGCGCCGGCACCATCGACGGCATCGTCAGCACCTCGGCACTGGAGCTGGGCGTGGATATCGGCAGCCTGGACGTGGTCATCCTCAACGGCTACCCCGGCAGCGTGGCCGCCACCTGGCAGCGCTTCGGCCGTGCCGGCCGCCGTCAGCAGCCGGCGCTTGGGGTGATGGTGGCCAGTTCGCAGCCGCTGGACCAGTACGTGGTGCGGCATCCGGACTTCTTCGCCGAGGCCTCGCCTGAGCACGCGCGCATCGCGCCGGACCAGCCGCTGATCCTGTTCGACCACATCCGCTGCGCAGCCTTCGAGCTGCCGTTCCGGGTCGGTGATGGCTTCGGCCCGATCGACCCGGAAGTGTTCCTGGAAGCGCTGGCAGAGACAGAAGTGATCCACCGCGAAGGCGAACGCTGGGAATGGATCGCCGACAGCTATCCAGCGAACGCGGTCAGCCTGCGTGCGGTGGCCGATGGCAACTTCGTGGTGGTCGATCGCAGCGATGGCCGCCAGCAGATCATCGCCGAGGTCGACTATTCCGCTGCCGCACTCACCCTGTACGAAGGCGCCATCCACATGGTGCAGTCCACGCCCTACCAGGTGGAGACGCTCGACTGGGACGGCCGCAAGGCCTATGTCACCCGCACGCATGTGGATTACTACACCGACAGCATCGACTTCACCAAGCTCAAGGTGCTGGACCGCTTCGACGGTGGCGTGGCCGGCCGTGGTGATTCGCATCATGGCGAAGTGCACGTGGTGCGCCGCGTGGCCGGCTACAAGAAGATCCGCTACTACACCCACGAGAATATCGGCTACGGCCCGGTGAACCTGCCCGACCAGGAACTGCATACCACCGCGGTGTGGTGGCAGCTGCCGCAGGCGCTGTTGCTGCGCGCGTTCGCCAGCAAGCAGGATGCGCTCGATGGTTTCCTCGGCGCGGCGTATGCGCTGCACATCGTCGCCACCGTGGCGGTGATGGCCGATGCGCGTGACCTGCAGAAGTCCGTGGGCAACGGCGATGGTTCCTGGTTCGCGATCGCCGACCAGAGCGGCCGTGGCCAGCTGCGTGGCAGCGAAGGTGATCCCGGTGTGGTGGAGCTGCTGCAGGAGTTCGTGCCCACCGTGTATCTGTACGACAACTTCCCCGGCGGCGTCGGCCTGAGCGAACCGCTATGGCAGCGCCAGGCCGAGCTGGTGCAGCGCGCGCGCGAACTGGTGCAGCGCTGCGACTGCAAGGCCGGCTGCCCGGCCTGTGTCGGGCCGGTGCTGGCCGCGCAGGAAGAAGATGAGACTTCGCCGCGTGCGCTGGCGCTGCGCGTGCTCGACCTGTTCGATGCCGAGGCCTGCCAGCACGTGCCCGACGTGGTGATGACCACGCGCGATCCGATGGAGCTGCTGGCCCCGTGAGCCTGAGCCTGGACAAGCTGCGCCTGCTGCGGAAGCAGGCCGGTGACCCGAAAGCAGTCACGCCGGCTGCGCCCGAGCCGCCGCCCGCAGCGCCGGCACCGGTTGCCGCCAACGATGCGCGGCAACCACCGGCCGAGCGTTCGGTGTTCGCCTGGGTCGAACAGGAAATCCGCCACAAGGCGACTGGCGCAGCGGCCTCCACACCGACACCCGCACCGCTACGTCGGCCGGAAGTGGGTAGCCTGCATCGCCTGCTCGGCCTGCGCACGCGAGGCGGCCCTGCACCTGCACGGGCCAGCGCGCAGGATCGCCAGCTGCCTGGCGAGGAAATCGCACCGGGCCTGTTCCTGATCGAATCGCTGCAGCCGCAGCCCATTCCGGCGCAGTCGATGTCGCTGGATTTCGCCCGCCGCGAAGGCGAACACGTGGCTCCACGCGACCTGCTGTTCTTCGATACCGAGACCACCGGCCTGGCCGGCGGCACCGGCACCCGTGCCTTCATGATCGGCGCGGCCGACTGGCATGTGTGCCCGCAACGCGGCGAAGGCCTGCGCATCCGCCAATTGTTGATGTCGACGATGGCCGCCGAGGACGCGATGCTGGCCACCTTCGCCAGCTGGCTGCAGCCGTCCACCGTGTTCTGCAGCTACAACGGCCGCAGCTACGATGCACCCCTGTTGAAGGCGCGCTACCGACTGGCCCGCCAGCGTTGCCCGATTACAGCGCTGGATCACGTCGACCTGCTCTATCCGACCCGCCGCCGCTATCGCGGCACGTGGGAGAACTGCAAGCTGTCCACCATCGAACGCCAGCTGCTGCGCGTGGTGCGCGAGGATGACCTGCCCGGCTCGGAAGCGCCCGGCGCATGGCTGCGTTTCCTGCGCGGCGGCGACGCGGTGAACCTGCGCCGGGTGGCCGACCACAACCACCAGGACGTGGTGACCCTGGCCCTGCTGCTGCAGCGGCTGGTACGGGAAGAACAACGTGAACGCGAAACCCTGGCGCTGGTCGGGCAGTAGGCGTTGACGCGGCCTGACGGTGGCAGCGGTGACACTGCCGCCACCATCCACGCCTGGAGCCCGACGATGCGCCTCAATCCCCTGGTCCTGCTCGCCATCCTGCCGTTGGCCGCCTGCAGTCACGCTGGCAGCAGCACCTCCCACGATCCCGCGCCAGCGCCCGTGGCCGATGCCGCGCACGAATGCAAGCCGGAGGCGCTGGAAGCCTTCACCGGCAAGACCGCCGACGAAGCCACGATCAAGAAACTGGTGACCGCCAGCGGCGCGCGCGGTGCACGGGTGGTCAAGCCGGGCATGGCGGTGACCATGGACTTCCGCCAGGACCGCGTGACCGTGCAGGTAGATGCGCAGAACCGGATCGAACGCGCCAGCTGCGGTTGATCGCCCGGTGGGTAGCGCCGGGCCATGCCCGGCGCCTTCCCTCTCCAGGCGTGCCGCTGCGCTCGCCGGGCATGGCCCGGCGCTACCGCCGTTTCAGAGGCGCTCGGCTTTGCCGCTGGCCAGTGCGCGCGCGATCACCTGCTGCGCCTGCTGCGATGCCTGCGCATGTACGCGCGCCTGACGCTCGCCCAACGCGGCCTGTTGGCTGCCCAGTGCCGCCTGTCGGCTGGCCAGTTCGGACTGCTGGCTGGCCAGGCGCTGCATGTCACGGGTGCGGCCGGATTGCGCGGCCTCGCTGCGGGCTTCCTGCATCGCACGACGTGCCTCGGCGGCGGCCTCGCGTGCAGCCTCACGCGCAACGGCCATATCGCTGGTCGCACCACGCGCCGCCTTTGCTGCTTCTGCGGCGGCCTCACGGTTGATGTCGTGGGCGGCCATCGCGCTGCGCGCTACCTCAGCGGCGGCCAGCGCAATGCGGCGTGACTCCTCGCCCTGCAGGCGGCCCATCTCACCCATCTGCCTGCCGAGTTCGCCCTGCTCGCGACCCAGCGCACTCTGCTGGCGGCCCAGTTCGCTCTGCTGGCGACCGAGGTCTGCGGCGCCGCTGTAGGCGCGCTGCAGGGTCTGGATCAGCATCGGGTCGCGCACCACATAGCGCTTGTCGCCCTGGCGGAACCACAGCGCCGGCCCCTTGCCGAGCTGCCTGCGCGCCACCGTTACATCGTCGATGCCGCCATTGGCGAAGGTCGAATCACCATCGACCAGCACGTAGGCCTGCGACGGCGACTTGCCGAGGTCCAGGCGCCCGTAGGTGGTGATGGAGGTGGTGTGGGAAGTCGAATGTTCACTGTGCATGTCGGTATCCACATCGACATCCACGTCGACCGCCACATCGGCATCGTCCGGGCCTGACAGCGCCTCGACATCGGCCGGCTCGGCAGGCGGCGCGGGCGCCACCGGCACGGCCGGAACGCGCGCGGCCGAAGGCGGTGCGGGCGGCGCGTTCGGAGCCTTCGGGGGCGGCGGCACCACGGCCTTCGGTGCGGCCGGAGGCGCCGGCGGTGCCGGCGGCACTGGCGCCGCCACCAGCCGCATCGGTGCCACGCCCACCACAACGACGACAGCGGTCAACGCCATCGCCAGGATGCGCGGGCAGGACCGGCGCGACTGCAGCGAAAGCAGGCGGCGCTTGAGGCTGGTGGTGTTCGGCGCGGCGCTGGCCACGCCCAGGTGTGGCTGCGGTGCCACGCCCAGCTGCAACAGCAGGCGGCCATAGGCCTGGCGACTCGCGCCGTGCTGGCCGACCACGGCCGCATCCACGGCTTCCTCGCGGGCCTGTGCGTATTCGCGCACCGACAAGCGCAGCAGCGGGTGGAAGAAGAACAGGTGCTGGGCCAATGCGGGCAGCAGGCCCCACTGCAGATCGCGCCGCTGCAGATGCTGCAGCTCGTGGGTCAGTGCCAGGTCCAGCGCATCGCCCTGCAGGGCATTGTCGCCGGCCGGCAGCAGCAGCACCGGGCGGAACGGGCCGACCAGCTGCGGTGCGTCCACCTGCGCGCTCATCCACAGCCGCGGCGCAGGGCGTACGCCGTGGGCATCGGAGGCCAGCTGCAGCGCCTGCACCAGCGCCTCGTCCTCGCAGGGATAGGCGGCGGCCAGCAGCGCCCGGCAGCGGCGCCACTCACCGAAGGTGCGTAGGGCCATCAGCAGCACACCGGATGCCCACAGCACAGCCAGTGCAACGGCCCACCACGCAACTGCCGGCACGTCCGCTGCAGGCACCGGCATCGTCGCCAGCAGCTGCGCCGAGGCGTCCGGCGCCAGCGGGTAGACCATATCTGCGGCAACGTCCGTGGCGGTCATCGCCACCGCCTGCGGTGCCGGCAGCCAGGCCAGCTGCAGCGGCTGGCTCCAGAACAGGCCGAGCACGGCCTGCAGCGAAACCAGCCACCACAGGCGGCAGCGGGTGGCCGCCGACAGGGACGGCAGTGCGCGGCACACGCCGTACACCAGGGCCACCAGCAGCACGGTCTGCAGGCTGGTCCAGCCCAGCCGTTCCAACAACAGGATCAGCATCGTGGTGTCCATGGCTCAGCCCTCTTGGCGGCGCGATTGGAGTTCGGCGACCAGCGCTTCCAGCTCGGCCAGCTCGTTGTCGCTGACCTGCTGGCGCTGCGACAGGTAGGCCACGAACGGCGACACCGAGCCCTGCAGCGTGTTGTCGACGAACTGGGCCACTGCACCCTGCAGCACGCTTTCCGGGCCACGGGTGGCCTGGTAGCGGTAGACGCCGTCCTGCTGCTGGCGACGAAGATACCCCTTCGCCCGCAGCCGCTCCATCATCGTCAGCACGGTGGACCGGGCCAGGCCACGGGCCTCGCCGTAGCCACTGGCGACCTCGCCGACGCTGGCCGGCGCATGTTCATCGATGTACTGCAGCAGGGCCAGCTCCTGGTCCCCGATCGTCTTGCCACGCATGACACCACTCCCTTGACTACACGTGTCGCCACTTTCTGAGTGACGACAACTGTAGTCAACCCCCCGGAAGTCATGGGCCGACGAACGGTAGGGGGATGTCGTCCGGCTCAGTACTCCACCCGGTACCCGATCGAGAAGGTCCGCCCTGCCGCCGGCAGACTGGACATCTTTCCGTAGGTCGCCTCGGCCTGCTGGCCATAGACCGTGCGGTAGTCACGATCGGCCAGGTTGTAGATGCCCGCGCTGAAGCGGCCGCCTGCCAGTGGTACTTCGCCGATCAGGTCGAACACCGCATAGCCGTGGATCTTCGCCGCCGGGGTGGCGCGAATGCTGGGACTGATCGCTGCGAGTGGCGCATCGCGCCAGGCACGATCGGTCCCGCCCACCACTTGTCCCTGCAAGCGCAGCAGGCTGTCATTGGCGAAGCGCCACTGCCCATGCACACCAGCCTTCAAGGGTGAAACGCGGAACGCATTGAGCTCACGCCAACGTCCGGCAGCATCGCGGTACTGGCCCCGGGTGCTGGCAAGGCTGGCGCCCAGCTCCAGCTGCGCCGTCGGCGTGTAGCGCAGGTTGGCCTCCACGCCCCACACGCGCTCATCGGTGTCGGCCACCGACACGCTGTAGTCACGGTTGAACTGCACGGTCTTGTCCGAGCGGTTGTAGAACGCGGTCACCGCGCTCTGCAGCGATGCATCGCTGCGGCGCCAGCCCAGCTCATAGCTGTCGACCTTGATCGGGCCGACGTTGCGGCTGTCGATGACGAAGCTCGCCGGCACATCGCGCAGCATGCGCTGCGTATCGGGCAGGCTGAATCCCTGCGAGAAGTTCGCGAAAAGCTGTTGCGATGCGTCCAGCCGGTACACCACGCCGGCATTGAACAGGGTCTGCGCGTGGCGCACGCGGCCACCCTGCAGCAGGCGCGGCGTGTACCCCGCAACGGCGTCGGCGGTGATCGCTTCGGTGTAGGGAAGTGAATCCTCGACGCGGTTGCGCAGGATCTGGTGGCGCACGCCGGCCTGCACGCTGAAGCGCTCGCCGAGCGAATGGTCGGCCTGCAGGAACAGTCCGGTGGTGTCCACGCGCACGTCCGGCCCCATCGCGTACTGCGCTGTCGGTCGGTAATCCAGACCATTGCTGGCGATGAAGCGGTTGATGTCATACATCTGTCCGCGCTGGCTGTCCTGCTCGCGCTCGTGGTCCACACCGTATGACAGCTGCAGGCTGCGGCCACCAACTTGGAAATCCTTGTGCAGCGCGCTGCGCAGGCCCCAAACGTCGATTTCGGTGTTGGACTGCATCGCCACATAGGCGAAGCCCCCGCGCAGTGCCGGATGCACCAGGGTCGACACCGACGGGAACCAGCGTCCCTGCTCGTTGCGGTAATAGGCTTCCACGCTCAGTTCCTGCCCGCCCAGTACATCGCGGTTGCGGTACTGCGCATTCACTCCCTGGTGCCGGGTACGCGGCTGCGCCTCCAGCTGCAGGCCGGGCAGCGCCTGGTGGCTGGGCGTGAATGCAGGGTTGAACAGCGCGGCCAGGCGCGGGCCATAGTCGGGGCCGTGATCACTGTCCTGTTGATCGTCGAACCAGCGTACGCCGACGCTCAACCGCTGGCTGTCCGTCAGCGTCCAATCGAAGCGCGCATTGAGTTCGCGGGTCTCGGTGTCCTGCCGATCAGTCTGCGCGATCTCCGGGCCGATACGGCGGCCATGCGCATCCAGCGATGCGCCCTGCCGGCCATAGGCGAAGCCGAACGCGCCACTGAACTGATCGCCGCGCACGGTCATGGTCTGCGCGGCGTTCCAGGCCAGCGTGTCACTGGACAGATGCGAGGGGCTGCGCAGGCCGAACTGGCTGGCCAGCTGCACCGGCTGCTCACCGGGCTGCAGGGTGATGATGTTGATGATGCCGCCACTGGCACCGGCGCCATACAGCGCGGTGGCGCCGGAGATCACCTCGATGCGCTCGATCATGGTCGGCGAGATGCTGTTGAGCTGGCGCGACCCATCGCGTGCGCCGGTCAATGGCACGCCATCGATCATCACCTGCACGCTGCGGCCACGCATGGTCATGCCGTAGTTGCTGGTGGTCCCACTGGCCGGCGCCAGCGACGGCACCAGCTGGCCGAGGATGTCGGCGGTGCTGCGCCCGGCGGTGATCTGCGGGGCAATCTGCTCGCGCTCGATGGCATACACGGTGCCGGCGATCTCGGCCACGCTGCGTGCGCCTCGCACGGCGGTGACACTCACCGCATCCAGTTGCCGGGTGCCAGCCGTAGCGGACGTATTCTGCGCCGCCAGCTGGCCACTGATGGCCAACGCCAGCATCGCCAGCGGAAGGGTTGCTGCGGTATGCCGCATGGTGTCCTCGTTGCGTATCAGGGGGAGTTCGTGGGTGCTGCGAAGCGGCGCATCAGCGGCCGGCACAGCAGCAACCCGAGCGCCGAAACTGCCGCCAGCGCGATGTAGTAGATGGGGTAGCCCAGTCCCTTGGCGAGGAAGCCGGACAATGCACCGCCGATGAAATTGACCAGCAGCTCGAAGCACACCAGCAAGGTGAAGTCAGTGCCGGCCTGGGCACGCGAACTGACCCGCATGAACAGGGCATACAGGCTGGTCATCGCCACATAGCGCAGCGCCAGCAGCGCGATCACCAGCACGCCCAGGCCCCACCGTGACGACGCCATCGCACCGCTGTAAAGCATCAACGCCAGCAGTACATACAACACGGTGCGCCACCAGCCAGCGTGCATCAGCAACTGCTCGGCCCGGCGCTGCTTGAGCAGCCAGGCGGCGCCCACCGCAGCCAGCATGCCGGTACCGGCGCCGCCCACCGAGATCAGCAACCCGATCTCGGTCAGGCTGAACTGCTGGTCGACCAGCAGCGGGTTGATCATCGCCATGGCCGGCGCTTCCACCAGCCGGTACAGCACGATCAGCAGCAGCGCCCAGCGCAGTTCGCGACGACGCAGCGCACGCAGGATGCTCGGCCGCGGCGCGTCGGGCCTGGCCGGCGTTTCGTTGATCCGCTGCACTGCCAGCAGGGTCAGTGCGCTCATTGCGGCCAGGCTCAGCAGGGCCACGCTCCAGCCGCGGGTTTCATACAGCCACAGCACACCGGCGCCACCGATCATGCTGCCCAGGGCCACACCCACGCTTTGCGCCATGCTGCCCAACCGGTGCTCGGCCGGCGCCAGCGCCTCCACGGTGTAGCCGTCGATGGCGATGTCCTGGGTGGCGGCAATGCTCGAGATCCACATGCCGACCAGCACGAACACGACCAGGCCATGATCCAGGCCGGTGAACGCCAGCACCAGGATCCCGGCCAGCAGCAACAGCTGGGTCAGCCACAGCCAGCTGCGGCGGCGACCGAGGGCCGGCAGATGCCAGCGGTCCACCAGTGGTGCCCACAGGAACTTCAGCGCCCACGGCAGGTAAAGCAGCGACAACATGCCGATCCAGCGCAGATCCACGCCCTGGCTACGCAGGATGGCCGGTACCGCCACGTTGTAGAAATACAGGGGCAAGGCATGCGCCATGTACAGCGCGACGATCACACCCAGGCCGAACGGCGAAGCGGCGGCGCGCTCAGTGCGCATCGGCCTGCTCCAGGTGCTCGCCAATCCAGCGCATGCCCGCGCCGGCATCGGCGGTGACGAAGTACGGCACGGCCCAGGCCGCATGCAGCGCCGGAGTGTCCAGCCGCTGCTGATCGGCGGCATCGCTGGCGATGCGCACCAGGCCCCGGCAGTACCGCCGGAAGGCGGCCTTGTACTGCTTGTACCAGACCGCCTGCAGGGCACGGTAATCGTCGCAGAAGGTGGCACCGGGCGCGGTGCTGGCAACGAAGTAGAAGGGACGGTGGGCATCGATCAGCGCCTGCACGCGGTCCAGCCAGTACCGGATCTGGTGCGCATCCACCGCGCCATGGAAGACGGCACGCAGCACCACCGCCTCGTTGATCACCAGACCCATCGCCATCGACCTTCTTGCTGAACAGGGGAAAGGGGCAGCGAGCCCCCGCAAATGAGAATAATTTGCAATACCATTGAAAGTTTAGGCGCGACGAAAGAAAATTTAGGCACGACAGCTTTCGCGGGTGCCTTGCATGCAGGTCTATTCCTGCGCCGAACTGATGAGCGCCGCCCACGCGCTGGGCGGCCGGGTCGACTTTGAATCGGGTCTCCCCGATGCGCTGCCTGTGCTGGCCGGCTGGCAGCAGGTGCAGTCGATGGACAGCGGCCTGGTGCTCTACCTCAGCCGCAGCCAGGACATGGTCGGCGGCCGCAGCCAGAACTGCCTGCCTGCGGGTCTCACCGCCAGTTTCCTGCTGCAGGGGCAGGCCGAAGTGGTCATCACCAACCAGCGCCTGCAGATGGACAGCCGCCGGGCCGGGAGCCCGGCGATGCTGGTCCACCTTCGTGAGGAGGAAGCGTTCCAGCGCCATTGGCAGGCGGGTCGCGAGGAAACCAAGGTCAGCCTGCACCTCGGCCAGGACTGGTTGTCGCGCCAGCTCGATGGCATTGCATCGGCCGGACTCACCCGCCTGCGACTGAGCCACGCACGCAACCAGGCGTGGCAACCGCCTGCGCCACTGCTGCGGCGGGCCGCAGCGTTGTTCGGGGCGGAAACGGCGGAGCCGCCTCTGCTGGCCAGCCTGCAACGCGAGAGCTTTGCGCTGGAAGTCGCGGCCAGCGTGGTTCGATCCGTGATCGCCGAACGCGAGGCGCCTGCCCCCAGCGCGCATCTGCGGCGTTGCGTGGACCAGTTGCAGCAGTGGCTGCAGAGCGGCGAGGCCGATGGCCTGACCATCAAC
The DNA here is from genome assembly GCF_000020665.1 of Stenotrophomonas maltophilia R551-3. Classification (NCBI taxonomy): domain Bacteria; kingdom Pseudomonadati; phylum Pseudomonadota; class Gammaproteobacteria; order Lysobacterales; family Lysobacteraceae; genus Stenotrophomonas; species Stenotrophomonas maltophilia. Next base: position 86,633 of record NC_011071.1, on the reverse strand, counting down.
CAGATGGCGCGCAGGCTGGGTACGAACGCCGTCGACCTGCAAAGCACCTTCCAGCAGCTGCACGGCAGCAGCATCGCCGCCTGGCTGCGCGCACTGCGCCTGCAACGGGCACACGACGCCCTGCTGCAACGGCGGGTGTCAGTGGACGTGGCAGCCAGCCTCGCCGGCTATGCCCATACCAGCAGCTTCAGTGCCGCATTCAAGCGGCAGTTCGGAAGGTCTCCTTCCCAGATCCGCTAGCCGCAGCAGGCACGCCCCGCGCACACAACCAGTACCTGCCTCGCAGCGCAGCTACTGCTTAAACCTTTTACGCACCCGCTGCATCCGATCCTCGACGCCCCGCCGGAATCCCGCATGTTCCGCCCAACGCTTCGAGTCGTGCTCATGCTCATCACTGCCCTGCCCTTCGCCGCCGTCTCTGCCAGCCAGGATCAGGCCAACGACCAGACCCGCCGGCTGATCCGCCAGATCATGCTGGAGCAGCGCATCCCGGGATTGCAGATTGCGGTGGTCAAGGACGGGCAGATCGTGTTGTCCGAGGCCTACGGTCTGGCCAATGTCGAGAACGGTGTGCTTGCCTCGCGCGACACCCGCTTTCCGCTCAATTCGGCCATCAAGGCGTTCACCGGCGTGGCCGCCGCGCAGCTGGCCCAGCAGGGGCAGCTGGATCTGGACGCGCCGGCCTCGCGTTACCTGGATGATCTTCCGGCAGCGTGGAGAGACGTACGCGTACGCCAGTTGCTTGCGCATACCTCAGGCCTTCCGGACATCCTCGATGCGAGCGGACTGCTGGGCGGTGGTACCGAAGCCCAAGCGTGGGCGGCGGTCACTGCGCTGCCGATGGAGGCGGCCTCCGGCCAGCGCTTCGCATACAACCAGACCAACTACGTACTGCTGGCGCGGATCATCGCGCAGCAATCGGGCATGCCGTACGCGCACTTCCTGGCGACCGGCCAGTTCAGCAGCGCGCGCATGGCGCGCACCACCTTTGGCGACAGCTACGATCTGATTCCGCAGATGGCAACGATGTACAGCCTGGCCCCGCGTGCAACCGACGCAGCCGATGCACCGCCGCGCCTGTCGCACTGGTTCTACGACATTCCGCCTTCACTGTGGGCCGGTGGTGGCATCCTCACCACCGCCGATGACACCGCGCGTTGGCTGGTCGCGCTGACCGACGGGCGCCTGCTTCAGGATGCACCGCGGAAGAGGATGTGGACCGCAGAGCGCCTCACCGATGGCCGTGCCGGCCCATGGGCGGGCGGCTGGCCGGTGCTGCGTGCATCGCCCGACCTTCAGGTGGCCGGTATCGGCGGTGCGCGCTCGGCCTTCGTGGTCTATCCCGACCGCGACGTCGCGGTGGTGGTGCTGACCAATCTGGTCGGCGCCAATCCACAGCAGTCCATTCCGCGCATTGCCGATTTCTATGCGCGCGCGGCCTCAACGCCCGCTCACGAACGGGTCGCCCTTGCACGGCAGCAACGGGCTGTCATCGCAGGGCCATAGCGCGGCGGGTACGGTCCTGGCCACTTCGAAGTGATCCTGGTTCCAGCGCAGGAAACCGCCGTGGATGGCATTGCCATGGTCGAAGCTGCGCGCATCGACGGCCAGTGGCTGTTCGGGGTCTGCTTCGGCCACCCAGCGCAGCACCGGCACCTTGTCCAGCGCCCCGATGAAGGCGAACAGATCACCCGCGCCCTTGTCCTGGTAAGCCGTCATGGTCGCCGCGTCGGGCAGCTCGGCCTGCGCCAGCAACGACGCGGTGACATCCTGCAGCGGTGCGGCTCCCTGTGCGATGTAGGCGCGCATGCCTGCGGTGGTTGCCGGGCAATTCTCAAGCTGTACCAGATAGCCTGTGGTGCCAGCGCTGCCGGCAAAGGAACGGATCCAGTATTGGAAGCCAGGCCCACTGCGGTCGGTGACCATGAAATCCTGCTGGTCGCCCTGTCCGGGAAGGGAGAACACCTGCACGTCGCTGGCGCCGTCCACGTCGCACTTCAGTTGCGTCAGCACCCGCCTCGCCGGTTCCGGCAGCGCACCGTAGCGGCCGCCGGGATGGGCGCTGCCAGAGGCTTCCGGCAACCCGGGCAATCCACGATCAGGCGACAAGGGCTGCGCTGGCATGGTCGACGGTTTCGACGTCGGCGCTGCGGCCGCAATATGTTCCCCGGCGGGCGCACAGGCGCTGCATGCCAGCAGCAGCATCAACGACAGGGCGGGTGTCAGGTGCGGGCGGGCCATCATTCAACGCCCTCCCATCGCAGGGGCTTCGGGCTGCTGCGCGGGCACGGGTGCCGGCGCAGCCTGCTCGCGTGATTGCTGCTGCAACTGGCGCAGGCTGGATTCCACCGGGGTGTCGCGCACCTCCGACGCATTGACCCCTGCACGCACCGCCGCAGGATCACCCGGACTGCCCTGCACCAGAAACAGCGTCTCACCGGCTGCACGACCCGCGCTGGGGTTGCTGGCCACGATCTGGTCGACCTGGGTGATGCCTGCGGCCTTCGCTTCGCGCAGCATCACCAGGCTGTAGGCATCGGCATGCTCGGCGTAGCGTCCGCCCAACGCCTGCAGGCGCGTACTGATCTGCTGCTGCAGGGCATGGTCGCGATGCTGGGGCTGGCGGGGGTCGTCATTGGCAGCAAGCGGGGCGTCCTGCCCCAGCTCACGCGCCTGCCCCGGTGCGACCGAGGTCAGCACGTACTGCCAGCGGTTCTGCCCGGGCGTGCCGCGCACCGTCGCCACGAAGTCGTCGTACTCGCCGCCACCGATGGTCTGGCAACCTGCCGAATCGGTGTTTGCCCGGCTGCCGCGGTGGATCTTGAAGGTGTCGTTGAGGTCCTGCACGCCCTGGGTATCGCGCGCGTCGAACCAACCATCGCCATTGCTGTCCCGCTCCACCCGGCCGGCACCGGCGGTTACCGCGTCCTGCGAGGGACGCAGCGCGAACTCATCGGCGTGGCCGTGGCGCGGGTGGGTGGTCGCGCGCATTTCGGTGGTGCCTTCGCCCAGTCGCCCCAGATCCTTGACCCGGTCGCCATTGACGTCCTCGCCCTCGGTCTTGGTACGCGGTGCCACGTTGCCGAAGCCCGGGCTGCGCGGCGTGGTCTTGGCATGGCCGTCGTACTGCGCGGTCGGCTCGGTCGTGGCCTGGTTGAACTCGCGCACATGGCCTTGGCCCTGCGCATCCTTCCACAGCACCACGATGCGGTCGTCGTAGACACCACGCCCGCGCGCCTCCGTGGTGCGGTTCTCGTCGCGCAGCCCCAGCACCACGCGGTCCTGCGTTGCCATTGCTTCGTTCGCTGCCGTGTTGCCGCGCTGGGCCACGATGCTGCCGTAGACGTCGTACTGCTGGGCCTGGCTCAAGCCCGCGGTCTCTGCCGCCTCGGGCATCCGCGGTGGGCGCGTCGCCTCACCCAGGCGATCCAGCATCGGGTTCACTGTGGCCGCATCTGCTGCGGCAACACCACCATTCCGGCGCAACGCCTCAAGCTCGGTGGCGGCACGCGCCGAGATGTAGCGATCCAGCGATTCCTGCACCACAACACTCTGCCCGTCGTGCAGGGCCTCCAGGCGGGCGGCGGCACCGCGCACGTCGTTCTGCCGCATCAGGGCGACGACTTCGTTGGCCGCCGCGTTGATATCCATTTCGGGCATGGTCGGTCCTTGAACGTGATCGGTTGGGAGTCAGCCTACCCCAGCAGCCCGACGGAGCTTTTGACACAGCGCACACCCCAGCACCTGCCCTATTCAGGCGGCACATGCCGTGCCCGGCCTCACCCCCGCGGCCCGCCCATCACCGGCAGGATCACCCCGCTGATGTAACTGGCACAGACCGGCGAGGCCAGGAACACGTAAGCAGGTGACAGTTCTTCAGGCTGTGCGGGCCGCCCCATGTCGCTGTCCTTGCCGAACTCCGCCACGTCCTCCGCCGGCTTGTCGGCCGGGTTCAGCGGCGTCCACACCGGACCCGGCGCCACGCAGTTGACCCGGATGCCACGCGGTAGCAATTGGCTCGCCAGCGATTTGGTGAACGCATGGATCGCGCCCTTGGTGGCCGAGTAATCGATCAGCGCCTTGCTGCCGAAGATTCCCGTTTCCGATCCTGTGTTGATGATGCTGGCACCCTCGCCCAGATGCGGCAGTACCGCGCGCGCCATCTGTATGTAACCGCCGATGTTGGTCTGCAGGGTTTCCTGCAGATGCGCGTCTTCCAGGTCTTCCAGCCGCGCGCAATGCAGCTGGAACGCGGCATTGTTGACCAGGATGTCGATGCCGCCGAACGCCTTGGCCACCTGCTTGACCGCCTTGTTGCAGAAGCGCGGATCACGCACATCACCGGCGATCACCACGCAGCGGCCGCCCTCGCGCTCCACGTGCTGGCGGGTGATGTCCGCGTCCTCGGCCTCGTCCAGGTGCAGTACCGCCACATCGGCGCCTTCGCGTGCGAACAGCACCGCCACTGCACGGCCAATGCCGGAATCGCCACCAGTGACGATCGCGCGCATGCCCCGCAGCTTGCCGCTGCCGGTGTAGTCCGGTGCAAGGAAACGCGGCGCCAGCTCCAGTTCGTGTTCATGCCCTGGCTTGGCCAGCTGCTGCGCCGGCATCGCCTCCGGCTGACGGCGTGCGCCTGCCTGGGTCGCGGTCTTCTTTGTTGCCTTCTTTTCCGCGCGCACGTCCTTGGCCTTTTCCTGGTCCTGCAGGCGTCGCTGTCGGGCCGCGACGCGCGACGCCCGTGGATCGCTGGCGGCAGCCTTGCGGGTTGCGGTCTTCACCACGCGCGGGCGATCGGGGTCGGCAGCAGTCTTCGTCGCGGTGCTGCCTTTGCGCACCTTGGGCGAGGCTTTGCGGCGGGTCAGGGTCTTCTTGGTGGTGGCCATGCAGGTCTCCTCGGGAGGGAAGGGGGTTGCCGGCCAGCGGCCGGCACTACCGGGCGCATGCGCCGCACTACCGGGGGCGGCATACGCCGCTCCTGCAGTGTCTCCACCTATGCTGTTGGCGGCAGTGAGCGCACCGTGTCCACGATGTGCACGGTATTCATTCCGCCACCACGTGCGGCATCGCACGCTGCACGCAACCACACAAGGAACGCCTCCATGAAACTTGCCATCGCCACCGCCGCCGTCTGCTTTGCCCTCGCCGCCTGCAGCAGCACACCGATGGCCCAGGTGCAGCCGATCGACGGCGTGATTTCCGGGCAGTGCCACAGCGACATGGTGCGCGGCGCACTGGGCTTGGCCGCTTCGGATGCCACCGTGGCCCGCGCACGCGTGGACAGCGACAGCCTGCACGTGCGGGTGCTGCGCCACGACGGTCCGCGGGTGCCGCCGGCCAGCGAGGGCGGCGATCGCCTGACCATCGAGAAGGGCCGCACCAACAACATCACCGCGATCTACTGCGGCTGACGACTGCGGTTGAGCCGGCGCGCCCTGCGCAGCACGCGCAGGGTGGCTTGTTCCCACTGGCGCGGCCCACGCAGGCCGGCCAGCTTGGCCAGTTCGCCGCGCTCCCAGCCGGCGAACACGCACGGGTCGATGTAGGCCTTGCGGCACACCGCCGGAGTGTTGCCCAGCAGCGACGCCACCTCGCACACCACCGCGCGCTGCGCCTGGGCCAGCGCGCGCTGGCTGGCCGGTTCCGGCAGCTCGGTGGCCGCGAACGCCTGCACCGCCGCCACGGTACCGCCCCAGGTGCGGAAATCCTTGGCAGTGAAGTCCTCACCCATCACCTCGCGCAGGTAGTCATTCACCGCGCCGGAATCCACCGGCTGCAGTGCACCTTCATCATCGTGGTACTGGAACAGCGCCTGCCCCGGCAGTTGCTGCAGGCGCCGCACCAGCAGCCCCAGCTTGCGGTCGCCCACGGTCACCTCCTGCAGCTGCCCGGACTTGCCGCGGAAGCGCATGCGTACCCGGCCGCCGCGCAGCAGCTCCAGATGGCGGTTGCGCAGCGTGGTCAGTCCGAACGAACGGTTCTGTTGTGCATAGGTTTCATTGCCGACCCGCACCAGGGTGTCGGCCAGCAGCGCCACCACCACCGCCAGCACTTTCTCCCGCGGAAAGCCTGGCCGCTTGAGATCCCGCGACAACCGCCGCCGCAGCGTGGGCAAGGCCTCGCCAAAGGCGATGATGCGGTCGAACTTGCCGGCGTCGCGCTCCTTGGCCCAGTCGGCGTGGTAGCGGTACTGCTTGCGGCCGCGCGCATCGCGGCCGGTGGCCTGCAGGTGGCCATTGGCGTGGGCGCAGATCCACACCGCGGTGTAGGCCGGCGGAATCGCCAGCGCACGGATGCGCTGCAGGGTGGTGGCATCACGCAGCGCGCGGCCATCGGCATCGCGGTAGCTGAAGCCCTTGCCGGCGCGGCGCCGGCTGATGCCCGGCTGGGTGTCATCGACATAGCGCAGGCCGGCGGCGCGGGCGGCCTGGCGTTCGGGGGTTGAGGTGGCTGACATGCCCGCAGTGTCGCCGTCGCGATGCCGCGATCCTGTCGATAACACAAGACAAACACGTGAGGGCCGGTTCGCCGCTATGCTCGGGTCTTCACAACCCCTTCCGGAGTCATGATGTCGTTTCCGATTCGCGCCCGTTCGCTCTCCGCCCTGTTGCTGCCGGCCGTGCTGGCCCTGACCGCCTGCCAGGCACCGGCGCTGGACGAACAGGATTCGGCCACCGCCCATGCCCAGCAGGCCGCAGAAGCCGCCAAGGCACCGGCCGACGACGCCGGCAAGGCCACCGAGGCCCCGCCGGTCGGCACCTGCGACGCCAGCCAGGTGCAGAGCCTGGTCGGCCAGGCCTACACCGACGCGCTCGGCAAGCAGGCGCAGGAAGACGCCGGCGCCAGCCAGGTGCGCGTGCTCAAGCCCAACGACGTGGCCACGATGGAGTTCCTCGGCGACCGCCTGAACATCGAAGTGGACGACAAGGGCGCAGTCAGCGGCGCGCGCTGCGGCTGAGTCCGACCCGGCGCCGGCACAGGGCTGCCGGCGCTTTCTGTTGCACCTGCAACCGTGTATTGCGGCGTTGCAGCAACCTGTGATCTAGTCGAGGCATCCGGTGGCCTCACGATGCGCTCCAGGGATTGAGCGGGCTTGAGTGTCCCCGTTCAATTCATTCCGCATCGAGGTAGAGATGGCCCCCCGCAACCGCCAAGGGCTTTACGACCCGCGCTCCGAGCGCGATGCCTGTGGATTTGGCATGGTCGCCCAGCTCGACGATCAACCATCGCGCCTGTTGGTTGATACCGCCATCGCCGCGCTTTCGCGCATGACCCACCGTGGCGGTGTCGCCGCCGATGGCCTGACCGGCGATGGCTGCGGCCTGCTGCTGCGCCGCCCCGATGCGTTCCTGAAACTGCTGGCCAGCGAAGCCGGCATCGCGGTCTCCGCACGCTTCGCCGCCGGCCTGGTGTTCCTGCCACACGATGCCGATGCCGCGCAGGCGTGCCGCACGCAGCTGCAGGCGCAGCTGGAAGCGGTGGGCTGCAAGGTCGCCGGCTGGCGCGAGGTGCCCACCGATGACAGCGTCTGCGGCCAACTGGCGCGCGACACGTTGCCGCGCATCGAGCAGGTGTTCGTCGATGCCGGCGTCGGCCAGGATGATGCCGGTTTCGCGCTGGCGCTGTTCCTGGCCCGTCGCCGCAGCGAACAGCAGCTGCGCGCACACGCCGACTTCTACGTCACCACCCTCACCCCGGATGCGATCAGCTACAAGGGCATGGTGCTGCCGGACAAGCTCAGCCGCTTCTTCCCGGACCTGCAGCGCCGCGAGCTGGCCTCCAGCGCGATCGTGTTCCACCAGCGCTTCTCCACCAACACGCTGCCGCGCTGGCCGCTGGCGCACCCGTTCCGCATGCTCGCCCACAACGGCGAGATCAACACCATCGAAGGCAACCGGCGCTGGGCGCAGGCGCGCAGCAAGGTGTGGAAGACACCACGCTTCGATATCGGTGAATTCGACCCGGTCATCTCCATGCATGGCTCGGACTCGCAGAGCCTGGACAACATGCTGGAACTGATGGTCGCCGGTGGCATGGAGCTGATCCAGGCCCTGCGCATCCTGGTGCCGCCGGCTACGCAGTCGCTGGAATTCAAGGACCCGGACCTGGCCGCGTTCTACGAATTCCACGGCCTCAACAGCGAGCCGTGGGACGGCCCGGCCGGCATCGTTGCCTGTGACAGCCGCTACGCCGTATGTACCCTCGACCGCAACGGCCTGCGCCCGGCGCGCTGGATGCTGACCGCCGACCGCCATTTCCTGGTCGCCTCCGAAGCGGGCGTATGGGAAGTGCCGACCGAGCGCGTGGTGCGCAAGGGCAAGCTCGGCCCGGGCGAGATGATCGCCATCGATCTCAAGCGCGGCGACCTGCTCGATTCCGATGCGGTGGACCGCATCAACCGCGGTCGTGCGCCGTACAAGCAATGGCTGCAGCAGGGCGTGACCTACCTGCAGACCGAACTGATCGACCCCTCGCTGGTGGAAGAGCCCTTCGACGAAGGCACCCTGCGCAGCTACCACAAGCTGTACCAGCTCAGCAGCGAGGAAGTGGAGCAGGTGCTGCGGCCCTTGGCCGAGACCGAGCAGGAAGCCACCGGCTCGATGGGCGACGACACGCCGATGGCGGTGCTGAGCCAGCGCAGTCGTCCGCTGTACGACTATTTCCGCCAGGCCTTCGCGCAGGTCACCAACCCGCCGATCGATCCGCTGCGCGAAGACTGCGCGATGTCGCTGTCCACCCAGCTCGGCAGGGAGACCAACATCTTCCATGCCGGCCCGGAGACGGTGAACCACGTCATCCTCAATTCCCCGGTGCTGAGCCAGCGCAAGCTGCGCCAGCTGCTGAAGATGGACCAGTACGTGCAAGCCAACCGCCTGCTCGACCTGTCCTACGGCGAGGACGAGGGCCTGCGTGCCGGCATCGAGCGCATCTGCGCCGAAGCCGAACAGGCCGCGCGCGATGGCATGGTGATGCTGCTGTTGTCCGACCGCTACCCGGTGGCCGGGCGTCCGATGGTGCATGCCCTGCTCGCCACCAGTGCCGTCCACCACCACCTGTCGCGGCTGGGCCTGCGTTGCGACGTGAACCTGATCGTTGAAACCGGCACGGCTCGCGATCCGCACCACATGGCCTGCCTGCTCGGCTTCGGTGCCACCGCGGTGTATCCGTACCTGGCCTACCAGACCCTGTTCGACCTGGGCCGCCGCGGCATCCTCAAGCTCAGCAAGGGCGGTGAGCAGTCGCAGATCGGCCGTCGCTACCGCAAGGGCGTCTACAAGGGCCTGTCGAAGATCATCTCGAAGATGGGCATCTGTACCGTGGCCAGCTACCGCGGCGCGCAGCTGTTCGAGATCATCGGCCTGGAACCGGAAGTCGTGGACCTGTGCTTCCCCGATACCGCCTCGCGCATCGGTGGCGCCGGCTTTGCGCGGCTGGATGCCGATGCACGCGAACTGTGCGTACAGGCCTGGGATGCACAGCAGGGCGTGGATGTCGGCGGCCTGCTGAAGTACGTGCACGGCGGCGAATACCACATGTACAACCCGGACGTGGTCACCACCCTGCAGCGCGCAGCACGCAGCGGCGATCCGCGTGCGTGGCAGCAGTACTGCGATGCGGTGCACGCGCGTCCGCCGTCGGCGCTGCGTGACCTGCTGGAGCTGGTGCCGGCCGCTGCGCCGACGCCGCTGGATGACGTGGCTCCGGCCAGCGAACTGTTCCCGCGCTTTGACACCGCCGCCATCAGCCTCGGCGCCCTCTCTCCGGAAGCGCATGAAGCGCTGGCCATCGCCATGAACCGCCTGGGCGGCCGCAGCAATTCCGGCGAAGGCGGTGAAGATCCCGCACGCTATGGCACCGCCAAGCGCAGCAAGATCAAGCAGGTGGCCTCGGGCCGCTTCGGCGTCACTGCCGAATACCTGGTCAACGCCGAAGTGCTGCAGATCAAGGTCGCGCAGGGCGCCAAGCCCGGAGAAGGCGGCCAGCTGCCCGGCCACAAGGTCAACGAACTGATTGCGCGGCTGCGCTATGCCAGGCCGGGCATCGGCCTGATCTCGCCGCCGCCGCATCACGACATCTATTCCATCGAAGACCTCGCGCAGCTGATCTACGACCTCAAGCAGGTCAACCCGACCGCGCTGGTGTCGGTGAAGCTGGTCAGCCATGCCGGTGTGGGCACGATCGCCGCTGGCGTGGTCAAGGCCGGTGCGGACCTGATCACCATCTCCGGTCACGATGGTGGTACCGGTGCGTCGCCGGTCAGCTCGATCCGTTATGCCGGCGTGCCGTGGGAGTTGGGCATTGCCGAAGCACACCAGGCGCTGCTGGCCAACGACCTGCGCGGGCGCACGTTGCTGCAGACCGATGGCGGCCTGAAGACCGGCCTGGACGTGGTCAAGGCCGCGCTGCTGGGCGCGGACAGCTTCGGCTTCGGCACCGCGCCGATGATCGTGCTGGGCTGCAAGTACCTGCGCATCTGCCACCTCAACAACTGCGCCACCGGCGTGGCCACCCAGGATGAGCGCCTGCGCGAGAATCACTTCACTGGCCAGCCCGAGCGCGTGGAGAACTTCTTCCGCCTGCTGGCCGAGGAAGTACGCGGCTGGCTGTCCTACCTGGGCGTACGCTCGCTGGAAGAGATCGTCGGCCGTACTGACCTGCTGCGGCAGATCGATGCCGCGCCACGCGACGGCGTGCGCGTGGACCTGTCGCGCCTGCTGGCCGACAGCCGCTACGAAGGCAGCCACTGTGCCGCGCAGCGCCTGTACGAATCGCCGGACAGCCTGGCCACGCAGATGGATGGCCTGCTGGCGCCGGCCATCGAGCACAAGCGCGGCGGCGAACACCGCTTCCTGATCCACAACACCGACCGCAGCATCGGCACCCGCCTGGCCGGTGCGGTGGCACGCGCGCATGGCAACCAGGGCATGGCCGAATCGCCGCTGGAACTGCGCTTCCGCGGCAGTGCCGGGCAGAGCTTCGGCGCGTTCAACGTCGGCGGCCTGCATCTGGAAGTGGAAGGCGAAGCCAACGACTACGTGGGCAAGGGCATGGCCGGCGGCCGCCTGGTGGTGCGTCCGCCGCGTGGCGCGCGCTTCGAGGCACGCAGCACGGCCATCATCGGCAACACCTGCCTGTACGGCGCTACCGGCGGTGAACTTTTCGCAGCGGGTCGCGCTGGCGAACGTTTTGCGGTGCGCAATTCCGGCGCGCTGGCGGTGGTGGAAGGCGCCGGTGACCACTGCTGCGAGTACATGACTGATGGCGTGGTGCTGGTGCTGGGCAAGGTCGGCCTGAACTTCGGTGCCGGTTTCACCGGCGGCCTGGCCTACGTACTGGACGTCGACCGCGATTTCGTTGACCGCTACAACCACGAGCTGATCGACATCCATCGCGTCTCCGCCGAAGGCTTCGAGAACTACCGCCAGCACCTGCACCGCCTGATCGGCCGCCATCGCGAGCTGACCGGCAGCATCTGGGCGCAACAGATTCTCGACGAGTTCCGCGACTACATCGGCAAGTTCTGGCTGGTCAAACCGAAGGCCGCCAGCATCGAGTCGCTGACCGAAACCCTGCGACGCGCCGCCTAACGGCAGTGCCGGCCGCTGGCCGGCAACCCAGGATCACGTAGTGCCGGCCGCTGGCCGGCAACCGGAAAACATCAAAGAGCCCGCCATGAGCCGCAAGCACGCCTTCCAGTTCCTCGACCTGCCCCGCACCATGCCGCAGCGCATCCCGGTCGAACTGCGCACCTCCGGCGACTGGGGTGAGCTGTACGGCAAGTTCGGCAAGGAAGACGCCCAGTACCAGGCCGGCCGCTGCCTGGATTGCGGCAACCCCTACTGCAGCTGGAAGTGCCCGGTGCACAACGCCATTCCGCAGTGGCTGCAGCTGGTGCAGGAAAACCGCATCCATGAAGCGGCCACCCTGTGCCACAGCACCAACCCGTTGCCGGAAGTGTGCGGCCGGGTCTGCCCGCAGGACCGGCTGTGCGAAGGCAGCTGCACGCTGGAGGAGTTCGGCGCAGTGACCATCGGCGCGGTAGAGAAGTACATCGTCGATACCGCGCTGGCCACCGGCTGGCGGCCGGACATGGCCGCCGTGCAGGCCACCGGCCACACGGTGGCGGTGATCGGTGCCGGCCCGGCCGGCCTGGCCTGTGCCGACCGCCTCGCGCATGCCGGCATCACTGCCGTGGTCTACGACCGCTACGAGCAGGTTGGTGGCCTGCTGCAGTTTGGCATTCCCAGCTTCAAGCTGGACAAGGACGTGATCCGTCGCCGCCGCGAGGTGCTCGAAGGCATGGGCGTGCAGTTCCGCCTGGGCGTGGAGGTCGGCCGTGACGTCAGCCTGCAGCAGTTGCTGGACACGCATGACGCGGTGTTCCTGGGCACCGGCGCCTACCGCTACACCGATGGCGGCCTCGACGGCCAGGACCTGAAGGGCGTGCTGCCGGCGTTGCCGTTCCTGGTGCAGAACAGCCGCATCGTCGGTGGCGATGATCCGCACGGCCGGCCGATTGCCGGCTGGGAAGACACCATCGCCCTGCCCGACCTCAACGGCAAGCGCGTGGTGGTGCTCGGCGGCGGCGACACCGGCATGGACTGCGTGCGCAGCGCGGTGCGCCTGGGCGCGGCCAAGGTGACCTGCGCCTACCGCCGCGACGAGGCGAACATGCCCGGCAGCGCGCGCGAAGTGGCCAACGCGCGCGAGGAGGGCGTGCGTTTCCTGTTCAACCGCCAGCCGCTGTCGATTGAAGCCGGTGCCGATGACGAAGTGATCGGCGTGACCGTGGTCGAGACCCGCCTCGGCGAGCCCGATGCCAATGGCCGCCAGAACGCGGTGCCGATCGAGGGCAGCGAATCGCTCCTGGAAGCGGACGTGGTGATCATCGCGTTCGGTTTCTCGCCCACCGTTCCGGCGTGGCTGGCCGAGCACGGCGTGGAGGGCCAGACCAACGGCCGCATCGTGGCTGGTGGCAAGGACAGACTGCCGTTCCAGACCGCGCATCCGCGCCTGTTCGCCGGCGGTGATGCGGTACGTGGGGCCGACCTGGTGGTGACCGCCGTGGCTGAAGGCCGCGACGCCGCCGCCAGTATCGTCCGGCTACTGGCGCACTGAATCCGGCGCCAGCAGCACCGCCAGCAATGCACGCAGTTCGCGCGGCTCCACCGGCTTGGCCAGGAAGTGATCGATGCCGGCGTCGCGGCAAGCCTCGCGGGTGCGTTCCAGCACGCTGGCGGTGAGCGCGATGATCGGTACCCGCGCGCGGTGCTGGCAGGTGTCTGCACGGATCGCCCGTGCCAGCGCGAAGCCATTCATGCCCGGCATGTGGCAGTCGGTGATCACCAGTTCAAATGGCTGCGACTGCCAGGCCTGCAGGGCCTGCGCTCCATCGGCGCAGGCATGCACCTGCAGCCCCAGGTCGTGCAGGCGCTGCTCCAACAGCTGCAGGTTGGTGGGATGGTCTTCGGCCACCAGCACCCGTGCCGGTGGCAGTGGCTGTTCCTCGGCGATCGCAGGTGACGGCGCGCCAGCAGGCAACTCGCAGGCACTCAGGTCCAGCTCCAGCCATACCGTGGTGCCCTCGCCGGTCGCACTGTGCAGCTGCAGGTCTCCCCCCATCGACACGGCCAGCTCACGGCAGATTGCCAGGCCCAGTCCACTGCCGCCGAAGCGGCGCGTGGTCGAAGCCTCGGCCTGGGTGTAGGCGCCAAACACCGCCTGCTGCCGTTCCGCACTGATGCCCACACCGCTATCGCTTACCTGCAGGCGCAACCGCTGCCCCTGTGCGTGCTGCTGCAGCACCTGCACCCGTAGTTCCACCCCGCCATGCAGGGTGAACTTGAGCGCATTGCCGACCAGGTTGAACAGGATCTGGCGCAGCCGCAGGCTGTCGGCCAGCGACCCGGCCTGCAGTGCAGGATCGAGATGGATCTGCAGGTACAGGCCACGGCTGGCAGCCACCGGCAGCAGCAGCTGCTGCACTGCCCGCAGCAGCGCGGCCAGGTCGGTAGGCTGCCGCTGCAGTGGCGCAGGCTGCAGGCGCTGGCTGTGCAGCACATCGTCAAGGATCTGCCGCAGCATCTGCGCGGCGTCGCCGATGGTGGCCAGCACCTGTTGCTGGCGGTGGTCCAGATCGCTGGCGGCCAATCGTTCGAGCATGCCCAGCAGCGTGCTCATCGGCGTGCGGATCTCGTGACTCATCGTCGCCAGGAAGTGGGTCTTGGCCAGCGCGGCCTGCTCGGCCTCGCGCCTTGCATCTGCAAGCGCCTGGGTACGTGTGTGTACCTCGCTGACATCCATCCAGTAGCCGCTCCACTCAACGTTGCTGTCATCGCACGCCAGCGTGCGGCCCTGCGAATGCACCCAGCGCCAGCCCTGTGGCGAGCGCGTACGGAAGGTGACGTCGATCGGTCCACGGGCCAATGCGGCCGCTTCGACACAGTCCATCACCAGAGTCCGGTCATCGGGATGGACCGCGGCCAGCAGCCGCGGGTGGTCGATCCGCGCGGTCTCCACGCTCACCCCGAACAGCGCCTGCACATCGCCGGCAATCTGCGGAAAGCTGTAGTCCCCGGTAGCGGTGCGGCGCGCCTGGTAGACCACCGCCGGCAGGTTCGCGGTCACTTCCTGCAGGCGCTGCGCGGCCACGCGACGCCTTGCGCTTTCGCGGTGCACGCGCCAATAGCCGAAGGCGTAGACCAGCGCCAGCGCCAGCAGGATCAGCGAGGCCGGTACCAGCCAACGCAGGGGCGATGAGGACGGCGGGTTGCGTGGCTGGTCCGGCAGCCATCCCGTGCGGATCACGTCGCGCTGCGTGTCGGTCAGCTGCGACACGGCCTGCTCGAAGCCGGGAATGACGCCGGCACAGGCCGGTACGGTGGCCAGCACAAGCGCATCGTCGAACCCGGCTGGCGCGGCAATCACCAGCCGATCGCCCTGGTACCGGCGCAGCCCGGCCTCGACCTCGCCGAGGTTGGCGATCACCGCGTCGACCAGACCGGTGCCCAGCAGCGACAGCGCATCATCCAACGGCGCCGGCGGCAGCAGCTGTGCACCCGGAGCCTGCTCGGCCAGCAGCGCGGCCAACGGCAGCCGGTCGGGACTGGCCACCGCGCGCTCGCGCAGGTCTTCCAGGCCCAGCACCGGCCGCGCATCGGCGCGGCGCACGATCACCTGCGGCAGCTGCAGGTACGGTGCACTGGCCACCCAGCCGGAAGGCAGCTGCGAGCGCGGCCAGCCCAGCAACGCCTGGGTGGCGGGCGGCAACAGGCCTTCGACGACCGCCGTGGCCGGCAGCGGTTGCGCCTGCAGCGGCCGTTGTTCGCCCAGCAGGTTCAGGTAGGCCGCGCTGACCCCTTCGGCCTGCCCCTCGATCGCGGACGACAATGGCGCCCGATCGGAAGGCCAGGCAATGCGCAGCGGTGTCTCGCAGCCAGCGGCGGACGCGGTTGCGGGCAGCATCAGGCAGGCCATGACAGCAACAGCTGCAGGGAGGCCGGCGGCATTCACGGTGGACGTCCTCATCTCGCAGGCGGAAGAAACGGCCGCGCAGCGGTACCGCTGCCTGACACGCTATCGACGTGCGGGCGGGCGGCAATGAAGAAAGTTGCAAAAGCATCCAGAAGTGCAAATGGCGACATACACTGCCGCCTTCACCCGTACCTGCGGAGCTCTTGATGCGTATCGGCCTGGCTGCCAACCGTCTCCACCACCACGACGTGCGCGCCGCCCTGTTTCGTTGGCTGCGTGCCAGTGAGGCTGGCCTGCGCGAACTCGGTGTGTCGCTGCACGCGGTCGGGCGCACCCATGACGCGATCGAACGGCACGGCTTCCTGGCCGGATACGGCGGCCTGCACCGTTATCCCTATGGCCGCGAAGGCGGGTTGATGAAGCTGGTCGCCGAGGTGGTCGGCATGGGTCCGGATCGGACGCTGGATGGCGCGATCTATCTGATCGACCCGGTCGATCCATCCTCGGTGTTCCCGGAAGCGACCGCGCTGAAGCGACAGTGCGTGATCCACGGCAAGCCGTTCATTTCAACGGTGGCGACGGCGCGCGACTGGGTCGAGGTCGAACGCATCCACGCTGGGCTGGCGGCCGATGCCGGCGCCGACGATCTGCATGCGTTCGAAGACCAGACGCTGGCGCTGATCGCGCACGATGCGATGAAGCCGGCGATGCTGGCCTTCGCCGATGAGCACTTCGAGGTACTGGCGCGCTTTGGCGAGCGCGTGGCAACCGGCACCACCGGCCAGCGCTTGAACGAGCTGGCCTGGAGCCGCGGTTGGCCCAGCGATACGCCGTGGGTGACGCGCTACCAGAGTGGCCCGATGGGCGGGGATGCGCAGATTGCTGACCGGGTGCTGGAAGGCCGCTGCCAACGCGCGATCTTCTTCGAGGATCCGCATGTGGCGCGCCAGCACGAGGCGGATATCCAGCTGCTGGAGCGTGCGGTGACGACGGTGACCGACCAGGCGGTGTGCATTACGGCGCCACGGGTGGCGGCGCGTTGGGCGACGGCGGCGGCGTTGCGGGCGGGTTGAGGGTTTCGGCCAACGGCTGAGCCCCTCGTGGTGGGTGGGGCCTGCGCGGTCATGAGGTTGGCCGGGATGGGTGGAATTGCGGGGGACGCCGTGAACCCATCCATGGTGGCTTGGCCGCGGCATCCATGCCGCGGACACCCCCGCAATCCCACCCATCCCGTCCTTCGACAGTTTCCGGTGTGCCCACCACGGAAGAAAGAAAGAAGAGCAGGAGCGGGTCGCGCGCTGCGCACGCTCCTGGCCCATGCTCGGTTGCATTCAACGGCAGCCGAGCGTGGGCTCGGCTCTACAGTTACAGAAGCTGGCGAAGCATGGCTTTCAAGCGGCGCCCTTCCAGCTGGAAGTAGTCGCGCTGTTCGCGCCAGGCGGGGAAGCGTTGTTCCACTTCGTGCCAGAACGCGGGCGAGTGGTTGGCCTGGATCAGGTGGCAGAGTTCATGCACCAGCACGTACTCGAAGGCTTCCGGCCGGCCCAGCACCAGCGCCAGGTCCAGCGCCATGCTGCCATCAGGTGCCAGTGAACCCCACTGCGAAGACATCACCTTCAGGCGCAGACGGCTGGGTGCGCGCGGCAGGCCCGGCAGGTACTTCGGTAGCCAGCGGCCGACATCGGCGCGGGTCTGGGCTTCATAGAACTCACGCAGCAGGCGGCGCAGAGTGGCGTCGCCGGCACGGGTCGGCCATTGCACGCAGGCACCGTGGTCGTCGAGCTCCAACCGTGCATAACGGCCTTCCTGCCAGCGCAGCGGCAGCAGTTCACCGCGCAGCGGCAGCACGCCGGCTTCGCCCGGCTGCAGGGGTGCTGGCAGTTCCTGGCTCTGGTACTGGCGCAGCTGCAGCGCCAACCAGTCGCGGTGTTGTTCCAGGAAGCGTTCGCCCATCACCAGGCTTGCCCGCGGCGGCAAGGTCAACCGCGCGCCACGCTCGTCCACGCTCAGCTTGATCCGGCGCGCACGCGGATCACGCACGCGCAGCACCTCGATCTCGGCATCCTCCAGGCGCAGGCGAACGGTGTCGCGCTGCACGGTGGCGGGCGGGGTCGGGCTGATCAGGCGGCGCAGCAGACGGCTCATGTACCCAGCATAGCGCCGCTTCGGGCCGCCGGATGACCGGCGGCCGTCGGGCTGCCTGTTCAGTCAGCCTTGCTGAGCTTGAAGGCTTCTTCCAGCAACAGGAACAGGCGGCGGATCTCGGCACTCTGCAGGGCGAAGCGGGCATCGAACTCGGCGCGGCGGCCATCTTCGTCTGCATGCTCCAGCTGGTCCAGCGCGCCGTCGAGGAACTTCAGCTTGCGCACGATCAGGTCGTCGCCGATGACGAAGGACAGGTTGTCTTCGAAGATCAACGCCAGCTTGGTCACCTGCTTGCCGGCGTCCAGGTGCTTGTCGATCTCGTCGCAGCGCAGTTCCTGGTGCTGGCACTTGACCACCGCGCCACCCTCCACCGGGTCCTTCATCTCGCACTCTTCGCCCAGGCTCAGCCCGGTCGGCAGCGGCTCGCCGGCGATCCAGCCGGTCAGGATCGAGCGCGGCGCGACTTCGGCGTTCAGCGGCATCGCCGGGAAGCTGCCGAGCAGGCCACGGATGTCGGACATGAAGTACTCGCCGGTCTTGCGGCTGGAGGTATCCACCGCGACGTAGCCGTGCTGCAGGTCGATGAAGGCGTCGTTGCGCGAGGACTTCACGAAGGCGCGCGGCAGCAGTTCATGCAGCAGGTCGTCCTTCATGCGCTTGCGCTCGCGGCCACCGGGGCGGCGGCCTTCCTTCTCCTCGATCTCCTCCAGCTTGCGCTCGAGCAGGTCGTTGACCACCGCTGCCGGCAGGATCTTGTCCTCGCCGCCTACGGTCAGCCACAGGTGCTCGGCGATGCGGTGGGAGAGCAGTTCCTTCTCCTCGCGGCCGAACGGCGAGATGAAGCCGCGCGAATTCATTTCCAGTGCGCCGACCGGCTTCAGCAGGGCGTGCGGCAGCAGCGTGTCGACTTCGGAAAAATCGGTGGTGGTCGGGAAGCGGAAGAACGTCAGGTTGCGAAAGAACATGGAATTCCGGTGTCTGAAGGAGAAGGGCGCCCGACCTTAGTCGGCAGGCGTCTCGGGGACTGCGTCGGCCAGCCAGGCATCGGCATGCGCGGCATGCCCGCTGTGGCCCAGGGCCCTGAAATCGAACAGGGTGGCATCGGCCAGTTGTGCTGGCCGTACATCGGCCATGGCGCGTGCGATCTGTTCGATACGGCCCGGATGGTCCTGGTCCCACTGCTTGAGCATCAGGCCGACCTGCCGACGCTGCAGGCTTTCCTGGCTGCCACACAGGGTGCAGGGAATGATCGGGAAACGGCGGGCCTGCGCATACTCGGCGATGTCGTGCTCGCGCACGTAGGCCAACGGGCGGATCACCACGTGCTGGCCATCGTCGCTGAGCAGCTTCGGTGGCATGGCCGCCAGCTTGGCATGGTGGAACAGGTTCATGAACAACGTAGCCACCATGTCGTCGCAATGATGGCCCAGCGCGATCCGGGTGAAACCGTGCGCCTTGGCGTGGTTGTACAGCGCGCCGCGGCGCAGGCGCGAGCACAGCGAACACATCGTCCGGCCTTCCGGAATGACCCGGCTGACCACCGAGTAGGTGTCCTGCTCGATGATCTGGTACGGCACGCCCAGCGCGGCCAGGTACTCCGGCAGGACATGCTCGGGGAAGCCGGGCTGCTTCTGGTCAAGGTTCACCGCGACCAGTTCGAACGGCACCGGCGCCCTCTTCTGCAGCTGCAGCAGCAGGTCCAGCAGGGTGTAGCTGTCCTTGCCACCGGACAGGCAGACCATGACCTTGTCGCCCGCTTCGATCATGCCGAAGTCGGCGATGGCCTGGCCGACCTGGCGACGCAGCCGCTTGCCCAGCCTGTCCTGCCCGGGCCCGGCCACGCGCGGGCCACGCGAAGCGCGCTGCGGGGGATCGGGCAGGGAAATCACGGCGGTCATCGGCCCATTCTAACGGCTTGCGGCAGCCTGGACCCCGTGTCGGGATTCCCCTCTCCCGGCAGTCATCATCGCTGTGTATGCTCGGAGGCTGTGGACACCTACAGCCCCGCCGAGATCGTCGAACACCTCGCCGCCCTGCGCGCCGAGCACCGCCTGCTGGATGAACAGATCACCCGCATGGCCGCCAACGGTGAAGACGAGCTGGAGTCCAAGCGCCTGAAGCGGCGGAAGCTGCAGCTGAAGGACTGCATCGCCAAGCTGGAAAGCCTGCAGATTCCCGACGAACCGGCCTAAAGACGGCCCTGGTGGGTGCCAACCCTGGTTGGCACGGCTGGAAGATGTGTGGACCAAGGTCCACACCCACCGCATGGCCCAGCGCTACCCTCAATCCTGCGGCGCAGGCTCGTCCGGGCGTGCCGCTTCCGGGCTGACCCGTTCGATGGTGTGGCGCAGCTCGCGGCCGAGGATGAACTTGGCATCCTTGGCCCAGGCATCCAGGCGTTCGTCGAACAGCAGCTTGCTGTTCTCGTCCGGCCATACCAGGCGCAGCTCGCGCAGCTTCTGGATGAAGCCGCGGAACAGCGACTTGTCGAAGAACTCCGGCGCCGCCGGTGCGTAGAGCAGGCTGAGCCGCTGCGCGGCCTGCTGGCACAGGCTTTCCAGTTCGGCCGCACCCAGCACGCCGGGGCCGTTCTTCACCAGCACCGAGATGGCGATGTAATAGCGCTCGAAGGCCTGCTGCAGCGAGTGGCCGATGGCCCGCAGGCGGAACACTTCATCGGTCTGCCCGGTGTTGCGGGCAAGGATGCCGCCGTCGTCTTCGTTGACGTTCTGCAGCAACCCTTCGCGCACGAACACGTCGATGGTCTGGTCGATGCGCTGGGCGAACTCGTCCTCGGTCCATGGCAGGAACAGTTCGGCCTGCAGGAACGGGTACACCGTGCGGCCCAGCTGGACCAGGCCGGTGCGGCTCATGCGGCGGTTGTTCTGGAAGCAGCAGGCCACCCACGACGATGCGGTGAACAGGTGCACCACGTTGTTGCGGAAGTAGCTGAGCAGCACCGCGGTGTCGCCACTGACGCTGAGCACGTCGCCCAGCGGGTGCTTGATGCGGGTGAGGACGTTGATTTCCTCAGCGTGGGCGATGATCCGCTCCGGCGAATGCGGGGTCACCGTCACCCGGCCCGAGTACGGCATTTCCACCAGCAGGGTCTTGCACAGCTCGATCTGTGCGATCAGGTCGGCCTCGCCCATCGCGTGCTTCGGCGTGGACAGCAGAGCCAGCGCCAGCAGGTTGATCGGATTGACGTCGGCGGCACCATTGATGCGTACCTGGATGCGCTCGGCCAGCGTATCGACGGTGGTCGACAGCCAGGACGGCTTCTCATCCTCGGACACCGCTTCGCCGCCCCACTCCGGGGCCTTCTCGGCCAGCACGTCGTTCAGCGCGATCGGCTCACCGAAGTTCACCACCACCTGGCCGTAGTTCTGCTTGAGCACCTTGGGGATGCCCCACAGCAGCGACCAGATCGATTCCTTTTCCTTCGGCCGCCCGGACAGTTCATCCAGGTAGCTGCCGCCTTCCATCAGCTTCTCATAGCCGATGTAGATGGGCTGGAACAGCACCGGCTTGCGTGGCTGGCGCAGGAACGCGCGCAGCGTCATCGAGATCATGCCGCCCTTGGGCTGCAGCAGGCGGCCGGTACGCGAGCGGCCGCCCTCGACGAAGTACTCCAGCGAGTAGCCGCCGGCCACCAGCTGCGCGACGTACTCGCTGAGCACCGCCGAGTACAGTGCGTTGCCACGGATCGAGCGACGGATGAAGAACGCGCCGCCCTTGCGCAGCAGGGTGCCGACCACCGGCAGGTTCAGGTTGATGCCGGCCACGATGTGCGGCGGCACGATGCCACGGTCGTACAGCAGGTAGGACAGCAGCAGGTAGTCCATGTGGCTGCGGTGGCTGGGCACGTAGACCACTTCGTGGCCCGGCGCGGCGGCCTTGAACTTGTCCAGGTGGTGCACCAGCACGCCCGCATAGATGCGGTTCCACACATGGCTGAGCATGAAGCTGGCCGAGCGCACCACCGGGCTGGAATAGTCCGCGGCGATTTCCCAGGCGTAGGCATGCGCCTTCTTCCAGGCATCGGCCGGCTTCGAATTGTCGCGCTTGGCCTGCGCGGCGATCGCTTCGCGCACCGGTTCGGCGGCCAGTACCTGATCGACCAGCAGGCGCCGGGTAGACAGGTCGGGGCCGATCACCGATTCACGGATGCGGCGGAAATGGGTACGCAGCACGCGCTGCAGCTTGCGCACCGTACGCTCCGGCTCCAGGCCTTCGTCCACGGTGCTGCGCAGCGAGATCGGCGGGGCGAAGCGGACGATGGTGCTGCGGCCGTTGAGCAGCACCGCCAGCAGGCGGCGGAAGCGACCCACCAGCGCCCAGTTTTCCGAGAACAGCACGGCGAACCAGCCGCTCTGCTTGTCCGGCGCGCGGCCGACGAAGATCGACACCGGCACCAGGTGCACGTCCAGGTCATCGCGCACGCGATGCGCCTGCAGGACCTTGGCCAGCGAATCGGAATGGGTCTTGGCGCCGCGCTGCTCGGGGATCAGCGAATTGCTGGAACTGCGCCGCGACAGCGCCAGATAGGCGCGCTTGCGCCCGGTCGGGTCACCGGCCAGCGGCACGAGCGGCGACGGCAGTCCGGCCTGGCGGCAGGCCTTGTCCAGGATCAGCGCATTGGACAGGCCGTAGTCTTCCAGCACGTACATCACCGGGCGGCCATCGTTGTACTGGCCCGGATCCTCCGGCTCGATCTTCAGCGACAGCCACGGCTCGACCAGGCGGCCGAGCAGGCGCGCCCACAGCGGCCGACGGCCGGCCGGCCGCGCATGCGCCGGCGGCGGTACCGGATTCGGGCCGGTACCGGTCGAGGGGGACGCCGGCGCCGTATCGGCGGGCGTCGACTGGGATTCTTCGCCGGGGAACGGCAGCGGGTTCTGTTTCGACATCGGCGCCATTATGGCTTAGGCGGCGGCGTTGCCGCTTCCCCACCCTCGGTGGGGGCTTCCACAGGTGCCGGAGCCACCGCCGCCCGGGCGGCATCGGCCTGGCGCAGCAGGGCATCGGTATCAGCCAGGGTGCGCGTCAGGTACCAGTGACCTTCGCGCCGGCTCAGCGGCAGCTGCAGGGTCATCTCGCGGCCGGCCAGGTCGTAGCGCAGGCGCACCAGCGCGTTGTCACCCTCCACCGACAGCAGTTCGCCACGCACACTGCGCAGCGCTTCGTCCACGCCCAGCCCGTAACTGCCGAGCACGGCCTTGAGCGTGTGGATGAACGGTGCCAGCTGCTGCAGGCTGCCTTCCATGCCCGCGGCCTGCAGGCCGGCCTCATCGTCGAAACCGACCTTGCCCGCCGCGCCGACCAGCGCGGCGATGGTGTTGCGCGCACGGGCGCGGTCGCTGATCGGTGCTCCCTGCGCCCACTCGGCGAGGGTTTGCACCAGGGCGACGTAATGGGCCTGCTGGCCAGGCGTGTAGCCCTTCTGGTGGCGCAGGTACTGCACGCCGAAGTTGCCCATCGACTGCGCCGCCTGGCGTACCGCGCTGGCCTGGCCTGCCAGCTGGCGGTCGAAACTGCGCTGCAGTTCGGCACTGGCGTTGGGCTTGCGCAGTGCGGCCAGCATCGGCAGCAGCTGGTCGCCCAACGGCAGCTCGGTCAGCGGCCATTGGCTGTAGCCGTCGGTCCAGGCCTGCTGCAGGCGCTGGTACTGGCTGGGTGGAACCGACAGCTTCGCGTAGCCGACCAGATCGTCCTCGGCCAGGCGCAGGGCCATCGCCTGCACCGCCGCCACCGGTTCGGCCGCCGGCTTGGCCGGATCGTCGGCCGATTCACGGCACGCGGCCACGGCCAGCAGCAGCATGGCTGCCAGCCCCCATCCACGCGCAGACCTTCCTCGCACCGCCACGCTCATGCAATCGGACTCCCCGGACCGGTCCGCATCTTGCGGCCTGCGACGTGACAGCGGCAAGCCGCCCGGTCACGGTTCCGTCAACAGAGGGGTCGGATCCCGCCGCCAGCGGCAGGGGGCTCTGGCCCCGCGCGAAAAAAAAGAGCCCGGATCACGAGGATCACAGGCTCTTCAAGCCGGCACGAGGCCGGTGGACAGTGTTGTGGCACATGTCCGGTCCGAGGACCGGATGGCGGCGATCCTACGCTGCCCCGCAAGTTAAGGCAATACATGATGTAATGCCGTTCAACTTATTGATTTTGTTCAAAATCTAAAGTCAAAAATGAGACCAGAGGAATTCTCCGGCGTGATTCCTGCCGATTCGGGCACAACACCTGCGTGGAGCACGATCGGCGACAGCCTCAGCGCGCAGCCAGTGCCGACGCGATTTCCTGCTGGATCGCCCGCGCCGCGGCCTGCGGATCAGCGGCCAGACGGATCGGGCGGCCGATCACGATGGCGTCGGCGCCATCGGCGAAGGCCTGGGCTACGCCGACCGTGCGCTTCTGGTCATCGCCGACAGGGCCACCGGGACGGATGCCCGGGCAGACGATCGAGAACCCGGCGCCGGTGGCGGCGCGGATCGGGCCAGCTTCCTGGCCCGAGGCGATGACGCCATCAATACCGGCGGCCTGGGCGGCCAGCGCGCGTTCGACAACGACGTCCACCGGCTCGCGGTCGATACCCATCTGCGCCAGGTCCGGGCGCCCCATCGAGGTCAGCACGGTCACCGCCAGCAAACGCATGTCGCTGCTGTTGGCGGCCGCGCAGGCTTCCATCATCGCCGGGTGCCAGCCATGGATGGTGGCGTAGCTGACCGGCCACTGCGACAGCCGCTTGATCACCGCCGCAGCCGTTGCAGGAATGTCGAAGAACTTCAGGTCGACGAACACGCGCTTGTCGCGCCGGGCCAGTTCATCGAGCACCTGGAAGTACTCGCCGGAGGCCAGCAGTTCCATGCCGATCTTGTAGAACGCCACGCTGTCGCCGAGGCGCTCGACCCAGTCCAGCGCCTGCACGCGGTCAGGCACGTCCAGCGCGAAGATCAGGCGCTCGTCATCGCGCAGCGGCAGCGGCGCGCGGCTCACGGTGCGTAGTCCAGCGCGGCGCGCTTGGCATCATGGCGGGCCTGGCGCGACTGGCTGTAGTCGTTGTTGAACTGCGCCGGCTCGAAGCCGCCGTAGGTCGGGTTCGGCAGCATCCACCAGCGCTCGCCGAACCAGTCGTGGTACTGCTGCAGCAGGGCGTCGCGGCCGTCGTTGGTGTTGGCGGTCACTTCGACGAAGTCACCCAGCTGGTCGCCGAACTGCATCAGCACGCGGTACTTCTGCCCGGCCAGGCGGCGGCGGCAGTTCTTCTCGCTGCCGGCCTGCTCGCAACCTTCGACCACGGTGCCCAGGCCGAGGAACACGCTGTCGTCGGCCACCGGCAGGCCCTGCTCGCGCAGGTTGGCCAGGGTCGCATCCTTCAGGTGCACGGCGCGGTTGGAGATGTACAGCAGGGTCACGCCCTTGGCGTTGGCGGCCTTGGCGAAGTCGACCACGCCCGGGATCGCCTTGGCCTTCTTTTCGGCCACCCACTGGTCCCAGCTCAGTTCGTCGTATTCCTTGCCGTCGCGCACCAGGCGCGCCTGGTAGGGCGAGTTGTCCAGCACGGTCTCGTCCACGTCCAGCACCACCGCTGGCTTCAGACCCTTGGCCTCGTTGCCGCGTTCTTCCGGCACCAGCGCATCCCAATGGGCTTCCTTCAGCGCCACATCGAGGTGGTCGGCGGCAGCACGGTAGGTCTGCTCGGTGATCGCCTTGTACTCCTGCGCGCGCTGCATCCACAGCACTGCGTTGAGGTTGTCGTTGGCGGTCACATCGGGCGTGCCTTCAGCCTTGGCAGCGGCAGCCGGAGCCTCCGGCGCAGCGGCGTCGGCGGCAGGCGCGTCCACGCACTTGCAGGCGGACAGGCCCAGCGCCGCGGTGGCGAGCAGGGTCAGGGACAGGGAAACGGGACGACGCATGGATTCACCGGCAATCAGATATACCGGCGCATTTTACCGGCAAAGCCGGTCCCGGGACGGCTATGCTTGGCGGTTGACCCGTTGCCCTTCCGGAGGCCGCCATGACCGATTCCACCCAGACCCCCGACATCCCCCTGCTCGACGCCGTGCAGGCCCGCCTGCTGGGTTGCCTGGTAGAGAAGGAAGCGACCACCCCGGACACCTATCCGCTGACGGTCAATGCCGCCCAATCAGCCGCCAACCAGAAGACCGCCCGCGAGCCGGTGATGAACATCGACGCTGGCGGCGTGCAGCACGCACTGCGCCAGCTGGAGACGCTGGGGCTGGCTCGCCAGCACTTCTCCTCGCGCGCCGACCGCTACGAGCACCGCCTGCAGGCCGCGCTGGACCTGACCCGGCAGCAGACCGTGCTGCTGGCGCAGCTGCTGCTGCGCGGGCCGCAGACCCTGGGCGAGCTGGTCACCCGCAGCGAACGCCTGCACCGCTTCGCCGACGCCGACGAAGCCCGCCACGCCATCGAGCGCCTGCAGCAGCGTGCGCTGCTGGTAGTGCTGCCGCGCGCCAGCGGCCAGCGCGAAGACCGCTACATGCACCTGCTGTGCGGTGAAGTGGACGGCGCTGCATTGGCTGCGAAGTACGCCAGCAGCGGCGGTGGCAGCGAAGCAGCCGATCCCGGCCTGGCCGAGCGCGTGGCGCAGCTGGAAGCAGCCGTGGCCGAGCTGCAGGCGCAGCTGGCCGAACTGCGCGGTTGATGGTGGGTGCCGACCGTTGGTCGGCACTGCATCTGAATCGTGCCGACCAACGGTCGGCACCCACCGTCAGCTGCTACTGCGCCGGCCAGCGGCCGGCACTACCCGACGTCAGCCGCACCCAAGGTGGCGTACAGCCGACTGGGCGTATCGATGCCCGGCAACTGGATGACCCCGCGTTCCTGCATGCCCAACCCAAGCAGGATCTTTCCGGACACCACGTTGTCCAGATCGGTAATGCCATACAGGTCCTGCACGCCCAGCACGGTGCGCGCATGGTTGAACACCGCCCGCGCCGCCTCACCGGCGTAGCCCTGCCCGGCGAAGTCCGACAGCACGGCGTAACCGATGTCCGGCGCTGGCAGGCCATCGCGCCGCACCAGACCGGCATTGCCCAGCCACGCCCCATCGGACAAGCGCTCGATCGCATACATGCCGAACCCATTCAACGCGTAGCTGTGCAGCACCCGCAGCGCGATGTACTCACGTGCCTGTTCTTCACTGCGCACGTTGCGGTCACCGATGAAGCGCACGAAGCCCGGATCATTCAACAGCGCAAGCATCGGCGCCGCATCGCGGTCGGGTTCTATCGCACGCAGGCGCAGGCGTTCGCTTTCAATGGGATGCATGCGCAGACCTCCAACCGAAACCCCGATTGTGCCCCAGCCCCCGGCTGTTGAATTTGATTTTCTTTGCATTGCCGTGGAAGGACGCGCCCGGAACGTGTCAGAGGCCGGTTGGGGTGGGTTCGCGGGGGTATCCGCGCCATGGATGGCGCGGCTAAGCCCCCAGGGACGGGTTCACGGCGTCCCCCGCGAACCCACCCCGACCGGCCACACCGCCGAACCAACGCGTGCTCCACCACGGAGGGGCGGCGCCGTTGGAGCGCCTTAATCGAACAGCGCCTCGATCGCCGCCAACCCGGCACTCGCCCGCTCCTTCTTACGCGCCGCATCCGCCACCGGGTCAGCGCCATCACGCTGGATCTCCTCGGCCGGAATCTCCTCGAAGAACCGGCTCGGCTTCAGCCGCACGTGCTCGCCGAATTTGCGGGTCAGCTTGCTGTAACTCATCCACAGCTGGATCTTGGCGCGGGTGATGCCCACGTACAGCAGGCGACGCTCTTCCTGCAGGTTGCCCTCGTCCAGGCTCACCTGGTGCGGCAGCACGCCGTCCTCGCAGCCGACGATGAACACATACGGGAACTCCAGGCCCTTGGAGGCGTGCATGGTCATCATCCGGACCTGGTTGCCGCCCTCGTCCTTGTCACTGCGCGACAGCAGCGCCAGCTGGCCGGCAAGGTCGGCGGCGGTGGCACCGCGCGGGCCGCCCTCGAACCACTGCGCCAGTTCCTCGATGTTGTTGGCACGGCGCTGGTAGCTGGCCTCTTCCTTGGCCTGCTGGCGCAGCTCGCTGAGCAGGCCCGACTCCTTGGCCACCTTGCGGATCATGTCGCCGGAGCTGATCTGGCGGGTCTGCGCACGCAGGTCACGCAGGATGTCGGTGAAGCGCGCCAGGCTGTTGGCTGCGCGCGGCGGCAGCTGCTGCAGGGCACCGATCGCCTCTGCAGCCTGCGCCATCGGCATGTCCTTTTCCTGCGCCAGCTCGGCCAGCTTGGCCAACGTGCCAGCGCCCACATCGCGCTTGGGCGACTGCACCGCACGCATGAACGCGGTGTCGTCGTCCGGGTTTACCAGCAACCGCAGCCAGGCCAGCGTGTCCTTCACTTCCTGGCGTTCCAGGAACATGGTGCCGCCGGTCAGGTGATACGGGATGCGCAGCAGCTGCATCGCCTTTTCCAACGGACGTGACTGGAAGTTGCCGCGGAACAGGATGCAGAAATCGCTCCACGGCACCTTGCGCGACTGCGCCACGAAGGCGATCTCGGCGGCGACCTTTTCCGCTTCGTGTTCGCTGTTGCGGCATTCCCATACGCGGATGCGCTCGCCGTCAGCCTGGTCGCTCCACAGCTTCTTCAGGTGCTCATGCGGGTTGTTGGCGATCAGCGCGTTGGCCGCGCGCAGCACGCGGTTGGAACAGCGGTAGTTCTGTTCCAGCTTGATGATTTCCAGCGCCGGGTAATCGCGCCCCATCTGCTGCAGGTTTTCCGGATTGGCACCTCGCCAGGCGTAAATCGACTGGTCGTCGTCGCCCACGCAGGTGAAGTTGCCCTTGTCGCCAGCCAGCTGCTTCAGCAGTCGGTACTGTGCATCGTTGGTGTCCTGGCATTCGTCCACCAGCAGGTAGCCGATGCGCTCGCGCCAGGCCACGGCGATGTCCGGGTTCTCTTCCAGCACCTGCACCGGCAGCCGGATCAGGTCGTCGAAGTCGACCGCGTTGAACGCCGTCAGGCGCAGCTGGTAGCGCTCGTAGACGCTGGCCGCTTCCTTCTCGCGGTTGCTGCGAGCGGCAGCCATCGCCTGTTCGGGCGACAGCCCGGCATTCTTCGCGCGTGACACCAGGTTCTTCATGTCCTCGATGTCGTCGGGCTTGGCCCCGTACATCAGGTCCTTGATCTGTGCAGCGGCATCGTCGGCATCGAAGATCGAGAAACCGCGCTTCAGGCCCACCGCCGCGTGCTCGATCTGCAGGAACTTCAACCCCAGTGCGTGGAAGGTGCAGATGGTCACCTCGTCGGCGTCCTGCTCGCGCAGTCGCTTGGCCACGCGCTCGCGCATTTCCTTGGCCGACTTGTTGGTGAAGGTGATCGCCGCGATGCGCCGGGCCGGATAACGGCCGCAGCCGATCAGGTGGGCGATCTTTTCCACGATCACGCGCGTCTTGCCGCTGCCAGCGCCGGCGAGTACCAGCAACGGACCTTCGATGTGCAGGACGGCGGCGGCTTGGGGGGGATTGAGACCGTGCATTGGATGGGGATTGTAGCGGGGCGACGACGGGCGGACCTGACTTGCACGTGCCCCGTTCCTAAGCTATTGATTCGGCACCGGAGCCCTGGAGCAGGGTGCATGTCCCCGATTGTCTCTTCCGCCCTCCTGGGCAGCGTCCTGCTGCTGGTGGTCCCCCTGTCCGCCCGCGGCGCAGGCTGCGCACCCGGCTCGGGCACGTCGATCCTGCCAGCAGTGATGACCCAGGGCTTCCTTCAGGCGCATCCGGACCTGCATTGGCGCGAACTGGGCCTGCAGTCCTGGCGCCAGGGCAGGTCCGACCACGCACTGGTGCGCTTCAAGCGGGCGGCAGCCCACGCCGACAAGGTTTCACAGTCGCTGGTCGCACGCATGTACCAGGAGGGGGTAGGTACCGACGCCGATCCAGTTATGGCTTACATCTGGATGGATCTGGCGGCCGAACGCGGATATCGCGAGCTACTGCTCGAGCGCGAGCGTTACTGGAACCGCCTCGACGCCGGGCAGCGCCAGCGGGTGCTTGCCGAGGGACCGGCGCTGTACGCGAAGTATGGAGATGTGGTGGCCAAGCCACGAATGGAGACCGCCATGCGGTTGGAGCGCAGCCGCATGACCGGCAGCCGTACCGGCTGGGTCAGTTCGATGCTGCATGTGGAACTGTCCAGCGGTCCCGAGGCCGGTTGGCCGATCAGCGGTGACGACTATTACCGCGAGGCGTACTGGGAACCCACCGCGTACTGGTGCATGCAGGACCAGATCTGGCAGCAGGAGCATCGCAGCGGGAACGTAGAGGTCGGCCCGCTCAGCCCCGTTGAAGGCGCGGGGCGCTGACGTTCGTATTTGGCCATTGCCAGGAGGGCGATCATATGAAAGCGAAGCACGCTCCACTCTGCCTGCTGCTGGGCCTGTCGATGGCCGCTGCCGTGACCGCCAGGGAATGTCCGGTGGAGGCCCCGCGGCAGATCCCGCCAACCGTCCTGACCGGAGGCTTCTTCGATGCCCATCCGGACCTGTTCTGGCGCAGCATGGCCCAGCGGGCCGAACGGGACAAACGGCCCGCCAGGGCGCTGGACTACTACAAGCGTTCGGCGCGCTACGCCGACAAGTTTTCCCAGGCCATGGTGGCGCGGCTGTATCAGGAGGGCATCGGCACCCGGGCCGATCCGGTGATGGCCTACATCTGGATGGACCTGGCCGCCGAGCGCATGTATCACGACTTCCTGGTGCTGCGGGAGCACTATTGGGCACGCTTGGACGCACTCCAGCAGGCACAGGCGATCGAGCGCGGCCAGCAGGTGTATGCCGACTACGGCGACCGCGTGGCCAAGCCTCGCATGGAGCGCGCCCTCAGGGACGGTCGCCAGCAGATCACCGGCAGCCGCCTTGGGTACGTGAGCTCCGGACTGATCGTCGTCCAGCGCCGCGGCAACGAGCAGGGCATCGCGACCCCGGGCAGCATCGTCTACGACAACGACTACTGGCGAGCCGCCGACTACTGGTGCCTGCAGGACAACTACTGGCGCCCCGCGCTGACGCCCAGCGTCGAGATAGGACGGCCGGACACGGTCCGCGACGACAAGGCGGTGGGCGACTAGAATTGGCTGATGGCCAAGCTCTACTTCTACTACTCGGCGATGAACGCCGGCAAGACCACGACCCTGCTGCAGAGCGCCCACAACTACCGCGAGCGCGGCATGCGGGTGGCGATCCTGACCCCGCGCCTGGATGATCGTGCCGGCGCCGGCGTGGTCGCTTCGCGGATCGGCCTGCGTGCCGATGGAATGGCCTTCGACCGCGATACCGACCTGCAACGCTGGGTGGAGCACGATCTGGCGACGAACGGACCGATGGGCTGCGTGCTGGTGGACGAGGCGCAGTTCCTCACCCGTGCCCAGGTCTGGCAGCTCAGCGAAATCGTGGATCAGCTGCGGATTCCGGTGCTGTGCTACGGCCTGCGCACCGACTTCCGCGGTGAGCTGTTCGAAGGCAGCCAGTACCTGCTGGCCTGGGCCGACGAGATGCAGGAGATCAAGACCATCTGCCACAGCGGAAAGAAGGCGACGATGACGGTGCGCGTGGACGAGCATGGCCGCGCCGTGCAGGACGGCCCGCAGGTGGAGATCGGCGGCAACGACCGCTACGTGTCGGTCAGCCGTGCAGAGTTCAAGAAGATCACCCGCGGCGAAGGCCGGATCGATCCGGCGCAGGCGCCCCTGCCGCTGTAAAGGGTGTTCGGCAGGGCTGCGCCCTGCACCTGCCGAGGCCGGAGCCAGAGCCACGGCAAAAGCGGGCTATCCGTGGGATGGCGGGGCACTGTGGGTTTGCGGGGACGCCGTAAACCCGTCCATGGGGGCTTGGTCGCGGCATCCATGCCGCTCACACCCCGCAAACCCACAGTGCCCCACCTTCGACAGGTCCCCACGGCTGTTGGTAGGTGTCGACCTTGGTCGACACATCTGTCAGATATCGAATGAAATTCCGGGGTCAGATCCGTTTTCCTTCGGAAAACGGATCTGACCCCAAGAGCAATTCCCACAGATCGCGGAGATCTGTCGAAGGCGGGGTGGGTCCGGTGGCGGGAGTGTCCGCGGCATGGATGGCGCGACCGAGGCTACATGGACGTATTTACGCCGTCCCCCTCAACCGGACCCACCCCGCCTCCCTACAGGAAACCTGCTTCTGCCGTTGCTTCGGCTCTGGCCTCTGCAGGTGCAGGGCTGCAAGCCCTGCAAACCCATCCCCCCCTCTTAGTACAGCGTGCGCTCCGGCGCACCCGCCGGCGGCGGGGTGTACTGGTACAGCCAGGTCTCGGTAAGGGTCTTGCCGCCACTGCGCAGGAACAGGCGGATGTCGATCTGCTCGGTGCTGCCCTCCGGCGGCACCAGGTCGAACATCGCGCGGTAGCCGTTGATCTCGCGCAGCGGGCGCGCCGACACGATCTCGACCCGGCCGCGGCTGGCTTCCACCACGGCCTCGACCTCGCCCTTGTCGATCAGCCTCGCCAGTTCGCCGCCTTCGAAGTCCACCGCGAAGCGCCAGCTGAAATACTCGCGCTTCTTGCCGACCACGCCGCCCAGGCCGGTGCGGCTGGCCACGCAGTGCGCCAGCGGCGGCCGTGCCGGCGGTTCGGCGCCCCAGTACAGGCGGTAGCCGACCAGCAGCTCCTGGCCCGGCTGCGGCTTTTCCTTCGGGTTCCAGAACGCCACGATGTTGTCGAAGGTCTCGTCCACGGTGGGAATCTCCACCAGCTGCACCGAGCCCTCGCCCCATTCGCCCTTCGGCTCCACCCACAGGCAGGGGCGCTTCTCGTAGAACACGCCGTCGTCCTGGTAGTGGTCGAAGTTGCGGTCGCGCTGCAGCAGGCCGAAACCACGCGGGTTGCGGTCGACGAACATGTTGAAGCGCAGGTTGCGCGGATTCAGCAGCGGTCGCCAGATCCATTCGCCGGCACCGGTCCACAGCGACAGGCCATCGGTGTCGTGGATCTCCGGGCGCCAGTCCCATGCCATGCGGCGGTCGTTCTCGCCCACCTGGTACATGCTGGTGCACGGGGCGATGCCCAGCCGCTCGATCGCCTTGCGCGGGTACAGCGCGCTGTCGATGTCCATCAGCAGCACATCACCATTGGTGATGGCGAAGCGGTAGGCACCGGCCACGCTGGGCGAATCCAGCAGGCCGTAGACCACGATCGTCTCCGAATCGGCCGATGGCTGCTCCAGGTAGTAGGCGATGAAGTCCGGGAATTCCTCCGGCTTGCCCATGCCGGTGTCGATCGCCAGGCCGCGCGCGGACTGGCCGTACTGGCCTTCCTTGCCGACCGCGCGGAAGTAGCTGGCGCCGAGGAAGGCGGCGAAGTCGCGGTCGGTGTCCTTGCGGGTGTTCAGGCGGAAGCCGGCGAAGCCCAGATCGGCCGGCAGCTCGCCGTCCTTGATGCCGCTCTTGCCGTAGTTGAACGCCGCGCCGTCATAGGCCAGCTCCTGCGCCTTGCCGTCGACCACGTCGAACATGCGCACCGGCGAGTGGAAGTACAGGCCCAGGTGGAAGAACTTGGCCTGGAATTTGCCCGGCTGGTCAGCCCACAGTGCATGGTCCTGGCGGTAGCCGATCGACTGGTACTGGTCCCAGTCCAGGCCTTCCAGACGCCCAGGCAGCACCCGCTTGTGGCTCTTGTAGGGTGCCTGTGCCAGCGCGCGCGCCTGGCCCTTCAGGGTGGCGAAGTCGAACGGCTGCGGCTGGCCGAGGCGGCGCAGGCCCATCT
Organism: Stenotrophomonas maltophilia R551-3; assembly: GCF_000020665.1. NCBI lineage: Bacteria > Pseudomonadati > Pseudomonadota > Gammaproteobacteria > Lysobacterales > Lysobacteraceae > Stenotrophomonas > Stenotrophomonas maltophilia. The sequence continues at coordinate 53,227 of NC_011071.1, read as the reverse complement.
GGCCGCTCTTGCTGGCCGCGCACGCGGGCAGGGACGGCAGGCCGAATGCAGCCAGGGCGAGGGAGGCATTGCGGATGAAGTCGCGTCGTTGCATGCAGGCGCGTCAGGCACAGAGGGAAGGTCGGCCATCATAGGCAGACAAACGTTAACGGGCAGCGGAGACGTGCCCTGCCCGTTCAGCTGCCGCTGGCCGCCCGCCTCAGCGCTGGCAGTGGCTGCACCAGACGCTGGCGCGCTGGCCGATGGTGGCGTGCTTCAGCGCGCGGCCACAGTTCGGGCAGGGCAGCCCGTCGCGGCCGTACACCAGCAGTTCCTGTTCGAAGTAGCCCGGTGCGCCGTCAGGGCTGATGAAATCGCGCAGGGTGGTGCCGCCACGGGTGATGGCGTAGCCGAGGATTTCCTTCACCGCGTCGGCCAGCCGCTGGTAGCGTTCGCGCGAGATCTTTCCTGCCTCGCGCAGCGGACTGATGCCGGCCTTGAACAGGCTCTCGGCGGCGTAGATGTTGCCCACGCCCACCACCACCGCCTGGTCCATCAGGAAGGTCTTCACCGGCGCGCTGCGGCCACGGCTGCGGGCGAACAGGTAGTTGCCGTCGAAGGCGTCGTCCAGCGGTTCCGGTCCCAGCCCCTGCAGCAGAGGGTGCACCTCGCCGGCCGGCTGCCAGAGCAGGCTGCCAAAGCGGCGCGGGTCGTTGAAGCGCAGCAGGCGGCCGTTGTCCAGGCTGATGTCCACATGGTCGTGCGCGCGCAACGGCGTGTCACCCGGCAGCACGCGCAAGCTGCCGGACATGCCCAGGTGCAGCACGGCACTGCCTGCGGCGGTATCCAGCAACAGGTACTTGGCACGGCGACGCACCGCGTCGATGCGCTGGCCCGGCAACTGCCCGGCCACCTCCGGCGGGATGGGCCAGCGCAGGTCGGCGCGGCGCAGGATCACCCCGTGCACGCGGCGGCCCTGCAGATGCGGCGCCAGGCCGCGGCGGGTGGTTTCGACTTCGGGCAGCTCGGGCATGCGGTGATTCTAGCGCTCCGCCGCAGACGCAGACGTCACCGCAGCCGACCTGGCCGCGGTGACGGGGGTATCAGACCTCCTGGCCTTCAACCGGTGCCTGGATGGCTACCGGAGCAGTGTCGGGAAACAGCGTGGGGAGCGTCTGCACGAAGCTGGCCACGCAGGCCTCGGCGTAGCGCTCAGCGGTCTGCCTGACCAGGGCGTAGTCATCGGCCTGCCACGCTTCCAGCGACGCCGACACCGGCTCGGCAATGCGGCAATGTGCACCTTCGCCACCGGTCAGGCGCATGGTCGGCAGCTTGCGCCGGTACGGGAAGCCCAGATCCACGTTCTGGCGCAGTTCGTACTCGGTCTCGGCATTGCCCAGTTCCTTGTAGATCAGGGTGAAGTCACCCACGGTGACCTGCACCGGCCGCGACTGCTCGGGGATGGCGCCGGGATGGGCGCTGAAGTACGTCGCCAGGGCCGCGCGTGCCTGCTGTTCCATCGAACTGAACGCCGGGTTCGGCACGGTATCCACGCGGGTACCCTTCAACTGATCCTTGCTGAAGCCGCGGCCACCGATGACGCCGGCAAACAGCGATACGGCCGCCTGTGCCGCCACGACCTTGCCCGTGGTGGAGCGTTGCACCAGGCGCAGCGCGCGGTCACCGATCGGCTGGCCGTCGGCATTGGTCTCCAGCTTGGTGCTGGTCGGAACCCGATGTTCCCAGGCGGGCGCCGGTGCCACTGCGGCGGCGTCCGCATCCTGCTGCGGCTCGGATGCGGCGGGCGGTTCGTCGGCCAGTACCGGTGCACCGAACGCGAGGCCACCAAGCAGGGTGGCGGTGAGAAGGACAGGGTTTGCTTTCACGGGGGATCCTTGGATATCGGTCAGGCCAGCACGGGCGACCCCAACAGGCATCGATCATCGCAACGGCACTGCCTCAACCTCCATGTCCCCACGACCGCGCTCCCTCACGGTCGACATGCCAAGCCCGCACTGTCTCTGCTGATCGACCGGCGCGCCGGGATCGGGTCGTGCACAGCATCGGCCGCGCGGGCAGGAACTTTAGCCTTGGCTGAAGCGCGGCCGCCCGCGCTTCAGCGCGGCGGTGCCGACAGCTCGCGCGCATCCAGGAAGCCATCACCGTTGGCATCCTGCTTGTGGAAGCGCTGCACGATCACCTGCCGCTGCTGCTCACGGGTGATCACCCTGCCCTTGCCGCCCGGCAGCTCATCGGCGCCAAGCACGCCATCGCCATTGCGGTCCATGCGGTCGAAGGCATACAGCATCCACTGCACGTACTCGGACTCGCTGACCCGGCCGTCGCCATCGCTGTCCATCCGCTGCAGGTAGCTGGTTGTGTCGGTGACCTGGGCCAGCGCCACGCCCGGCAGCAGCACCGCAAGCAGAACCCCGTACCCTGCCCTCACGCGCCCACCAGGCTGTAGCCCTTCAATCGCGCGGCATACGCCTGCAGCGCGGCGATACCGCTTTCCTCGGCCTCGCGGCACCACGCCTGCAGCTGGTGCAGCCGCTCGGCCGCATCGTGGCCGCGGGCTTCCAGCAATGCGGCCAGGCGCCCGCGGTACTCGACCAGTGTGCGGATGCGCGGGCGCTGCGCCACCCATTCGCTGAGCTGGGCACGACTGTCCGGCTTCAGCCAGCGGCCATCGTTGACCAGGCCACGGCGCAGCCGGCGCGGCAGCAGGCGGCGCAGCTTGGCCCCAGCCTGCACGGCTTCCTCGCGCAGAGCCGGCATGAACACATTGCGCTGGTAATCGGTCATCGCCTGGAAGCGGTGCGACAGCAGCGCCTTCAGGGTTTCGGCATCGGGCACCGCGATGTTCGGGCGCACGTCCATGGCCGGCACCACCCGCAGCACCTTGGCCAGGCGCAGCGCCTGCAGCAGGCGGATCGCACTCCAGCCGATATCGAACTCCCAGCGCCGCATCGCGAAGCGCGCCGAGCTGGGGAAGGCGTGGTGATTGTTGTGCAGCTCCTCGCCACCGATCCAGAACCCCCACGGCGTGAGGTTGGTGGAGGTATCGGCCGACTCGTAGTTGCGGTAGCCCCACCAGTGGCCCAGGCCATTGACCACGCCGGCCGCCCAGAACGGAATCCACGCCATCTGGATCGCCCACAGGGCCACGCCCGGCAGGCCAAACAACACCGTGTTGATCGCGAACAGCAGCACCGGCCCCAACGTGGCATGCGGGGTATACAGGCGGCGCTCGATCGCATCATCCGGGGTGCCGCGCCCGTACTGCTCGATGTCCGCGCGCTGGCCGCGGGCTTCGCGGTACAGCTCCACGCCGTGCCAGAACACCTTGCCGATGCCGCGGGTGACCGGGCTGTGCGGGTCGTCCTCGGTTTCCACCTTCGCGTGGTGCTTGCGGTGGATGGCCACCCACTCGCGGGTGATCATCGAGGTGGTCAGCCACAGCCAGAAGCGGAACACATGGGCCAGCGCCGGGTGGAAATCGACCCCGCGATGAGCCTGGCTGCGGTGCAGGTACAAGGTCACCGAGAAGATGGTGATCTGGGTGAAGACCAGCAGCACCGCCAGCATGGCCCACCAGCCCAGGCCGAGCACACCACCGGTCAACAGTGACATCAGGGCATCTGGCATGACGGCTCTCCGGATCGACGCGGCGATGGCAGACATCATGGGCGCTTGCGTTGCAAACTGCATCCCTGCGGCGGCGATTTCCACTGCCTTCCGTGGCACCGTTCACAGTTGGGGAGCTGAGTTGTCGAGCCTTGATCCGCGCGCCTGCGCCGTTACCGTTGCCCCGTCCGCCGGGGAACTGCCGCCGTTGATCGAACTGGACCGCGCCACGGTGGTGCGCGGCCAGGTGAAGGTGCTGCACGGGCTCAGTCTGCGCATCGCACAGGGCCAGCACACCGCCCTGCTCGGCCCCAATGGCTGCGGCAAGTCCACCTTCATCAAGCTGATCACCCGCGAGCTGTACCCGCTGGCCCAGGGCGACGGCACGGTGGCGGTGAAGGTGCTGGGCCAGAACCGCTGGCAGGTAGATCGGCTGCGCTCACAGCTGGGCATCGTCACCGGCGACCTCAGCAGCAACCTGTCCGACATGCCCGGGCTGACCGTGGAACAGGCGGTGCTGTCCGGCTTCTTCGCCAGTTACGTGGTGCCGGCCTTCCGCGAAGTGACCGCCGACATGCGCGCGCGCGTTGGCGAGACGCTGGCAATGACCGGCGCGCTGTCGCTGCGTGAGCGTGCCTACGCCGAGCTGTCCGCCGGCGAGACCCGCCGCGTGCTGATCGCCCGCGCGCTGGTCAACCGGCCGCAGGCACTGCTGCTGGACGAACCCTCCACCGGCCTGGATCTGGTCGCCCGCGAGCAGCTGGTGGCCACCATGCGGGTACTGGCGCAGCAGGGCATCACCCTGGTGCTGGTGACCCACCACATCGAAGAGATCATTCCTGAGATCGAGCGGGTGGTGCTGCTGCGCGATGGCCGCGTACTGGCCGATGGTACCCGCGCCGAATTGCTGCGCAACGAACCGTTGTCGGCAGTGTTCGGCGGCGCGATTACGGTGGTCGAGCAGGAAGGCCGGCTGACCGCGTACGCGGGATAGACAGATGCATCGCTCTCCGTAACCGTCTGTAGAGTCGAGCCATGCTCGACTGCCGTTCGCCGCGAGCAGAAGCAGCCGAGCATGGCTCGGCTCTACAGAAGGCGGGGCAGCGGGCCGGATGTTCCGGCCCGCCACCGCTTTGCTCAGAACCGCAATGCCAGCGCGCGCGACTCGATCGGTGCCATCCGGCTCTGATCCTGCAGCTGCAGGTCGCGCAGTTCGTACGGCGCACCGAATCCGGCCGGCAACGCCGCCTGGTCGAACGGCAGCACCAGCTGGCCTGCGCCCGGGCCATCGAACCACGCGGCCGCATGTGCCTGTGCCACCGGCTTCAGCTGGCCATCGCGGGCCGTGGCGTACAGCGTGCCTCGCGCCTCATAGCGGCCGGCGGCGGCCACCTGCAGTGGCAGCGCCACCTGGCGACTGGCCGGATCCGGTGCGGCCTGGCCACTGAAACGGGCAGTCGCCCGTGCCACCGCAAAGGCCACCTTGCCATCGCGCAGCACACCGTCGGCCTGGGCGAACACCTGCAATTCCCACAGCCCCTGCACGGTTCCGACATCGGCCGGGATCCTTACCTGCGCGCGCAGCGCACCATCGGTGGTGCGCAGCAACCGCTGCGGCCAGCTGCGGCCATCCGGTGCGACCAGCAGGGCTTCACCGCCCAGCCCACCACGACGCGATGCCAGCTGCGCGGTGGTGGCGCCGTCTTCCAGCAGGCGTGCCTGCAGCTGCACGTTGCCGCCGGCCAGCACCTGCGCCTGGTTGGCCTGCACCTCCAGGCGCAGCGGGCTGTTCGGCTCCAGCACCTGCACCACGTAGCGGCCTTGGGCCTGCGCGCTCTGCAGCGTGTACGCACCGACCGCACTGGTCGCGCCGGTACGCAGCATGCTGCTGCCATCGCTCACCGGCATGCCGGCATCCTGCAGCGCGCGCGCATCGACACTGCGCGCCACGCTGCTGCGGCCGGCCGGGTCGCGCACCTGCAGCGTGTTGGCCGGCAGCGCGCGGGCACCGTCGGCCGGGCTCAGCTGGATCACCGCGTCCGGCGCCGTCAGTGGCAGGTCCAGGCCGCGTTGCAGCTGCGTGCCATCAACCTGCTGCCAGTAGCTGCGACTGACCGAGGCATACGGCGTGGCCGCCTGCAGCGGCTGTGCCGGGTCCAGCGCCCAGGCAAAGGCCAGTGGCGCGTGTTCGCTCTCATCGGCGGGAAGCGGCGCGGCCACTAGGGCGACGGGCACCTGATCGCCCGCACGGGCGGCCTGCAGCGGCTGCGCGGCGTGCGCTGTGGACAGGGACAGCACTGCCAGCACAGCGCTGGCCAGCAAGGTGGAATGGATCGTCATGGTCGTCTCCCTCACTGGGTCAGGTCGTTGCGCAGCAGGGTGCCGAGGCCGAAGCACTCGCGGCGGCTCTGGTTGTGGCTGAGCGGCTCGGCATCCTTGGTGCGCTGCTTGTCGGTGAACCAGGTGGTGCCGGCGGCCTTCTGGCTGCTGCACTCCAGGAAGCCATCGGAGCAGGAGGACAGCCAGTTCTGGGTGAACTCCAGGCCGACGTTGGCGGCATAGCCACCGCAGTAGCTGTTGCTGTCCCACACCGCCGACTCCACGTCGCTGCCGACCACCGCGCGGAACGGCTTGGGCAGGGCGGGACGGCCGGCGGTGCCGTACAGGTTCTGCGCGTTGTAGGTGGCCATGCTCGCCACCTGCTGCTGGCGCACCGCGTCGTTCTTGTAGCCCAGCAACCAGCCGAGCGAGGTTTCGAAGGTGTTGCCGTTGAGCACCGCATCGGCCAGCGGCGTGCCGGCCGAAGACGGCGCCAGCGCGTTGACCTTGCGCACCGTGCGGATGATCTTCGGATAGCGGCTGTCATAGGTCGGGTTGGACAGGATCCAGCGCATCACGTTGCCGCCGTTTGAGTGGGTGATCACCACCAGCTGGGTGATGCCACGGCTGTCGATGAAGCCGGTCAGCTGGTTGGCCAGGCAGCCGGCGGCTTCCGGCTTCCACATGTACTGGGTGAAGTCGCAGTTGATGACGACGTAGTTGCTGCTGTTCGGCAGGCCCTGGCGCACGGTGTCGATGATCGCCGGCTGCCAGTAGTCCTGGGTGGCGTTGGTCTGTGCGCCGGTGCCATGCACGAAGGCCACGCCGACCACGTCGGCCGCCTGTGCCGGCGCGGCTGCCAGCCCGAGGAGCAGGGCCAGGACGGTACTTCCTGTTGCGGTGCTGCGCATCGCTTCTCTCCCTCTGTCAACGGATCCCCCCGACCCGGCTGGAACTGGACGGCCCCTGATGCTTGCCGTTGTGCCGATGCTCGCGGCGCGGCCGCGTGAAAGTCCGTGCGCTGCGCCCGGATTCAGGAGACTGACGTCACTCGATGACGTTTTTCATCTCGTGTGATGACCATGCCGGGTCTGGCCGTATGACCGATGGCCACTGCGGTGTCGTATACGGGCTGCGATCATGGCGCGATGTTTTTTCTCCGGAGCCCATCCATGTCGCTGATTTCCCACCCTGCCCGCCCGCTGCTCGGCCTCGCCGTCGTTGCGGCCCTGGCTGGTTGTGCCGCCACCGCCGCCAAGCCGACTGCCGTCGAAGCCAACATCACCACCAAGGCGGTGGGCTATCTGGACAAGAGCGCGGTACCGGGCAGCCTCGACCTGGTGCCGGCGCCGCCGGTGGCCGGTTCGGCCGCCCTCGCCCTCGACGAACAGGTCAGCCGTGAAGCCCGCGCGCTGCGTGGCAGCCCGCGCTTCGCCCAGGCCGGTGTCGATGCGGAACTCGGCTTCCCGGAAGGCGCCAACCACTTCTCCTGTGCCGCCGACATCGACGTCGATGCGGTGAAGACCCCGGCGCTGTACCGCCTGTTGGAGCGCAGCCGGATCGACGCCAGCGCCGCCACCAAGGCCGCCAAGAACCACTACCAGCGCCCCCGCCCGTTCATGGTGAATGGTGAGCCGACCTGCGCGCCGAAGGACGAAGAAGGCCTGCGCAAGAACGGCTCGTACCCGTCCGGCCACACCTCGATCGGCTGGGCCTGGGCCCTGATCCTGTCGGAGATCGCACCGGATCGCGCCGATGCCATCCAGGCACGCGGCCGCAACTACGGCGAGAGCCGCCTGGTGTGCAACGTGCACTGGCAGAGCGACATCCTCGAAGGCCGCTTCATGGGCGCCGCCGCCGTGGCCCGCCTGCACGACAACGCCGCGTTCAACAAGGACCTGCTGGCCGCACGCAAGGAGATCGCTGCCGCGCGCAAGGCCGGCCTGCATTCCAGCCGCGATTGCACCACCGAGAATGCGGTGCTGAAGGTGCGCCCGCAGAGCGCGCTGTAAGCGCCTGGCGGTTCAATTGTTGCCGGCCAGCGGCCGGCACTACCGGTGGGTGTGAAACAGAAGGGCCGGCATTGCGCCGGCCCTTCTTCATTGCATCACGCCATCAACCGCATCAGAACTTCGCGGTGAACTCCACGCCCCAGGTACGCGGCTCGTTGAGGAAGCCGGTCAGGTTGTTGAAGTCGATCGCGCCGACCACGCGGGTCTGGTTGGTCAGGTTGCGGCCGAACACCGCCACATCGTACTGACCGTAATCCCAGTTGTAGCCCAGGCGCAGGCCGCCTTCCAGCGAACTACGGCCGCGGAATTCCGGCGACTCGTAGATGAAGAAGTTCACCGCGCTGCGGTAGGCCCAATCGGTGTAGGCATACAGCTCGCTGCCATCGCTGAGCGGGAAGCCGACGCGCAGGGTCGCGTTGTGGATCCACTTCGGCGCCTGCGGCAGCGGGTTGCCGTTGACCAGTGCGTAGGTGCCACCGTTGATGACGGTGGTCGGGTCGTTGATGGTGCAGCCACCGCCGCAGATCGCTACCGCCAGATCCTTGTCCTTGATCTCGGTGTCGTTGTAGCTGCTGCCGAAGGTCAGCAGCACGTTGTCGGCCAGATAGGCTTCCAGGTCCAGCTCCACGCCCTGGCCGATGGTCTTGTCGGCGTTGAGCAGGGTGGCGGTGTTGTTGGTGCCGCCCACGGCGATCAACTGCTGGCCGTCAACGTTGTAGCGGAAGACGCTCAGGCCCAGGCGCGCGCGGCGCTCGAACAGGTCGGCCTTGATGCCGGCCTCATACGAGATCACCTTCTCCGAATCGGCCTGCGACAGGCCCGGCGCGAAGGCCAGGCGGCCCTGGATCGACGGCGCGCGGAAGCCCTTGGCCACGCGGGCGTAGGCATTCACGTTGTCGGTCAGCTTGTACACGCCGCTGACATCCCAGCTGACGTCGTTGACGTCGGTGTTGGCCAGGTACGGGCCACTGACCGGGGTGCCGAACGGAAGGACGGCCTGCAGCACGCTGGCGTTGAAGTCCTTCTTGTCCTGGGTGTAGCGCACGCCGGCACGCAGCTTGAAACGGTCGGTGACATCGAAGTCACCCGAGGCAAACACCGCCCAGGCCTTGTTGCGCTGGTTCTGCACCACGTGGCCGGTCTGCGGGTTGCCCGGCTTCAGCGAGTTGTAGTTGAAGTTGTTGATGGTCACGTCTTCGTCGAAATAGAAGACGCCGGCCTGCCAGTCGAAGCGGCCCCATTCGTTGGATTCGACGCGGAACTCCTGGGTCCACTGGCGATGGTGCGGCAGGCCGTCGGCCGACTCCGATGAGAACGGGATGAAGCCCGGCCCATAGTTGCCAGCGCCCAGCGATGCGTCGCCGTAGCCACCGTCGATGTCACCACGATTGAGCGATTCGGCGGTTTCATAACCGGTGATCGAATGCAGGGTCACCGAACCGAGGTTCCACTGCAGGCGTGCGCTGCCGCCCCAGGTCTTCAGGTCGGAGAAGTTGACGCCGTCGTTGGCGACCTTGTCGCGGTCGAAGTTCTCGACCAGCGAATTGCCACCCTTTTCGATGATGTTGGCGCGGAACAGGCGAGCGGTGCCGTTGAGCTTGCGCTTGTGCAGGTTGAACAGCGCTTCGAAGTCGTCGCCTTCGTACAGGAACTGCACGCGGCCGGCGGCTTCGTCATAGCCTTCGAAACCGCTGTTGGGCGCGCCGGCACGGGTGTTGTCGACCCAGTCGTCACGGCGCTGGTAGATGGCCGACACGCGCGCCGACCAGCGATCGGTCAATGGGCCGCCGTAGGCGCCCTGAACGTTCCAGCTGTTGTAGCTGCCATAGCCCACGCGCACGTAGCCGTCGGCATCCTGCGACGGGCGCGCCGAATCGAACTTGACCACGCCGGCCGGAGTGTTGCGGCCGAACAGCGTGCCCTGCGGGCCGCGCAGCACTTCCACATTGGCCAGGTCGAACAGCGGGAAGCCCTTCAGCAGCGGGCTTTCCTGCACCACGTCGTCGTACACCAGCGACACCGGCTGCGACGCATTGAGGTCGAAATCGGTGTTGCCAAGGCCACGGATGTAGAAGCGCGGGAAGGCACGGCCGTAGGACGACTCGATGTTGAGGCTGGGCACGCGCGCGGCCAGGAAGCGGATGTCGTCGCCCGCCGAACCCAGCACATCGAGCTTCTCGCCCTGGATCGCGCTGATCGCAACCGGCACGTCCTTGGCGTTCTCGACACGGCGCTGCGCGGTCACCTGCAGGGCGTCGAGGGCAACCGGATCCTTGGCGGCGGGAGTTTCCTGGGCGGCTGCTACCAGCGGCAACAGGGCGGAAAGAGCGGCAACGAGGGGGCGCGCGACCGGAAGGCGGCCACGGGAAGTGCGGGTCGGAGACATGGCGGTAGGCTGTGTTTGGAGGGGTGGTAAAACGGCGCTACCAGATAATTGTTGCAATACAGCACCTGCCCCGCAAATGCCGGCCGTTCATGGCCGCGTCGCCCCGGCCCCCGCGCCCTCGCTAGACTCGGGGTTTTCCAGCCCTGCAGAGCCGCCGCGATGACCCAGTGGTACTTCCATGCCTTCGCCCAGGCCGAGCGTATCGGCCCGCTTGATGACGAGGCCGCGCGCCGTTATGCGCAGGCCAACCCGCGCGCCCTGGCCTGGTGCCAGGGCATGAGCGGGTGGACCTCGATTGCCGAGGTGCCCGAACTGCAGTCCGCGGCCCCGGGCATGCCGAACACCCCACCGCCGGTCCCCGCCACGGCCAGCGGCCGCGCCGACGACATCGAGTTCCGCATCGTCGGCCATGAAATGCAGTTCGTGGAGATCGAGCTTGATCCCGGCGAGAGCGCCATTGCCGAGGCCGGCGCACTGATGTTCAAGGACGCAACGGTGCAGATGGACACCGTATTCGGTGCCGCCACCGGCGACCAGGGCGGCGGCTTGATGGGCAAGGTGATGGCCGCCGGCAAGCGCGTGCTGACCGGCGAGAGCCTGTTCGCCACCGTCTACACCCAGAGCGGCCACGGCAAGGGCAAGGTCGCCTTCGCCGCGCCCTACCCCGGCACCGTGCTGGCAATGAAGCTGGACCAGCATGGCGGCCGCCTGATCTGCCAGAAGGACAGCTTCCTGGCCGGCGCACGCGGCGTGCAGATCGGCGTGCAGTTCCAGCGCAAGATCATGACCGGCCTGTTCGGAGGCGAAGGTTTCATCATGCAGAAGCTGGAAGGCGACGGCTGGGTGTTCATCCACGCCGGTGGCTGCGTGGTGGAGCGCGAGCTGGCGGCCGGTGAGCGGCTGGATGTGGATACCGGCTGCGTGGTGGCCTACCACCCCACCGTGGACATGGATGTGCGCCGGGTCGCCGGCATCAAGAGCATGCTGTTCGGTGGCGAAGGCGTGTTCCTGGCCACGCTGACTGGCCCGGGCAAGGTCTGGCTGCAGTCACTGCCGTTCTCGCGCCTGGCCGGCCGCATGTGGATGGCCGCGCCCCAGGGCGGTGGCCAGAACCGCGGCGAAGGCTCGGTGCTGGGCGGCCTGGGCCGGATGCTGGACGGCGACAACCGGTTCTGACCGCCTCCAGTAGTGCCGGCCGCTGGCCGGCAGCCTCATGAACCTTGGCGAGCATCCCGGTAGTGCCGGCCGCTGGCCGGCAGCCCCATGAACCTTGGCGAGCATCCCGGTCGTGCCGGCCGCTGGCCGGCAGCCTCATGGACCGTTGCCAGTTTCCCAATGGTTGCCGGCCAGCGGCCGGCACTACCTTTATGAATGGGCGATGTTTCCCACCCTGCCCGGCCCGCCACGGCTTCGGTATGCTGGCGCCCTTTCCTGATTCCGGCGCCGCGAGCGCACTGCCGATGAGCCTGTTCCGCCCCCGCATGCTGCTGTCCGTCGCCCTGGTCGGCCTGCTGGCCGGCTGCGGTGGCGATCCGGTCCGCCCCACACCGCCGCCGGCACCAACCGTGGTGCCGCAGGCCAAGCCGGTGAAGATCGGTATCGCCCTCGGCGGTGGCGCAGCCAAGGGCTTCGCGCACATCGGCGTGATCAAGATGCTGGAGGCCAACGGCTTCGAACCGGCCGTGGTGTCCGGCACCAGCGCCGGCAGCGTGGTTGGCGCACTGTACGCCAGCGGCATGGACGCGTTCCAGATGCAGAGCAAGGCGGTGGCGCTGGACGAAGCCAGCATCCGCGACGTGCGCCTGTTCTCCGGTGGTCTGGTGCAGGGCCAGAAGCTGCAGGACTACGTCAACGAACAGGTGGCCAACCGTTCGGCCGAGCGCCTGAAGAAGCCGTTCGCCGCCGTCGCCACCCAGCTGGAAACCGGTGAGCGCGCGATCTTCGTGCGCGGCAACGTCGGCCAGGCGGTACGCGCGTCGAGCAGCATCCCCGGTGTGTTCGAACCGGTGAAGATCGGTGGCCGCAACTACATCGATGGCGGCGTGGTCAGTCCGGTGCCGGTGGACGCCGCGCGCCAGCTAGGCGCCGACTTCGTGATTGCCGTGGACATCTCCAGCAAAGCCAGCGGCAAGGCGCCGACGGACATGCTGGGCATCGTCAACCAGTCCATCTCGATCATGGGCCAGCGGCTGGGCGAGCAGGAACTGGCGCGCGCCGACATCGTCATCCGCCCGAAGGTACTGGACATCGGTGCCGCCGATTTCAGCCAGCGTGGCACCGCGATCCTGGAAGGCGAAAAGGCCGCGATGGCAGCCATGCCGCAGATCCGCGCGAAGATCCAGCAGCTGCAGCGCGCACGCGCCGCGGCGGCCGCACCGGCACCGGTGGCCGCGCCGAAGTGCGAGGAAGCCTCGCGCCTGGGCAAGCTGATGGGCCGCAAGGACAAGTGCTGAAGGCGACCCGCACGAAGCGGGTCGCCCTCGATGGCCTCACAACAGATCAGGCACCGATCTGGGCCAGTGCATCGTTGGCCGCGGCGGTGACCGAACTGCCGTAGCCCTGGATGTATGAGCCATTGCAGACCAGCGTGGCCTTCAGAATGACGCCATTGATTTCAGCCCTCTCGAAGTCGCAGCTCTGGCCCGCAGCTGTCGTATAGCGCATCAGGCGCATGGCGATGACGTTGGCGTCATCGACGCTGGCGCCGAGCCCAGCGATGGACCAGCTCTTCAGGGTCTGTGTGTTGCCGCAGTCGTAGCGGAAACGGAATCCCCAGGCTTCTGGATAGTACGAACCATTCAGTGGCGCGGCGCAATGGGTACCCGTGGCCGCCATTTCCGTAGCGATGGCCAGCGAGTTGCGCGCCGCAGTGGTGGGTGAGTTGCCTACACCGGCTATCGGCCAGCCGTTGCAGACGAACTGGGCGAAAACACCTTTGCCGTAAGCACCACTGACGATGCTGCTGGCATTCGCACTGCAGCTCACGCCGGCCTGCAGCACTGCCATGAAGCCGTTGAGATTCTCCACGGCTTCGTTGACTGAAACACCGATCCCATAGACATAGCCACCGTTGCATTGGCGCTTGGCCAGCGTTGACGAGTTGCTGGTCATGCCGACGAATTCGGTGGCGCCGCAACTCAACGCCAAAGGTTGGGCGTTGGCGGTCTGGGGGGAAGCTCCTGCAGCGGCCGGCATCAGGGCAGCAGCAAGCAGGGCAATGACAGGAGCAAGGCAGACTTTCATGTCGATCTCTCCGGACAGGGTTGTCCAGTGATTCTAGGAAGGCCGATTGCGTCACTCTGTCAGAGGTTCATTCGTCTCATCGTAGGAAAATGCCTCGTATCATCCAGGATGCAAAGCAAGTCACGCTCTCCCACATCCGCCAGATGATCACGACTCCAGCTGCGACAACGGCAACGCCTGGAAACCCTTTACCGTGCGCAGCACGAAGCTGGAATTGGCATCGGCAACGCCGCCAGCATTGAGCAGCCGGTCCAGCAGGAAATGCGAAAAATGCTCCAGATCGCGCACGTAGACGTGCAGCAGGTAGTCCATGTCGCCGGTCAGTGCATGGCAGGCCACCACCTCATCCCAGGCCTGCACGCTGTCGACGAAGTGGCCAATCGCGGCCTGGTCGTGCTTCTCCAGCTGCACGCGCACGAACGCCTGCAGGCCCAGGCGCAGCTGCCTTGGTTCCAGCCGCGCGCCATAGCCGACGATCACGCCCTCGCTTTCCAGCCGCTGCAGGCGCCGCAGGCAGGCCGAGGGCGAGAGATTCACCCGTGTTGCCAGCTCGGCGTTGGTGGCGCGTCCATCCCGCTGGATTTCAGCCAGCAGACGTATATCCGTGCGATCGAACTGGACTTCTCCGGCCATTGTTGCCCCGCAACATGGTGAGTACGCAAGGATATTGCGCCAACAAGGCCAATCGACGCAACTTTTGCAACCCTGTTGCGCGCGCCCTGCCCTAGCATCGTGGGTATCCCGTCAAGGAGTGCCCCATGGACCTCGCCCAGCCCCGCCGCGTCGAACACCAGCAGACCGACAAGGGCTACGTGCCGGTGTATACCACCGCGCTCGTCGAGCAGCCGTGGGACACCTATACCGCCGACGACCACGCCACCTGGAGCACGCTGTACCAGCGCCAGCGCGAGCTGCTGGTCGGCCGTGCCTGCCAGGAATTCCTGGATGCGCAGGACGAGATGGGCATGAGCGCGCACATGATTCCGCGCTTCGACCAGCTCAACGAAGTGCTCGGTGCCGCCACCGGCTGGACCCTGGTCGGTGTCGAAGGCCTGTTGCCGGAACTGGATTTCTTCGACCACCTGGCCAACCGTCGTTTCCCGGTGACCTGGTGGATCCGTCGTCCGGACCAGATCGACTACATCGCCGAACCGGACCTGTTCCACGATCTGTTCGGCCACGTGCCGCTGCTGATGAATCCGGTGTTCGCCAATTACATGGAGGCGTACGGCCGTGGCGGCGTCAAAGCCCACGCGATCGGCCCGGACGCACTGCAGAACCTGACCCGCCTGTACTGGTACACGGTGGAGTTCGGCCTGATCGATACGCCCGACGGCCTGCGCATCTACGGCGCCGGCATCGTGTCGTCGAAGGGCGAATCGCTGTACTCGCTGGAATCGGCCGCGCCCAACCGCATCGGTTTCGACCTGCAGCGGATCATGCGCACGAAGTACCGCATCGACACCTTCCAGAAGACCTACTTCGTCATCGACAGCTTCGAACAGCTGATGCAGGCAACGTCACCGGACTTCACCCCGATCTACGCGGCGCTGTCTGATCAGGCGCATCTACCGGCGGGCGAAGTGCAGGCCGATGACCGCGTGTTCCAGAAAGGCACCGGCGAAGGCTGGGCCGACGGCGGCGACGTGTAAGCACGCGCAATCTGCCAATGAAAACGGCGCACTCCGGTGCGCCGTTTTCGTTGAAGCCTGCCTGCACTGCCGCAGCGGTGCAGGCGAAGGCAGGGCAGTCAGCCTTCCACAGCCCGGCAGGAACCACGCACCATCAGCTGCGGATGCACGCTGGCCGCAGTCGGCGCCTCCGGTACGTCGGTCTGCACCAGCATCGCGGCGGCCATGCGGCCGATGTCGGAGACGTGGCGGCGCACCGAGGTCAGCGGCGGCCACAACCGCGACGCCAGCGGGCTGTCGTCGTAGCTGACGATCGACAACTGCTGCGGCACCGCGATGCCCGCACGCAACGCCACCTGGTACACGCCGGCCGCCATTTCATCGTTGCCGGCGAAGATCGCACTGGGCCGTCCTTCGCCCATCAGCAGGCGCTCGGCGGCATGCACGCCCGACTCGAACGTATCGCCTGCTTCCAGCACGCGCTCACCCGGCAGGGTCAGGCCCACCTGGGCCAACCGGTCGAGGAAGCCATGGGTGCGCTCGCGTGCGGTACGGCGGTCGCCCGGACCGGTAATCACCGCGATGTCGCGGTGGCCGAGCGAGAGCAGGTAGCCCGCAGCCGCGGCTGCACCGTCGCGATCGTGGGTGACCACCGCCTGTGCTTCGTCGTCCGAGGCATGCGCGTTGATGCGGATGTAGCGGCATTCGATCTCGTCGAGCATTCCAGTCAGCGCCACCGACTCGGAGGCGCGCGGGCCAAGGATCACGCCATGCAGTTTCTGCTGCTGCACGAAGCGCCGCACGCCCTGCGCGCAGTCCGCGGACTGGCTGTCGCAGGGATGCACCACCAGCTCATAGCCGGTGCCGCGCAGCGCTTCCAGTGCGCCCTGCTGCAGGTCGACGATGCATTGGGCGCCCGGGTCGTCATACACCAGGCCGATCAGGAAGGAGCGGCGGAACGCGAGCCCGCGCGCCAGCGGGTCGGGCACGTAACCGACCTCGCGCATCAACGCCTCGACCTTGTCGCGGGTGTCTTTGCGCACCAGCGGCGAGTTGTTGATGATTCTTGAAACCGTTTTCTTGGAAACTCCCGACAGTCGTGCGATGTCGTTGATCGTGGCAGCCTTGCCCTTCGATGCCGGCAACGCGGCATCGCTAATAATTCGCACTGACATGTATAGAACCAGGTAAGTCGGAGAATTCTAGCCTTGCGCCCGTGGGGCGCGAAGTTGCGGAATGTCGCAGTTCGCTCGGAGTGAGTCGTATTCGACACGCTCCGCTGCGCGAGGTTCCATTGTGATCGCTCTACTTCGTTCGCATCTGAACCGTTCTTCCGCGCGTGTTCACCATGAATGCGGGCGCGACGCGCGCGAACGCCAACATTCCTTTAACCATGCTCCGCTACAGTCAGGACATGGACCTGCAGACTTCTCCGTTTCCGCCGTTCCGTGGTCGCGATCGGTTGATCGCCGCCGTCGACGCGGCGATGACCTCCGGTGATGCCGGGCGCATCACCGCCGACCTGCAGTTGGCACTGCAGGACGCCATCGCAGACAGCCGCATCGAACTTCCCGAGTGCGTGCACCGTCCGGTCGGTGATCATTACGCGCGACGCCCGCTCTACCACAGCCGCGAACACGGCTACAGCGTGATTGCCATGAGCTGGGGCCCAGGGCAGGGCACGCCGCTGCACGACCACGATGCCATGTGGTGTGTGGAGGGAGTGTGGTTGGGCGAACTGGAGATCACCCGCTATGAACTGCTGGAGCGCAACGGCGAGCGCTGCCGCTTCCGTCGCCATGCCGCGCTGCGCGGGGGCTGCGGCAGTGCCGGCAGCCTGATTCCGCCGCACGAGTACCATACCCTGCGCAACGCCAGCGACGCGGCCCTGGCGATCTCGGTGCATGTGTATGAGGCACCGATGGAGCGCGCCGCGGTGTTCGATCCGCTGGGCGGTGACTGGTACCAGCGACGCATCCAGGCATTGCAGGCCGACCCGGCCTGAGTCAAGCCGGGGCAGGGCACCGCCAGCGTCCTGGTGGTCCACGTGGCATCATGCGCCGCTGCGCTGCCGGGCCCGGCAGCGATCCGCGATGCCCGGTCGGGCAAGGAGCAAGACGATGTCCAGCGCTGATCCGCGCCTGCGCGCGCTGTTGAAGCTGGCACCGGTGATTCCGGTGTACACCCCCGAAGACGTGAATGAAGCGGTCGAAGTGGCCCAGGCGCTGTTCCGCGGCGGCCTGCCGGTGATCGAAGTAACGCTGCGCACGCCGCAGGCACTGGATGCGATCAAGGCCATGGTCGAGGCCGTGCCCGATGCCGTGATCGGCGCCGGCACCGTGCTCAACGCCGCACAAATGCAGGCGGCAAAGCAGGCCGGTGCGCGTTTTGCCGTTTCCCCCGGTGCCACGCCGGCGCTGTATGCGGCCGCGCGCGATGCCGACCTGCCGTACCTGCCCGGTGCCGCCACCGCCTCCGACCTGATCCTGGGCCTGGAGCACGGCCAGGACACCTTCAAGTTCTTCCCGGCGGTGCAGGCCGGTGGCGCCGCACTGCTGGCGGCCTGGCACGGTCCGTTCGCCGATGTGCGCTTCTGCCCGACCGGCGGCATCAGCACGCAGACCGCGCCGCAGTTCCTGCACCTGCCCAACGTGCTGTGCGTGGGCGGCTCGTGGCTGACCACCCCGGCGCTGCTGCAGACCCGCGACTGGGATGCGATCGAGCGCCTCGCCCGCGAGGCCTCGGTGTTGGCCGGCTGAAACCGCTGCGGGAATCTTCAAAGGTTTGATCGTGATCAAAGCGCCGGCCTCGCGCCGGCGTCATTCTGTGGGCAAGCGCACTACGGAGATCCGAACATGAATTCGACCATGAAGGCCGCCGTCGTACGTGAGTTCGGCAAGCCACTGGTGATCGAGGAAGTCTCGGTACCGCGCCCGGGGGCGGGCGAGGTACTGGTCAAGATCGAGGCCTGTGGCGTCTGCCACACCGACCTGCACGCCGCCGAGGGCGACTGGCCGGTGAAACCGAACCCGCCATTCATCCCCGGCCACGAGGGCGTGGGGCACATCGTGGCCGTGGGAGGCGGGGTAGGGCACGTCAAGGAAGGCGACAGGGTCGGCATCCCCTGGTTGTACTCGGCGTGTGGCCATTGCGAACACTGCCTGGGTGGCTGGGAAACGCTGTGCGAGACACAGCGCAACACCGGCTACTCGGTCAACGGCGGCTTCGCCGAGTACGCACTGGCCGATGCCAACTATGTCGGCCTGCTTCCGAAGGAAGTGGGCTTCGTCGAGATCGCGCCGGTGCTGTGCGCCGGCGTGACCGTCTACAAAGGCCTGAAGGTTACCGATACCAAGCCAGGGGACTGGGTGGTGATTTCCGGCATCGGTGGCCTCGGCCACATGGCGGTGCAGTACGCCCGCGCGATGGGCCTGAACGTGGCTGCGGTGGATGTGGACGACAGCAAGCTGGCGTTGGCCCGGCAGCTCGGCGCGCAGATCACCGTCAACGCGCGCACCACCGACCCCGCCGCCTTCCTGAAGAAGGAAATCGGTGGCGCGCACGGTGCGCTGGTCACCGCGGTTTCGCCGAAGGCGTTCGAGCAGGCACTGGGCATGGTCCGCCGTGGCGGCACCGTCTCGCTCAATGGCCTGCCACCCGGCAATTTCCCGCTGGACATCTTCGGCATGGTGCTCAACGGCATCACTGTGCGTGGCTCGATCGTCGGCACCCGGCTGGACCTGCAGGAATCGCTGCAGTTCGCCGCCGAAGGCAAGGTCGCGGCCACGGTCAGCACCGACCGCCTGGAGAACATCAACGACGTGTTCGCGCGCATGCACGCGGGCACCATCGAAGGCCGCGTAGTGCTCGACTTCGCCGCCTGACCGCCTGTGCATGGCCGTCGTCGCTCCGTTCCCCTCTCCCACGGACGCGGCGGCCATGCCTATCCATCGGGTCGGATCCCATCCGTCCCTGACGGATGGGCTCTGACCTGTTGCAACCCGACGGCCTGACTGCTTCGCGCAGCCGTACAATGCGCGCATGCCCGGCCTGCTCAAAACCCTGTTCCTGTCCATCGTCGCCCTGATCGGCGGCGTGCTGTCGCTTGCGCTGGTCAGCAGCGTCGCCAGCTGGCTGCCCCCGCTGGTGGGCCTGTCGCCGGGCGATAGCAGCGTGCAACTGGGGTGGGACCTGGCCTTCAGCGTGCTCGGCGGCGTCGCCGGCATTTCCTTCGCCACCTACTACGCGCCGTGCTGGCCGCGTTCGCATGGTTTTTCGATCTGGTCGCTGATCGCGCTGGGCTGTGGTTACGCAGTGTGGACGGCCGGTGCGGATTTCCCGTTGTGGTTCGTCATTTCGCTGCTGGCGTCACTGCCGCTGCAGCTGCTGGCCGGCTGGTGGTTCGGTCGCCGCGCGTCGCGCGATCCGCGCTGAGCGCATCCAGGTAGTGCCGGCCACTGGCCGGCAACCTCGGCCATGCTACAGGTGCCGGCCAGCGGCCGGCACTACCGCTTCAGCGACGGCAGCGTCTGCTTCAACCGTTCAATGCCCTGCCATGGGTCACCCTTCAGCCGCTTGGCACGCGCCAGCGCCTTGGCCATCGGAAACGCGTCAGCCGCGCTCACCCGGGCCAGCTCTTCCCAGCGCAGCGGCACCGCCACGCCCGCACCATCGCGCGCGCGCAGCGACCACGAACAGACGCTGGTGGCCCCCCGCGTATTGCGCAGCCAGTCGATGAAGATGACGCCATTGCGCTTTGCCTTGCTCATCGTCGCCACGTAGCGATCAGGCTGCTCCAGCGCCATTGCCTGCGCGAACGCCTCGCAGAACGCCTTCGCCTCGTCCCAGCCTGCCTTGGGCTGCATCGGCACCACCACGTGCACGCCCTTACCACCGGACAGGCGTACGAAGCTCTTCAGGCCCACCTGCTGCAGGCGGTCACGCACATCGCGTGCACCGGCTTTCACCTGTGCCCAGCTGACGCCTTCGCCGGGATCGAGATCGAACACCAGGCGATCCGGATGCTCTGGATCGATCACGGTCGCGCCCCAAGGATGCAGCTCCAGGGTGTTCATCTGCACCAGCTGCAACAGGCCCCGTGCATCGTCGATATAGACATAATCCTCGCGGCCGCTCTTCTGTTGCAGCGGAACCGCGTGCACGGCATCGCCCAGGCCGGGACCGTGGTGCTTCTGGAAGAAGCAGGCCCTGCCCACGCCGTCCGGGCACCGGAGCAGTGACAGCGGACGTCCGGCAAGTTCGGGCAGGATCCAACGCGCCACGCGCTGGTAGTAGTCGGCCACGTCGCCCTTGCTCAGCTTCTCCTTTGGAAACACCACCCGCTCTGGATGAGTGATCTGGACCTCGCCTCCGGCTTCGGTATCGGCTGTGCTCATACCCAGATCCTCTTTCTGCTTGTCGCTGCGCAGCCGCTTGAAACTGGCCTGGCGCAGCAGGCCTTCCTTGCCCCAGCCACGGAATGCCACCTCCGCCACCGTCACCGGTTTCACCCAGCGCACGCTGGCGGCACGGAACGGCACATGCGCTGGCAGCTGCAGCACCGGTGCATTCACTGCCAACGGCTGCAGTGCCTTGAGCAGCGCGCGCAGGCTATCGTCGTCGAAGCCGGTGCCAACGCGGCCCACATAGCGCAGGCCAGCCTTGTCCGGCGTGGCCAGAAGCAGCGAACCAAATCCCACCCGGGAACCCTTGGGTGCCGTGTGGCCGACAATCACGAACTCGTCGGTGTCTTCGTGCTTCACTTTGACCCAGCTGCGCGCGCGGGTGTTCACATACGGCGCATCCACCTGCTTGCTGACGATGCCTTCGAAGCCGGCCCCACCGCTGGCGTCGAACACCTGCGGTCCATGGTCGATCACGTGTTCGCTGAAGGCCAGAGTGCCGGGCGCCGGCCCGATCAGATCCTTCAGCAGCGCCTTGCGTTCCAGCAACGGCACACGACTGATGTCCACGCCGGCCACCCCCGGAAGATCGAACACGATGTAGCGCAGCGGTTGCTTCGAACTACCGTCGATCACCCGCTGCAGCGCTGCGAAGTCGCTGCGTCCATCCGGATCCAGCACCACCAGTTCGCCGTCAAGCCGCGCATCACGCACCGGCAGTGCCAGCACGGCCTGTACCAGCTCGGGAAAATCATCAGTCCAATCCAGGCCGTTGCGGGAGCGGAGCTTCACCTCGCCATCGTGCAGATCGGCCAGCAGGCGATAACCATCCCACTTGATCTCGTGCAGCCAGCGCGCGCCGTCCGGCGCGCTGTCGCGATGATCGGTCAACTGCGGTTTGAACGCGCGTGGATAGGGCGTATCGCGTGCACCGTCCAGTTTCAGCGCGCGCGCATGCCAGCGCGCATCAGCCTTGCGTGTGGTCGTGCGTGCGGCAGCTGCAGCACGCTCTACGGAACGCTTCTTCGCCGCAGGCGCTCGTTTCGGCATCGGTGCCGTCAGCAGGTCATCCGCCTCGGCGTCGCGCGCTTCGCCATCGTCGCGCTTGATCAGCAGCCACTGCACCTGACGCCCTTTCATTGCCGTACGCACCAGCTTCCAGCCACCGGCCAGGCGTTGCCCGTGCAGCACGAAGTCGATCTTTCCAGCCGCCAGCGCCTGCAGTGGATCACCTTCACAGGCCCAGGTGCCGTGATCGAAGACATCCACGTGGCCAGCGCCATAGTGGCCTTCAGGAATGTCTCCTTCGAAACCGGCGTAGGACAACGGGTGATCTTCCACCTCCACGGCCAGCCGCTTCTCACCGACGCGCAGCGAAGGTCCCTTGGGCACGGCCCAGCTCTTCAGTACGCCGTCCATTTCCAGGCGGAAGTCATAGTGACGCGAGCTTGCGTGATGCAGCTGGATGACGAAGGTCGGCCGCCGCTTCGGATCGCCGCGTGCGGGCGTGTCGTCAGGCTCCGGCGTCTGTCCGGCGCCACCACCCAGTCTGCGCTTGCGCCGGTACTGGTGCAGCGACATGGCTCAACCTGCCTTGCGCCGGGTGGTCTTCTTCACGGCCTTTTTGGCGGCCTTCTTCGCAGCCTTCTTCGCCGGTGCC
This sequence comes from Stenotrophomonas maltophilia R551-3, assembly GCF_000020665.1. NCBI lineage: Bacteria > Pseudomonadati > Pseudomonadota > Gammaproteobacteria > Lysobacterales > Lysobacteraceae > Stenotrophomonas > Stenotrophomonas maltophilia. The sequence continues at coordinate 30,968 of NC_011071.1, read as the reverse complement.
TTGCGCGTTGCCGTCTTCTTCGCGGGCGTGCGCTTGTTGGCGTCCAGGCTCTTCTGCAGCAACGCCATGAAATCCACCACATTGGTGGTGGCATCTTCACGCGGTGAGGGCTCGTCTTCCACCCGGGTAGTGCCGCCCTTGGATTTGATGCGCTTGTTCAATACCAGCTGCAGACGCTCGCGGAACTCATCGTGATACTGCGAAGGATCCCAGTCACCGGCCATTGACTCGATCAGCTGTTCGGCCATCGCTGTTTCCTTGCTGGTGATGCGGTAGTCGGACAGTTTTCCGGTGGGCAGCTTGTAGTCCTCGGGATCCACCAGCTCCTGCGGATAGCGCAGGATCATCAGCACCAGCGCGTCCTCATGCGGCATCACCGCGCACAGGTATTCGCGCGTGCGCACCACCACCCGCGCGATGCCCACCTTGCCGGTACTGCGCAATGTCTCGCGCAGCAGCACGTAGCCCTTTTCGGCCTTCTTTCCGGGTACCAGCAGATACGGTTTCTCGTAGTAACGCGGGTCGATCTGCGCCGCGTCCACGAACGATTCCACTTCCACCGCTTCGTGGCTTTCCGGCGCGGCCGAACGGATATCGCCTTCCTCCAGCACGACGTAGCTGCCCTTGTCGTACTCGTAGGCTTTGACGATGTCCTTCCACGGCACCTCCTCGCCGGTATCGGCGTTGACCCGCTCGAAGCGGATCGGCTTGCGGTCACGGGAGTCGAGCATGCGGAACTGCAGATCGACTTTGCGTTCGCCGGACATCAGAGACACCGGCACGTTGAGCAGGCCAAACGACAGCGTGCCGGTCCAGATCGGGCGAGCCATGGGTGCACCTTTGGCGGGGCAGGGTGCCCAGCGTGGGCCGGAGGGCGTAAACCAGCCGTGTCCGTGCCGTGCACGTGGGTTCTACGGAACACGGTAGTGCCGGCCGCTGGCCGGCAACCACAGCACACCTGAGCCTGTACGCAGAACCCCAGCGCTACTGCAGCAACGGCCTCACCGCTGCCGCCGGGATATGGTCCAGTGCGCGCCACGCATCTTCCACCACCGGCCGCGCCTGCGACCAGCTCAAGCGCGAGTGCCCACGCATCTGTTCCCAGTGCTCGGCCAGCTCCTCGCAGGTATCGGCGGCGTCACCGCGCGGCCAGTCGGCGGCATGCGTGGTCAGCGCAAAGGCGTAGACCGGGCAGAGGTCACGCCAATTGCGATGGCTCTGGCCACGGCGCTCTTCGTAATCGCTCAGCATGTACTGCAGGTAGTCCTGCGCCACCGCCTGCGGGTCCTCGTGGCGACGCGTGCGGCGCTGAGCTGTGCGCTGGCCGAGCGGATCGAGCAGGGCGTTGAACACGGACGGTGCGGGTCGTTCAAGACGGGGCATGGCCGGCTCCTGCAGCGGGGGCGGGTGGGCAGGAATACGCGCGGTCCCGTTACCGGGGGGTGAGCGAGATGTTCATGACGCCAGGTTCGCGGCGGCTTTACCTTGCGAGCGGTGTAGTGGGAGCCCCCGAGCGCAGGTAGCCAGACCATGAGCCGAGAGACCTCCCGTGACCCGCTGCGGGAAAACCACCCGCCCATTCCCGGCGAGCAGCGCGGTAAGCGCGATGCCGACAACGCCGACTACCGCGGCACCGGCGCACCGTTCTTCGACGCCGAACACGGTGGCGAGCATCTGCCGGTGAAGCACGAGTCTGAACAGGCCGCGCTGGACCGCAAGGACGGCGGCGACCGCCATCGTGGCGGCCAGGAAAGTCCGCTCAAGCGCCGCGAGCGCAAGCAGCATGCCAGCGACAACCAGGACGAGGCGCTGGAGGAGACCTTCCCGGCCAGCGACCCGACCTCGCCGTTCGTACCGGCCAAGGCCCCCGACTGACCGGTAGTGCCGGCCGCTGGCCGGCAACCCCCTGACGTCCTGCACGGCGCGATTCTGGCCAGGGCCCCGATTTACGGGTAGTGCCGGCCGCTGGCCGGCAACCCCCTGACATCCTGCACGGCGCGATGCCGGCCAGGGCCCCCGATTTACGGGTAGTGCCGGCCGCTGGCCGGCAACCTCCTGACGTCCTGCACGGCGCGATGCCGGCCAGCGGCCGGCACTACCACTTCAACGCCACGACCACTGCAGCCCGAGGCTGGCCCGTCGTCCCGGTCCCGGCTCGTAGAAGCGGCCATTGCCGTCATTGACGATCACCGAGCCAATGTAGGCCTGGTCCAGCACGTTCTCCAACCGCGCGAAGGCACGCAGCTCGCCGCCCGGCAGGGTCCAGCGGCGGCCGCCTTCCACGTGCAGCAGCGCGTAGCCTGGCGCGCGCTCGGTGGCCACGTCGTTGACCACGGTATCGCTGCTGGCGGACGCCTCCAGCGCCCACTGCCAGTCAGCGGGTGTCCACTGCAGCCGGGCGAAGGCCTGTTGGCGCGGCACACCAGGCAGACGGCTGCCCGCGGCGACCACGTTGTTCGAGGTCAGGTACGGCGAGCGCACCTGCGCCTGCAGCCAGGTCCATGCCAGCTGCAGTTCCAGCTGCTCGGCCAAGGGCTGGCGATACTGTAGTTCCACGCCTTGGCGACGGGTGCGACCGATATTGCGGTAGGTACTGCGCCCGCCGATGTTGCTGGCAACGGCCAACTCATCGTCGGTATCTGCGCGGAACAGGCTGATATCAAGCTGGGTTCCGTCCTGTGCGTGCCATTTGCTGCCTACCTCCAGATTGCGGCTGCGCGCGGCCGCCAGATCCAGTGCCAATCCCGCTTGGCCGTCGGCGCGATAACCCAGTTCGTTGAAGGTGGGGGTCTCGAAACCACGCCCCACGGCCGCGTGCAGCCGCCACTGCGGGCTGGCTTCGAAGCTGACGCCTGCCACCGGCGTGGTCGCCTGGTAGCGTCGGCGGCCGCTGTCGTCCGGATTGCGCCCGGTGATGTAGCGGTCATCGGATTCGAAGCGCACCGCGCTGTGGCGCAGCCCGGCCAGCAGCGACCAGCGCGGGCTCCACTGCCACCAGGCCTGGGCGAACTGGTCCACGTTCTGCACCGTGTCGATCTGGTCGCGGCGCAGGCGTCCGCGCACGCCGAGGGCGCTGCCGATGAAGTTCTCGTAGCCGGTGCGGTGCTGGCGCTGGCGGTCCGCACTGAGCCCGGCCACCAGATCCAGCGGTCGACCGGCGAGGTCGCCGTGCCAGCCCCAGCGCGCGTCCAATCCGCCGTAGCCGCCCTCCAGATCGATCACCCCGCCGGCATGCAGCGGGCTGTTGGTCTGGGCTGCAGGCGGAATCGGCAGGTACTGGCGCACCGCGCGCTGCCCGGCATAGCCCATCAGTTGCCAGCGCTGGGCGTCGGTTTCGCGGGTCCAACGCAACCCGGCCTGCTGCTGGCGCACCGATTTGCGGGTGTTGTACTGGTGCGCCACCGCAGTGGCCTGGCGTGGGTCGGCCGCCACCTGCGCGCGGGTCAGGCCCAGCGGGTCCTGCGCATCCGGCGCATCCAGCGCGTTGAGCAGCAGCTCCAGTCGCCCACCGCCCAGATCGCCGCCGATGCGCGCGGTGAGCGATTCGCGGCGCGCGCGGCTGTGTTCGCGCCAGCCATCGGTGCGGAAGTGATTGGCGGCGATGTTGTAGTCCAGCCCGTGGCTGGCTCCCTTCAGCTGCGCGCCGATGCTGAGCGTGTTGTCGGCACCTGCGTTGAGGCGCAACCGCCACGGGTCGCTGGCCTGGCCCTGCGCGCTCCACACCTGCAGCACGCCGCCGGAGGAATTGCCGTACAGCGCCGAGAACGGCCCGCGCAGCACCTCGATGCGTTCGGCACCCAGCAGGCTGGCATGCGACAGCTGGCCCTGGCCATCGGGCATGGTCGCGGGCACCCCGTCGATCAACACCCGCACGCCGCGCACACCGAAGGTCGAGCGCGCGCCAAAGCCACGGATCGACAGCTGCGTGTCCTGGGCGAAGTTCTGCCGATCGCGCGCCAGCAGTCCCGGCACCCCGGCCAGTGCCTCGGACAACTGCACGCTGTTGCCGGCCCGGCCGGCGTCGATCCAGACCGTGTCCTGGCTGGCCGGCAGCGCGAACGGGTCGATGCCCGGCACCCGCGCCGCCTGCACCTGCACGGCGGGCAGGGCGATGGGCGCAGGCTCGGCCATGGCCGCCAGTGGCGACAGCAGCAGGGCGGACAACGGCAGGCAGTGGCGTCGTGCGGCGGGATTCATGATTCAGGTTGATGGATCAGGCGGCAACGCACGCCATGGTACGGGGCTGCGGATGACGATGGCGGCGGCCAGCCCCGGCAGGCTTTGTTACGATGGGCTGTTTCCGGCCGAAAAGCCGCAGACCGCGTGGCGCAATTCCTCCCCCTTTCCGTCTACCGAACGAGTACCGCCGTGTCCTTCTTTGCAAACGTGGAACTGGTCCCAGGCGACCCGATCCTGGGCCTGACCGAGGCGTACAACGCCGACAGCCGCCCGACCAAGGTCAACCTGGGTGTGGGCATCTACTACGACGAGAGCGGCCGCATTCCGCTGCTGCGCGCCGTCAAGCAGATCGAGCAGCAGCTCGCCAACGAGGCCAAACCGCGCGGCTACCTGCCGATCGATGGCCTGCCGGCGTACACGCAGGCGACGCGTGAGCTGGTGTTCGGCAAGGACTCGCCGCTGCTGGCCGCCGGCCGCGTCACCACCGCACAGACCGTCGGTGGCAGCGGTGCGCTGCGTGTCGGCGCCGATGTGCTGAAGAAGCTGCTGCCGCACGCCACCGTTGCACTGAGCAACCCGAGCTGGGAAAACCATCGCGCCGTGTTCAGCGCCGCCGGCTTCGAGGTGGTGGATTACACCTACTTCGACCCGACCACCCATGGCGTCAACTTCGATGGCCTGCTGGCCGACCTCGGCAAGCTGGAAGCCGGCACCGTGGTGCTGCTGCACGCCTGCTGCCACAACCCCACCGGCGCCGACCTCACGGTCACCCAGTGGAAGCAGGTCGCGCAGCTGCTGAAGGACAAGCAACTGTTCCCCTTCATCGACATGGCCTACCAGGGCTTCGACAAGGGCATCGAGCAGGACGGCGCTGCCGTGCGCATCATCGCCGAAGCCGGCATCGACAGCTTCATCGTCGCCAACTCGTACTCCAAGTCGTTCTCGCTGTACGGCGAGCGCGTGGGTGCGCTGTCGATGGTGGCGCCGACCGCTGCTGACGCCAAGGCCGTGCAGTCGCAGGTCAAGCGCGTGATCCGCACCATCTACTCCAGCCCGTCCACCCATGGTGCCGCGCTGGTGGCAGGCGTGCTGACCAACCCGGAACTGCGCGCGATGTGGGAGCAGGAGCTGACCGAGATGCGCGAGCGCATCCACGCACTGCGCCAGGGCCTGGTCGAGAAGCTGGCCGCTGCCGGTGCCCCGCAGTTCGGCTTCATCAACGAACAGGCCGGCATGTTCTCCTACTCCGGCCTGAGCCGTGAGCAGGTCGAGCGCCTGCGCGACGAGTTCGGCATCTACGCCGTCGGCACCGGCCGCATCTGCGTGGCCGCGCTGAACCAGAACAACCTGGAATACGTCGCCAAGGCCGTGGCCACCGTCGCCAAGGGCTGAAACAACGCTCCAGTAGCTTGAAGACAAAGGCGCCGAAAGGCGCCTTTGTTTTTGCTCTTGCTCTTGCCATCCCACCGCGCTCGCGGCGAACCCTGAAGCGCGCGGGAGGGGGAGGCGATGCAGGACCGTTGGCGCCATGGATGGCGCCATCGAGCTTACATGGACGTACTTGCAGCGTGTCCTGCATCGCCTCCCCCTCCCGTGAGCCTCGACAAAAGGAAGGCGCCACGAGCGCAACGCATCTGGAAACGATTACGCCTTCCCGCGCTCACGCACGGCCCCGCCATACGGGCGACAATAGGCGTTTTCCCGCTGCCGAGACCTGCCCGCTCATGTCCCGTACTTCGTTGACCCGCTTCCTGATCCAGGAACAGCACGCCGGCCGCATCAACGCCGACCTGCGCCAGCTGATCGCCGTGGTCGCCCGCGCCTGCACCAGCATCTCCATTGCCGTCAGCAAGGGCGCCCTCGGTGGCGTGCTCGGCGACGCCGGTACCGGCAACGTGCAGGGCGAAGCGCAGAAGAAGCTGGATGTGATCAGCAACGAGATCCTGCTCGAAGCCAACGCCTGGGGCGGCCATCTCGCCGCTTGTGCTTCGGAAGAAATGGACCACAGCCAGCCGGTGCCGGACATCTATCCGCGTGGTGACTTCCTGCTGCTGTTCGATCCCCTCGATGGCAGCTCCAACATCGACGTCAACGTCTCCGTCGGCACCATCTTCTCGGTGCTGCGCTGCCCGACCAATGTCGAACTGCCGGGCGATGACGCCTTCCTGCAGCCGGGCAGCAAGCAGATCGCCGCCGGCTACTGCATCTACGGGCCCAGCACGCAGCTGGTGCTGACCGTCGGCCACGGTACCCACGCCTTCACCCTGGATCGCGAGAAGGGTGAGTTCGTGCTGACCACCGAGAACATGCAGATTCCGGCGGCCACCCAGGAATTCGCCATCAACATGTCCAACCAGCGTCACTGGGAAGCGCCGATGCAGGCGTACGTCGGCGATCTGCTGGCGGGCAAGGAAGGCGCGCGCGGCAAGAACTTCAACATGCGCTGGATCGCCAGCATGGTCGCCGACGTGCATCGCATCCTGACCCGCGGCGGCATCTTCATCTACCCGTGGGACAAAAAGGATCCGTCCAAGGCCGGCAAGCTGCGCCTGATGTACGAAGCCAACCCGATGGGCCTGCTGGTCGAGCAGGCCGGTGGCGCTGCCTGGACCGGTCGCGAGCGCATCCTCGACATCCAGCCCGACCAGCTGCACCAGCGCGTGCCGGTGTTCCTCGGCTCGCGCGAGGAAGTGGCCGAGGCCGTGCGCTACCACCACGCGCACGACGACGCGCGGGGCTGATGCAAGTCTCCCGACAACGGTCATGGCAGAACGATGACATGACCGTAGGGTGACACCGAGGGCGGCAAACGGCACCATCAAGCCATTGCCGCCTAAGGAATGCACGCATGCACGAGCAGGGCCCGGTCGATTTCATCGAAGTCATCCACAACGCCGTCCCCAGCGAGGTCTGCGCGGCCATCGTTGAGCGCCTGCGCGCTACGCGTGGCCTGCAGCCCGGTGCGGTGGGCAGTGGTGTGTTCCCGGAACTCAAGCACAGCAAGGATCTGCGCATCAGTGGCCTGGGCGGCTGGCAGGATGTCGATCAGCAGCTGCAGATCGCGGTGTTCAATGGCCTGCTGACTTATCTACGCCGTTATCCACAGGCGTTGATTGCGCCGCTGATGTTGCAGATCCAGGACAGCAACGGCCAACCGCGACGCCTGTCTGCCGAGGACTTCCCCGACATGCCGCAGCAGCAGCTGGCCGATCTGGCCCGCACCTGCCTGCGCCCGGGCGCGATCAACCTGCAGTGGTATGCGGCGGGCGAGGGCGGCTACCCGTACTGGCACTGCGAGCTGTACCCGAAGGATGCGCAGGCCGAGACCCTGCACCGGCATGTGCTGTGGACGCTGTACCTCAACGACGACTTCGAAGAGGGCGAAACCGAGTTCCTGTTCCAGGGGCGGAAGATCGCACCTCGTACCGGCAGCTTGCTGATCGCGCCGACTGCGTTCACCCACACCCATCGTGGCAACAGGCCGCAAGGTGGAGACAAGTTCATCGCGACCAGCTGGATTCTGTTCCAGAGTGCGCAGAAGTTGTTTGGGGGGTGACGCCGAGCTGCTCGACGATATCGCTTGCTCGACTTCGTTCCACTTTCAGTCGAGCAATCTCTACCGTGGGCGACGGCGATAGAGGATCGTGCCCGCCGCTGCACCGAACACTGCCACACCGAAGCCAACGAGCTCTTCTTCTCCAAGCGTGCCACCCGACATCAGCTTGCCGGCCGTCAGCAACAGGACGTTCAATGGAAGCATCCACAGGAACGCGATGCCAAGCCAGTAGATAATCTTCATTTCATCTATTTCCCACCACAGTCACAAGGAGATGCAGGTCCGCCGCCATTTTCTTTGATGCCCTTGGCGATTTCGTGCGCATCCGACAGCTTAGCGGTTCCTTTCAGAACACTTCGAATTCCTTTGCTTAGACTGGTGATTGTATTGAAGTTACTCACGTAGCGACCTATCTGGGCTCCCTGCCATCCCAATAGTGATCCGCCCACTTTTTCCAAAGCCGGTGTCCTCTCTTTCCCGTCAAACGCGGTCGCCAGGTTGTTGGCTCCATCGTGGAAGGTGGCCAAGCCCATTGCCGCCACCGTCAAACCAACGAGTCCGCCATCTTCGCTTCCTGCGACCGCTGCAATGATGGAGTCAGCACTACCCGCAGTTATTGCACCGACGCCAGCCGCCATATCGGCTGCTCCCAGGATTGCTCCGACATAATCCGTCTTGCAGAGACCCAATGGATCGAACCCGGTGACTGGGTTTCCTTCGGCGTACGCGTAGGTATTCAGTCCCCCTGCCAACCCGATCGGATCACTCTGCACATACCGGCCGATGCTCGCGTCATAGTCGCGGAAGCCGTTGTACCAGAGTCCGCTTTCCACATCGTAGTACTGGCCCGGGAAGCCAATGTTCAACCCTCCGATCTCATCCTTCTGGACGCTGCGGCCGTACGCATAGTTGTACGCCTTCCAGACGGTCTGCTGGCTCGGGCTGGTGACGAACTCCGGGCGTCCAAGATGATCGGTATGCACATAATTGTGCTGCCCGCTGCGAGCCAAACCCACCAGTTCACCTTCGAACCAGAAATAGTTGGTCCACACGCCATTGTTCAGCTCGGTCATGAGCTGGTTCTGGCCAGCGTAGAAGTAGCGGCTGTTGATGTTCTTGTTGACCTTCGCAACGCGCTGCCCCTGCGCATTGAGCACATAGTCAGTCGCAGTGCCACCGATGTTGCTGCGGCTCATGCGATTGAAGGCGTCGTATTCGTAGGTGCTGATCCGGCTGCCTGCGGTCTCGCTGATACGATTTCCCAATGCGTCGTACTGGTACTGACGGCTGCCGTCCTGGTTGGTGTAGTTCAGCACCCGGTTGCTCCCCGGGTCGATGCTGTATTGGGTCAGCTGATTTCCTGCCTGATAGCGGTCGTGATTGCCGCCGGCATCGTAGGAAAGATTGTTGATGACACCGAAGCGGGTCAGCTTGGTCATACGACTCAACGCGTCGTAGCCGATCAACTGCGTCATGTTCGGGTCGACAGCGTCGACAATGGCGGTGATTTCGCCATCGGCGCTGTACTGATAGTCCCAATAGCTGACCTTGCTGCCATTGGGTCCCCAGACCGACATTGCGGTCAGCCGCCCCTCCTGATCGTGGTTGTAGCCCCGGGCAAGTCCGTTGCCGTAGGCCAGCCACTCATGCGCTCCCGTGACCTTCCAGTTGGCCTGGGAAATGATTGAACGCTGAGTCCCGTCGACCGTCGCCGTCAACGCACTTGGTTTTCCTTGGGAGCCATATGTGTAGGTCGCCTTGTCACCGTTGGGATAGATGATCTGGCTCAGGCGATTGATGCCGTCGTATCCATAGGTGGTGCTGTAGTCCGTCTTCTGACCAGACAGATCGGTGAAGTCGCGCCGTATCTGCAGCTGACCGTTCGGTGTATAGGCAAAATGGGTGGCGGTTCCGGGCCCTGAAGTGCCGCACATCTGACCCTTACCGTTGCCGCACCAATCGTAGCTATAACCCATTGTTCGGCCTTCTGCGCTCGCAGAAGTCATTCGTCCCAGACCGTCGTAGCCGAAGGAGACAACGCTGCCATCGGCCCGCGTCGTCGATGTCCGCAGACCTGCAGCATCGTACTGGTGCTGTGTCGTTCCCGTATCCGGACTCACCTGTTTCCACATCTGGCCGAAACCATCGAATTCGTAGGTGGTAACGAGATTGCGGGGATCGCTCACACGGACCGGGCGATCTGCCAGGTCGTAGGCAATCTGGGTCGTGCCCCCGACGGCGTCGATTGATTTGATCAGGCGTCCACGCGGATCGTAGCTCATACGGGTGACACGATTCTGCGAATCGGTCACCTGCGTGACGCGTCCCTCCGCGTCATAGGCATAGCGTACGTTCTGTACCCCATTACCGCGCTCGACGATCACGCGGCCCAGTTCGTCGTACTCATATGTGTTGACGGAGACAACAGCGTTCAGCCCGATCAGGGCAAGCGTCAGTGCTGGCATATGGATGGTCCTTTCTTACCGAAGGCGTTCGCAGACGCTGCGACAGCAACTTCCCTTGTTGTTCTCGACCGACTGAAAGACGTTTGCTTCCACGCCCCAAGCCGCACCACCGGACGCAGTTCTCGCGCAGTACCTGTAGTTCACCCTCTGGATAACAGCATTCGATGGGATGAGGGGTAAGGTCAGTGTGGTCATCACATCGGCGCCTCGCAGGTGGTGCTGTTTGGCGGGCAGTACCAATCCGCGTTTTCTACCGCGATCATGGTGTAGGGCCGGGGTCCCCAAGCCATACCGTTGGTCGCCATCTGGGCAATGTATGCAAAGCTCCTGATCCCGATGCCATCGTGGTAGGGCGCGACGTCGATGCTGAACGATGCAATCCCTCCAGGGGACACCGGCCCGGCCAGTGCTCGGGATTGATCCAGCTGGTCCTGGCCCCATGCAAGGTAAGTGTTTCCATCCCATACGACGTTGCCTGTGTTGCGGACCTGTATGGTCAACGTGCTTTGCCGTCCATTGGTGATGTTGGTGGGATAGGCATTGAAGGAAACGAACTCCGCACTCCGCACAACGGCTGGGACGGTGAAAGTGCCCGAGCGATTGATGGTCAGATGATCACCACCCCACGGCGAGATGCCATGAACATAAAGCGCCTTGCCACCATGCGCTGATCGCAGATTGCCATCGAGTGGAATCTTGAACCAATACGCATTTCCGCGTGCTTGGCAAGCGCTGGCGACGTTGCCGTCCGTTGCGAGGTTGGCACGACCACTGGCAACAAAGGTGCCCCCTGCCCAAGCGGAGTTTCCTGCATAGACGTGCACATCGATCGATGAGTCCACGCCGATCGAGCAGGCCCAGCCTTCCAGGAAGAAGTTCCAGTTTCCGTCCTGGGTCACGCCGCCGATATCACCAACGATTTTTGCCGTTGGAATCGCGAGCACCCCAGAGTTCGGAAGCGGTCGGTCCTGGCCGCGCCCCTGCGGAGATTGGCCGTAGATGGAAAACTTGCGACCGCCCAACTGTTGCCTCTGGGCTAGCGATATCGGCAACTGATACCTATAGGCACTCCCTGATGCTTGGCACGCCGCGGCAACTCCTGGCTCGCTGGCAAGGTTTGCTTGAGTGCTACCCAGGTAGACGTTGCCATCGGCGTAACCATCCACCTGGATGGATCCCGCCGATCCGGTGGAGCAGGCCCAACCTCGAACGAACCAGTTCCACTGGCCGTCGTGGGTGATTTCATCAATCATCCCCTTTACGACCGTATCCATCGGATAGTCGGTTTGTGAAACCTCAGTGCGCGTGCGATTGGAAGCGTTGTTGTAGCTATGACGGATCCACGCCCACTTGCCGTCTCCCATCGAACGGACTTCCTGTGTCAGGCGGCGCCCTGCATCGTAGCCGTAGCGGACTGTCACGCCATCAGGCTGGGTAAGCGAGGCGATGTCACCTGCAGCGGTGTAGCCAATGGCGGTAGTCGCCCAGCCGGTTCCCGAACTGGTTCTGTCGGATACAACGCGGCCGCGGCCGTCATACGTCAGCTCTCGCACACCACCATTCGCATTGACGATGCGTCCCGGCAACCCCAATCCGTTGTAGTTGGAATAGCTGATCGTATGACCGAGTGCGTTGGTGACGCTGGTCAGATCGCCTTGGCCGTTGAACACGGAGGTGACGTCGTCCTGCGCAAGCGGTCCATCGACTTTGATCGAGGCCTTCAATCCGTTTGCGTGATAGGTATACGTGCTCCGGGTCACTCGTGTCTGGCTGGGTACGCCACGTGCCGTCAGATTGCGCTCGGTTGCGCTGGCCACGTTTCCGCGATCGTCATAGGAGTAGGCAACCTCGAGGTCACCCACCACCGTTGTCTTGAGGAGTCTGTTCCGCGTGGTATCCCACTCCTGCAACGTTGTACGTTCGGCCGAGCTGCCGACAGCTTCCACCCGCTTCAGCAGGTAACCCTGAGCGCTGTAGTCGAAGTTGGTCAGATTGTCCTGGAAGTCATGGACCAGATCCGGGTATCCATTGGCGTCATAACTCTGCTCCTTGTAGCTGGCAGGGCAGTTCGGCGACGGATCACCCTTGGTCGATACCATCTTTCCGTCCTTGAACGTGTAAGTGGTGCTACGGCCAAGAGGGTTGATCACAGTGACATCAATATCGACGGGCCGCGTAAGGCCCGGCGCAGCGGCGGCCGTCATACCGAGAGCGCTCTCCATCGGCAGCGAGTCAACAGGCAGCGAGCGCGGTTGATAGCAGATGCGTGAGCCTCCGGTGCGCTGTTCGCACCATCCACGCTCTTCGTCGGCGCGGACACCGCCGGGTCGAGTCGGTGCGGGCGGCGGGAGCACCGGTTCGGTGCTGCGCACGGCATAGCTGAAGCGGAATCGCTCAATGCCACCGTTGTGCTCCGTGCTGATGGCGCGCCGCTCCGCGTCGTACGCAAAAGTGGAATAGCGCACGCCATCAAAGGACTTGCCAGTCAGGGCACCCGGGAAGCGAGCATCTTCGTAGTGGTAGCTGATCGTCGTCGCTGGTGTGCCTGGCAGCGTCGAGCTGGCAAGCCGGCCACGTCCGTTCCCGAAAACATTGGGGGTATAGGTGTAGCGATAGACGTTGCCGGCTGGATCGGTCACCTGGCTTACCTGTCCATTGGCCCAACCAAAGCTGACGCTGCGTCCCGAGGAGTGGGTCACCTTCTGCAGATAGCGGTCAGCATAGGAGAACGTCCAGCTCACGCCCTGCTCATTGCTGAGTCGGGTGATATAGCCCTCGACGTTGTAGGTCTCCGTACCGTTGTTTTCGTTTCGAAGCGTAAACGTGCCATCGCCGTTCGCGGAGAGGTACGCGATGGGCTGGGCCTTGTCCTCATACCAGCGACCGCTGGCAGGATCCTTGAGGTACTTGATGCGGCGACCGTCAGGCCGTTGCACCCACGCCAGCTGATTTGCATCGGTGAATGCGAGCGAATAATCGAAGTTGCTCAGCCAGTGATTGCCGAACAGCCCGGTCGCGCTCCAATAGTGATTGTAGTTGCGCTGCAGGAACAGTCCCATTTCGCCCTGACTGGCGAAATCAAGTTCTGGTTCAACCTTGTTGCCGCTGTAGAGCACGACGGGATTGCCCTTACGACCATTGCAGTCCTTCTCTTTGTCATCGGTCGGCTGCTCCTTCGCGGTTTCGGTCGGAATTGCACCGCCGCCGCCGCCATTGTCCATTTGAGACTCGGACAGGTGGACACCACTGCCGCCGCCAAATCCAAAACCACCTACACCGCCACCTCCAGCAGGGCGTTTGGCGGTGACTTGAACGGTTTCGAGAGTGTTTGCCGCCGTTGCCAATGTCATCGGCAGGGAAAGCAGCGGCAGAAGAAGAAGACGGGACTTCAGAGTGTTCCGTGTTGCAAAGTGCATCATGCGCTCGCCTATCTCCTCATCCGAGACCGAGTCATTCAGTCATCGGGGATTCATGTTTGTGGCGAGTTTATGACGGCCCTACGTCAGCTTGCAATAGATGGAGACGTACTTTCATGCATTGCGCGTCGCTGGGCGAGCGATGGTAGGTAGGTAGCCAAGTTGTACGTGCGTCAGAACAACGACCCCTGCGGCGAATCCTTCCTCGGTGGCAACGGCTTCTGGAACCGGCTGCAATCCAGCTTCGGCCAATGGCTGTTCTGCGCATTGAAGCCCAGACGTTTGCGCGCCAGCTTGAAGCGGTTGTTCAACAGATCGGCATACACGCCTTGGCCCCGCATGCGCGTGCCGAACTGGCTGTCGTAGTCCTTGCCGCCGCGCAGCTGCTGGATGGTACTCATCACATGTGCGGCGCGATCTGGATGATGGGTGTCCAGCCACTCGCGGAACAGCGGCGCCACTTCAAGCGGCAGGCGCAGCAGCACATAACCGGCGGTGCTCGCACCTGCGTCGTGTGCGGCCTCCAACACCGCTTCCAGTTCGCTGTCGTTGATCCACGGAATCACCGGCGCCACCATCACGCCCACCGGAATGCCGACCTCATGCAGACGCTTCATCGCGCGCAGCCGTGCGTGTGGCGCCGACGCGCGCGGTTCCAGCTTCGCGGAGAGATGCGGGTCCAGCGAGGTCACCGAGAAATGCACGCTGACCAGGTTCTCCGCGGCCAGCGGCGCAAGCAGATCGATATCGCGCTCGACCAGCGCGTTCTTGGTGATCAGCGAGAAGGGATGCTTGGTCTCCAGCATCACTTCAATCAGCTGGCGGGTCAGTTTGAACTTGCGCTCGATCGGTTGGTACGCATCGGTGTTGATGCCCAGCGCGATCGGTTGCGGCACGTAGCCCGGTTTCGACAGTTCCTTGCGCAGCAGCTGGGGCGCATTGGTCTTGGCGAACAGCTTGGTCTCGAAGTCCAAGCCTGGCGACAGGTTCAGATAGGCATGCGAGGGGCGCGCGAAGCAGTAGGAGCAGCCGTGCTCGCAACCGCGGTAGGGATTCACCGATTGACTGAAGCCGACGTCGGGCGAGTTGTTGCGGGTGATGATGCTGCGCGCGGTTTCGGCGCGCACTTCGGTGCGCAGGCGAGGGGCAAGGAACTCCTCGCTCTCGTCGACCGCCCAGCCATCGTCCACCGCCTCGCTGACGGTGCTTTCAAAGCGCCCGGCAAGATGGGACGTGGAACCTCGGCCCTTGATCGCAATACCCATGGCGGCAGATTACGTCGCAGTCGTCTCAGCGGCTGCGACGGGCGCCTGAAGGGTTCAGCCCTCTTGTAGAGTCGCGCCATGCTCGACTCCCGCAGGGTGGCCAAGACTGAAGTCGAGCATGGCGTGACGCTACAGGGAAGGGGTCAGAGCAGCGCCAAGTACCCGCGCACCGTGGCATCCAGCCCGTCGTACAGGGCCTCACCGATCAGCGCGTGGCCGATCGACACCTCCAGCACGTCCGGCACGTTGGCCAGGAAATCACGCAGGTTGTCCTGCGACAGGTCGTGTCCGGCGTTGACGCCCAGTCCGACGGCCTGCGCTCGACGGGCAGCGGTGGCAAAGAGCGTCAGCATCGCGCCGGCATCGCCCGCCGCATGCGCTTCGGCGTAGGGGCCGGTGTACAGCTCGATGCGGTCGGCACCGACCTCGGCCGCCTGCTCCAGCAACGGGTTGCCGGCGTCGACGAACAGACTGACCCGGCAACCCATCGCCTTCAGTTCGGCGATCAGCGGGCGCAGGCGCTCGGCATCGCGCTCGAAGTCGAAGCCATGATCGGAGGTGATCTGGCCGTCGCTGTCCGGCACCAGGGTAGCCTGCGCCGGACGGGTCTGTGCACACAGCGGCAGCAGCCCCGGATAACCCTCGCGCGGTGGTGCGAACGGATTGCCTTCGATGTTGAACTCCACCCCACGCGCACGGGTCAGCGTGGACAGGGCCAGCACGTCCTCGGCGGTGATGTGGCGGCGGTCCGGCCGCGGGTGCACGGTGATGCCATGCGCGCCGGCATCCAGGCAGGCCTGGGCCGCACGCACCACGTCCGGTTCGGCACCGCCGCGCGAATTGCGCAGGACGGCGATCTTGTTGACGTTGACGCTGAGCTGGGTCATGGAACGGAACTACTTGGAAAGAGGGGACGGATCGTGTTCGTCGGGGGCGGCGCTGCGACGGGCCTGGGCCTGTTCGCGCAGGCGGCGCAGTTCCTCGGCGTCGACCAGGGTAGCGGGATCACGCTGCAGGTCGCCGAAGCGTGCCACGTAGCGGCCGCGTACCCAGGCCAGCAGGAAGGCGAGGGCGGCCAGCAGGCACAGGGTCATCAACCCGGCATTGGGCGTCTTCAGGGCGAAGGCGAAACAGCCCAGCGCCAGCAGCAGGTACAACCAGTACATAGTCGGGCTCCCCGGATGATCGCCGCAGTGTAGCGCTGCGTCAGAGCAGCGGCGAGGCCAGCCGTGCGAAGGCCTCGGGCAGGCGGTGCAGCCACAGCGAACGGCCGGCCTGGTCATTCACCCGGGTGGCCCTTTCAAACTCGCCCTCCAGCAGTTCGGCCAGGGCGGCAACACGACCTCGATCGCTGATCATCATCGATAGTTCGAAGTTCAGCCGGAAGCTGCGGTGGTCGAAGTTGGCGCTGCCGACGATGCAGACGTCGTCATCGGCGATGAAGGCCTTGGTATGCAGCATGCGAGGGCCGTACTCGTAGATCTTCACCCCGGCATGCAGCAGCTCGTCAAAGTAGGAGCGGGCGGCCTGGGTGACGAACCAGGAATCGCTCATCTTCGGCACCAGCAGGCGGACGTCCAACCCGCCCAGCGCGGCCGAGGTCAGTGCCATCCGCGCCGCTTCGCCCGGGACGAAGTAGGGCGTGACCAGCCAGACCCGCTCGTGCGCTTCCTGGATCGCTGCTACGTGCAGGCGATGGATGGTCTCCCAGCCCGAATCCGGGCCGGACACCAGTACCTGGGCATTGATCGGGCCATCGCCCCGCAGGGGCATGTCGGCTGGCCACAGACGCGCGATATCCATCCGCGAGGGGTCCTGTCCACTGGCGTACAGCCAGTCCTCGGCGAACACCAGCTGCAGGCTTCGCACCACGTGACCACGGATGCGCATGTGCAGATCACGGTATGCGTCGGTCCTGCGGCTTTCGTCCTCGTCGTCGGTGATGTTGATGCCACCGGTGAAGGCCAGGCGACCATCGACAATCACCAGCTTGCGGTGGGTGCGCAGGTTCAACCATGGGCGCTTGAACGGCTTCAGCAGCTGCCGTGGGTGGAACCAGATCGCTTCACCACCGGCATCGAGCAGGGGTTGCAGGAAGCGCCGCGGCAGGGCGGATGAGCCCACCGCATCGAGCAGCAGGCGCACCTGCACGCCGGCCCGCGCACGTTCCACCAGCGCGTCGCGCAGGGCGGTGCCGGCATGGTCCGGGTTGAAGATGTAGTACTCCAGATGCACGTGATCGCGTGCCTGCGCGACAGCTTCAAGCAGCGCGGCGTAGGTGGCTGCACCATCCACCAGCCAGGTCACTTCGGTGGCACTGCTCGGTGCCAGCCCGGTGGTGGCCTGCGCGATCTTGGCCAGCTCGGTGCAGTCGGCATCGGGCGGGCACACGTCGCTGTAGTGCTCCATGCCCGAGCGCGCACGCCCACGACGCAGGCGCTGCCGCTTCACCTTCTGCGGGCCCAGCAGGTAATAGATGAAGAGGCCGAGATAGGGCAGCAGCGCCAGCGACAGGATCCAGCTCAGGGTGGCGACCGGCTCGCGCTTCTGCAGCATGATCCAGCCCGCCAGCGCGAACAGGTACAGCAGATAGGCCACCGCCAGGATCGTGCCGAGGTGGGCGATGCCATCCAGCCAGTGGCGCAGGGAGTCGAAGAGGGCGAGCATCCGCCGATCATAACGGGCGCGTGCAGCCTGATGGGGTCAGATCCCTCTTCCTGTAAAAAAGGGATCTGACCACGACAGGCAGAAAAAAGACGCCCCTGTTTCCAGGGGCGTCTGCAGTCGCGTCATGACTGTTGTATTGCGGTATTGCGTTTACTGCTGCACAAAACCGATCTTCTTCATCTGAGCGTTCTTCGCGGCGGCCAGGACCTTGGCCATCACGTCGTACTCGGAATCCGGGCTGGCGTCGATGCGCAGTTCCGGCTGGTTGGTCGGGTCACGCTGGACCTCCTGCTCCATCCGCTGCTGCAGCTCGCTCGCATTGATCGGGCTGTTGTTCCACGAGACCTGGTTGCTGGCGTCGATCTTCAACTCGATCGGCGGCGGCGGTTCGACCAGCTGCGGCGGTGGGTTGAGCACGCGCTGCGGCAGGTCCACGGCGATCGGGTACGTCATGATCGGCGCGGTCACGATGAAGATGATCAGCAGCACCAGCATCACGTCCACGAGGGGCGTGACGTTGATGTCGGCCATGGGGCCCTTGCCACCACCACTACTGAATGCCATGGCTTATTGCCCCTTTTCTTTGGTCGCAACGAAGCCGACGTCCAGCATGCCCTGTTCCTGCGCGATCTTGGTCATCTCGTTGATGACGCGCATCTTGGTGGTGCGGTCACCACGCAGGTTCAACGGCGGCTGCGGGGTCTGCTGGGCGGCGGTCGCCAAGCGCGACTCGAGAGTCTGCTTGTTGATTTCTTCGTCGTTCCAGTAGATCGAGCCATCTTCCTTGACTGCCAGGGTGATGGGACCCTTGCGATCGTTGGTGTCGTCCGGCTTCTGGACCAGGTTGGCCTCCGGCAGATCCACCTTGACCTTGTGGGACATCAGGGGCGCCGTGATGATGAAGATGATCAGCAGCACCAGCATCACGTCCACGAGGGGCGTAACGTTGATGTCGGCCATGGGGCCGCCGCTGTTACCACTACTGAAAGCCATAACGGGCTCCGTCTAGATCTTGGTGACTACTTACTTCGTCGCAGGTACAGCGCGTCGCAATTAGCGGACGCGCGAACCGGTGGCGAAGAAGTCGTGCAGGTCGTGCGCGAAGGTATCGAACTTGCTGATGGTCGCGCTGTTGATCTTGCTGAAGAAGTTGAAGGCGAACACGGCCGGGATCGCGACGAACAGACCGATCGCGGTCATGATCAGCGCTTCACCCACCGGGCCGGCAACGGCGTCGATCGAAGCGGAGCCGGTGGCACCGATCTTGATCAGCGCGCCGTAGATGCCCCACACGGTACCCAGCAGACCGACGAACGGAGCGGTCGCGCCGACGGTGGCCAGCAGGGTCATGCCCGACTGCAGCTTGTTGCTTTCGCGGGTCACGGCCTGACGCAGGGCACGGTCGACGAACTCCGAACGGCTCAGGTTCTCACCCACGCCACCGGTGGCGCCGCCTTCAGCGCGCTGGTGGTGGGCAGCTGCCTGGGCAGCGTCCAGAGCGATCTTCGAGAACGGCTCCGAAGCCGGCTGCTCTTCCATCGCACGGATGGCGTCCTGCGCGTTCGGGGTGTCCCAGAACAGGCTGACGACGCGATCAGCGGCGCTCTTCAGGCGGGTAGCACGGAAGATGTTGATGACGGTCCAGTACCAGGACATGGCCGACATCACGACCAGGGTCAGCAGCACGACCCAGGAGACCGCGAAATCACCCGGCTTGGTGGTCATTTCGTGGATCAGATGCTCGAAGCCCATCTGCGACAGGGCGTTGGACGGATTGCCCCCGGCAGCAGCGGCGATGAAAATTTCCTGCAGCATGACGCTTACCTTTGTTGTGTGTGGTGATAAAGGGTGTAGCTAAGCTAAACAATCGAACTGCGGGCGAGGGTGGCCAAGAGGCCACCCGGGCCGAATCAGTTCAGTGCAAAGTTGACCGGGACGCGGACGCGGCCAGCAGCCTTCTTACCGCCAGCTTCGGCGGCGTTGAAACGCCACTTCCGGGCAGCTTCCATCGCAGCACGGTCCAGGTCGCGGTTACGGCTGGACTTTTCCACCGTGACATTGGTGACGTTGCCACTGGCATCGACATCAATGATCAGGATCACTTCGCCCTGGATACCAGCGCGGAAGGCTGCCGGCGGGTAGCGCGGCGGATTCATGGCCTTCGACGAGATGTCCACGCTGGCCTCGATCGAGGTCGGCGGGGCCGGCGGCGACGGCGGCGACGGCGGGGTGACGATGTCGCTCGGGCGCGGCTCCGGCACGTCCACGACCGGCGCCTGCGGCGGCGGCGGAACCGGCGACGGCTTCGGCGGCGACAGATTCTTCACCGGCGGCGGCGGAGTATCCGTCGGCGGCGGCGGCGGCGGCGGCGGGGGTGGCGGCGGCGGCGCGTCTACGATGGTCACCATGACGTTGCGCTCCTTCTCAGCCACGGCCTTGGGAGCCACGGCGGGGATGAGGAGCATCATGAAGGCGGCCAGATGCAGGGCAATTACAAACGCGATGCCGACGATGCGAGGCCAGCTCAGCCCCTTGTCATCGGGTTGTTCGTACCGGTGAACGACTAGTTGTTCCGTCATGCGCCAAGAGCTCAATAGTGGGGCCGGGATGCCGGGGGCGGAATCCCTGATCAGCGGTGCATGACACCGCAGGAACCTCCAAGCTTATACCAATCCTGAGCGCCTGCGCATCAACTGAGCAGGCATTCAGGCGTTATTCCTACTTACTTCAGGTTGATGATTTTCTTGGCATCAGCCTGGTTCTTCACGCCCTTCGCCAGCGCCTGCTGGGCGGCCTGCTTGGCCTCGGGGACGCGACCTTCGGCATGCAGGACGCGTGCCAGGTTCAGGTAGGTCTCACCGTCCTTGGAAAGCGGGGCGGCCTTCTGCCACGCATCGATCGCCTGCGGCACCTGGTCGGAGTAGTAGTAGGACTGGGCCAGCGCCAGGTAGACCTGGTAGTCCGGCTTCAGGATGCCCTTCTGCAACCCTTCGTTGATGACCGCGATGACGTCCTTTTCCTTGTGCTCGGTATTGGCATAGATCGAGTACAGCTGCTTGTACTCGCGCTCTTCGGTGAGCTGGCCGCTGCTGCGCAGCTTGTCCATCACCGTGGCAGCCTTGTCCATCTGGTCGGCCTGCATGTACATGCTGGCCAGGTTCAGCTGGGCCTTCTTGTCGCTGGGGTTCTTGGCGGCCAGCGCCTCGGCTTCCTTGACCGCTTCACCGGACTGGCCGGCTTCGGACAGGGCCGCCATCAGCAGCTGGTTCCAGTTGTCCTTCGGTTCGGCGGAGCCGGCGATGGCCTGCTTCAGCACCGGGATCGCTTCCTGGTAGCGCTCCAGCTGGTACAGCGCCTGGCCCTTGGCGATCAGTTCTTCCGGCTTGGTCGACTTGCTCTCGGCGAAGTACTTGTCCAGGGTCGCCAGGCCTTCGGCGGTCTTGTCTTCCTGCAGCTCCAGCTGGCCCAGCATCAGCATCGACTGGAAGTGGCCGTTGTTGTCCAGGCCGTTGAACTGCAGGACCTGCTTCAGGTAGGCCACGGCCGCCGGGGTGTCCTCGGTCTGGTAGGCAGCCTGCGAAGCCAGCTGCGCGGCCAGCGACTTGTCGTACTCGTTCGCGGCGCTGTCAGCCAGGATCGCGTCGGCCTGGGTACGGGTCTCCGGGAACTTTTCCTTGTTGTAGCTGTCGATCATTTTCTGCAGCTTGCTGCCCATCTTGGCAGAGGCCTTGACCGTCGGCTCCTGGCGGGTCGCGTTCGGGTACAGCGCCTCGGCCTTGGCCTGCTTGCCGCCGCGGTTGCCACGCTCGGAGGAGCGCGAGGACTGCGCGAAGGCATCGGTGACCACGGCGCCGGTCAGGGCGGTCGCGACGAGGACGGAAAGCACAGCTTTGTGGTTACGGAAAATCATCGTTCACCTCGATCGAACCGCCGGTTAGCGGCAAAGTCGGACTGTCAGAAAAATCTGAGCCGCCAAACGTATCAGAAACAGATGGCGTGAGAAATCGTTTTATGTGCTGCAATACAGCATGAAACTGCGCACTCATCCGCACTTTGGCCGCAGCCCAGCCGCCTGCGCCTGCTGATAGACCGGGGTCAGGCCCGGCGCATCGCGTCGCAGTTCCTGGATCCGGTTGGCCGGATCAGGGTGGGTGGAGAGCCATTGTGGGCTACGACCGCCGCTGGCGGCCATCATGTTCTGCCACAGATCGACGGCCTGCGCGGGGTTGAACCCTGCCTGCGCCATCAGCCGTTGGCCGATTACGTCGGCTTCGCTTTCCTGGGTGCGCGAACCCGGCAGCAGGAAAGCGGTCTGCGCGCCCATGCCGCCGAGCTGATTGACGGTACTGGCGGCGCCTTCTCCATAGGCGGCACCGGCCAGCGCACCGAGCACGGCGAGGCCGGTCTGTGCGCCCATCTGGCGGGTGATGCGTTCTTCGTGATGGCGGGCGATGACGTGGCCGATTTCATGGCCGATTACGGCAGCCAACTGGTCCTGGTTCTTGGCCACGGTGAAGATGCCGGTGTTCACACCGACCTTGCCCCCGGGCAGGGCGAATGCGTTGGGCTCCTTGTCGACGAACACCGCCGTCTCCCACCGTACGCCACGGTATTGAGGCGGGAGCTGCGCGACCAGGGCGTTGACCACGCACTGTACATAGCCGTTCTGGCGGCCATCGGTGCTGATCTTTTCCTTCTGCTTGGTCTCGGCGAACGCCTGCGCACCGAGCTGGTCCAGCTGCGCCTGCGACACGCCACCGACCATCTGCCGACGGCCGGTGGGTGAGGTTGTGGTCGCACAGGCGCTGACCAACGTGGTGATGACAAGGGCCAACAGCAGGTGTTTCATGGGTGCACCCCCGTGTTCATATGCGCAGTGTGTAGCGTAACGGCTTAATCTTTCGTCAAGCGGACACGGCGTTACGTTGATCCCAGGAACACCATCGCGGCAAGTGCGACAGCGTTGTTCAGTGCATGGGCTGTAATCGCCGCCCACAGCGTGCCGGTGCGCTGGTACAACCAGCAGAACGCGGCGCCCATGCCACCGTAGACCAGCCACAGCTGGGCCATGCCCAACAGTGAATTCCTGCTCACCCCAGGCACTTCGTGGACCAGCGCGAAGGCCAGGCTGCTGAGGATCACTCCCAACCAGGGACGGCCAGCCTGCCACAGGCGGCCGAACAGCACGCGGCGGAACAGCAGCTCCTCATAGGCAGGCGCCAGCACGACCGCGAACAGCACCAGGAACAGCGGGAAACGCGCGATCGCGTTCTGCATCAGTTCCACGTTGGTGGGCACCGGCGCGATGCCGAACTGTTTGGCCAGGAAGGCGATGCCGTTGCTGCCCAGCACGATCAGCAAGGCCACCAGCACGGTCCAGCCCCAGGTCGAGGGCTGCCGCAGCGCCTGTCGTGAAGCCAGGCGTTCGGCCGCATTGGCCGGGCGCCGCCAGAAGTACAGCAGCAGGGCGGCTCCACCGGTGGCGATCAGGGCCATCAGGATCTGCGCCAGGGCCCCCGGCTGGCCGACGGCCGCCGTTGTTTCTGCCGGCGACAGGGCGCCGCCGTTGGCCTGTGCATTGGCGTAGCCAACCACGATGGCGCGATAGAAGCCCCAGAGCAGGCCGGTGACCATGCTCAGGCCGAACAGGGTGACGGCAGCAATGCCCAGGTCGATGAAGAAGCCTGCCAACGGGGAACCCGCACGCGGCGCGGTGGACGCCGGCGGAACCGGAGGCGGGGCGGAAACCGGGGCGGAAGCGGACATCAGGTACCTGCGTTCAAGGGTCGAAAGCCGGTGCGCCTCCCCGCGCACCGGCCATGATCCGATTGTGTCAGATATCCAGGTTTGCGACCTTCAGCGCGTTGTCTTCGATGAAATCGCGACGCGGTTCGACGACATCACCCATCAAGGTGCTGAAGATCTGGTCAGCTGCGACGGCATCTTCGATACGCACCTGCAGCAGTCGGCGGGTCTCCGGGTTCACCGTGGTGTCCCACAACTGCTCCGGATTCATTTCACCCAGACCCTTGAATCGCTGGATCTGGCGGCCGCGCTTGGCCTCCTCGAGCAGCCAGTTCTGCGCCTTGGCGAACGTGTCCACTTCGATCGACTTGGCGCCACGTGAAATGATCGCGCCTTCGCGGACCAAGCCATGCAGCAGCGAGGACGCCTGGTGGATCGCACGCAGTTCACCGCTTTCGAAGGCCGACAGCGGCAGCACCTGGATCAGCTCTTCGCCCATGTGGCGGCGGGTCACCAGCACGGCTGCCGGGCGCTGCTCGTTGGCTTCCTGCAGCTCCAGGGTGAAGCGCGGGCTGCCCAGGCTGCCCTGGTTGAGGCGCTTGGCCAATGCATCCAGGCCTTCGCCTTCGCCGGCATTGCGCAGGCTGTCCATGTCCATCGGGACGAAGTCGACCAGCGCTTCGAGCACGTTGCGGTCGTAGCGGTGTGCGTTGCGCTCGATCGAATCCTGCGCGGCGGCGTAGGTCAGCAGCAGCTTTTCCAGCGCCAGGCCTTCGATGCCCGGTTCACCGGTGGCCGGCACCAGCGCAGCGTTTTCCACCGCACTGCTGGCCAGGTAGCTGTCCAGCGCCGGGTCGTCCTTCAGGTACAGCTCCTGCTTGCCCTGCTTGATCTTGTACAGCGGCGGCAGGCCGATGTAGACGTAACCGCGCTCGATCAGCTCCGGCATCTGACGGTAGAAGAACGTCAGCAGCAGCGTGCGGATGTGGGCGCCGTCGACGTCGGCGTCGGTCATGATGATGATCTTGTGGTAGCGCAGCTTGTCCGGGTTGTACTCGTCGCGGCCAATGCCGGTGCCCAGCGCGGTGATCAGCGTACCGACCTGGTCAGAGGCCAGCATGCGGTCAAAGCGCGCGCGTTCCACGTTGAGGATCTTGCCGCGCAGCGGCAGCACCGCCTGGTTCTTGCGGTTGCGGCCCTGCTTGGCCGAGCCACCTGCCGAGTCACCCTCGACGATGAACAGTTCGGACAGCGCCGGATCCTTTTCCTGGCAGTCGGCCAGCTTGCCCGGCAGGCCGGCGATGTCCAGCGCACCCTTGCGGCGGGTCAGGTCGCGGGCCTTGCGCGCGGCTTCACGGGCACGCGCGGCGTCGACGATCTTGCCGGCGATCGCCTTGGCTTCGTTCGGGTTTTCCTGCAGGAACTCTTCCAGCCGCGCACCGAAGGCGTTTTCCACGGCGGGGCGCACGTCGGAGCTGACCAGCTTTTCCTTGGTCTGGCTGGAGAAACTGGGATCGGGCACCTTCACCGACAGCACCGCGATCATGCCTTCACGCATGTCGTCGCCGGTCAGGTTGATCTTGGCCTGCTTGGCGATGCCGTTCTGCTCGATGTAGTTGTTGAGCACGCGGGTCAGCGCGCCGCGGAAGCCGGCGAGGTGGGTACCACCGTCCTTCTGCGGGATGTTGTTGGTGAAGCAGTACATCGTCTCCTGATAGGAGTCGGTCCACTGCAGCGCCACATCCACCACGATGTTGTTGTGCTCGCCGGTGACCGAGATGACGTTCGGGTGCAGCGGGGTCTTCAGCTGGGCCAGATGCTCGACGAAGCTGCGAATACCGCCTTCGTAGTGGAAGTCATCGCGGCGGCCATCACCACGCTCGTCGGCCAGCACGATCTTGACGCCGGAATTCAGGAACGACAGCTCACGCAGGCGACGGGCCAGGATGTCGTAGTGGTATTCCACGTTGTCGTGGAACGCCACGGTCGACGGCCAGAAGCGCACCGTGGTACCGCGCTTGGTGGTGCTCTCCAGCTTTGCCAGCGGGGTGACCGCGGCGCCGTTGCTGAATTCCTGCTGGTAGTGGAAACCGCCCTGGAACACGTCCACCAGCAGCTTCTGCGAGAGCGCGTTGACCACGCTGACGCCGACGCCATGCAGGCCACCGGAAACCTTGTAGCTGTTGTCGTCGAACTTGCCGCCTGCGTGCAGGACGGTCATCACCACTTCGGCAGCGGACACTTCGCGGCCGAGCTTGGCGCTCATCTGCTCGTGCTTGCCCGTCGGAATGCCGCGACCGTTGTCGGACACCGAAACCGAGCCGTCGGCGTGGATCGTCACCGCCACGTGGTCGGCATGGCCGGCGAGGGCTTCGTCGATGGAGTTGTCGACCACCTCGAACACCATGTGGTGCAGGCCGGTGCCGTCATGGACGTCACCGATGTACATGCCTGGGCGCTTGCGGACAGCCTCCAGGCCTTCCAGGGCCGTAATGCTGTTGGCGTCGTAGTTGCCGTTGTTTGCCGGGGTGTTCTGTTCGTCGCTCATTGCGCTTGCCGTAGGCTCCGCAGGTCGGGCACCGCTTGGGGCGATGCGCCGAGAATGAAAGGATTCCAACCCGAATTATACCAGCCGGGGTCGAGCGGCCCTGTTGTACCCACTATGGCACAGCCACGATCTGTGCATGTTCCACGTGGAACCGGGCGATATGGGTCAGCTCCTGCAGCGCCGCCGGGGTTTCGGTGGCGGTGACGAATATCTGGGCCGGCCCGCCGAGCAGGCGCTCCAGTACCCGTGCCTGGTGGGTACGATCCAGCTCCGAGGCCAGGTCATCCAGGGCGATGACCGGCCATTCCCCGCGCTGTTCCGCATAGTCTTCGGCCTGGGCCAGCAGGCAGGCCAGGGCTGTCAGCTTGGCCTGGCCACGGGACAGCGCATCACGGCCAGGAATGTTGTGGAAGTCCACGCTCCAGTCCGCCCGGTGCGGCCCGACGGAGGTGTAGCCCGCTTGCCGGTCGCGTTCGCGGGCCAGCAGCAGCGCATCGGCCAACGGCAACTCGTGGCGACGCCAGCCCGGACTCAGTTCCATCGCCTGGATACCCAGCTGGGGAGCCAGTTCCGCCGCAAGTGCCACGGTCCGTTGCTGCAGCCGTTCCAGATAGTGCTGGCGGCGGCTGGTCAGCGGTTCGCCTGCCTCGGCCAGCTCGTGGTCCCAGGTATCCAGCATCCGCGAAGGCCCGCCCTGTTTGAGCAGTGCATTGCGTTGCTTGAGCGCCCGGGAGTAGCGGCGCCACAGGGATAGAAAATCCGGTTCCACGTGGAACAAGCCCCAATCGAGGAATCGGCGGCGGGGTTCGCCGCCCCCGCTGACCAGTGCGTGGCTGCCTGGTTCAAAGGTCACCACCGCCAAGGCAGCACAGAGGTTGCCGAGCTGGGCAACGTCTTCGCCATCCAATCGTCCCTTCCAGTCCTGGCCACTGTGGCGCAGACCGGCCTTTCGCCGATGAGGAGGGTGGCTGGCGCGCTGTTCATCCCATTCCACGAAGATCTCCAACGCTTCCTGGCCCTGACGGACCAGACCATCACGTACCCGGCCGCGGAAGCTGCGCCCATAGGCCATCAGGTGCAGGGCCTCAAGAATGCTGGTCTTGCCGGCGCCGTTGTCTCCGGTCAGCAGGTTCAAGCCCGGCTGCGGAGAGAGCTCCACCGCATTGAAGCGACGCAGTTGGTGCAAGGCAAGGCGGCGGATCTGCATGGGGCGCGAAGGACCATCCGCACAGGGCGGTAGAGGAGCGGGGAATCCATCAGCTTACTGCATCGGTCAAGCCCGGCGGGTGCAGCGGGGTCCTTGCCACGCACGACACCGCCGGCGCTGACCTGATGCTGGGTTCCACGTGGACAACGATTGCCGCAATGGCGATGCCAGGGCCCGCACTCGGCGCAAAATCCTTCAAATCTGTGCGCCCTGGCAGGGGGCTGACCCGCAGATTTCAACGATTTCAGTGCCACTTCCAGGATCTTCAGCAGCGAGCACCAGCCGCCACCGGATCTACACCTGCAGATTCCTTGAAATCCGGGAAGCCCCAGCCCGCGAGGTTCCACAGATTTCAAAGAAATTCGCACTGCCGTTTCACGCTATCCACAGCAGGACTGTATGACTTATACACAAGGTATGGGCAATCTGTGGATAAAAAAGGCGTTCAGCGCTCCGTCTGAAACTATCCACAGGTTCCCCCCCAGCCCCAGGGCCCGCTATACAGGGGGTTTCAGACCAACAAATCTCTTTTAAATCATATAGATAAGCTGTTTTTCCACGAAATCTGGCCCTACCATCACCACCATGCTTTAGATTTATACCCAGATTTAAAAGCTTTGCAGGCCCCGAATCATCCGCCACCAGCCCTGTGGACAGTGGCGTCAGCAGGCGCTGCAGATCGATCGCTGAGCCCCCGCAAATCGTCTCAACTTCAGCTTTCCTGGAAGCACTCCCTCGCTCTGCGGATTCACAGGCACAACTCGTTCTCGGCAACGTCGCGATGACGTTGGAAGCAGCCATCGAATTGGGGGCGCTCTTCGTCAACGCAGGCAGCACTTCATGCCACAAGTGATCGAAGAGAAGCGGAGCATCCGAAAGAACCGGCAGGCAGGACTCAGTTCCGCAAATCCCTCGATGACGATGCTCCACGTGGAACAAAAAAAACGCCCGGGAAGATCCCGGGCGTTGTTCGGTTCCACGTGGAACAGCGCAGATGTCAGAGACGCAGCGGCATCACCACGTGGCGCGACTTCTCGCTGCTGGATTCACGCACCAGCGCCGAGGAGTTGGAATCGCGCAGCTGGATGATGACTTCCTCGTCGCGCAGGGCGGACAGGGCATCCAGCAGGTAGTTCACGTTGAAGCCGATGGCCAGGTCGCTGACGGTGGTGTCCGCCTCGATCTCTTCCTGGGCCTCTTCCTGCTCCGGGTTGTGCGCACTGATCTTGAGGTTGCCCGGCGAGACTTCCACGCGGATACCGCGGTACTTCTCGTTGGACAGGATCGCCGCACGCTGCAACGACGCACGCAGCGACTCACGGTTCACCTTGACCTCGCGATCGGCGCCGATCGGGATCACTGCTTCGTAGTCCGGGAAGCGGCCATCGATCAACTTCGAGGTGAAGGTGACATCGTCGCGCTTGACGCGCACGTGGCTACGGCCGACTTCCAGCTCGATCTCGCGGTCGCCGCTTTCCAACAGGCGCTGCAACTCGGTCACGCCCTTGCGCGGCACGATGATCTGGCGCTTGGAACCGCTGGGCTTGGCCAGATCGGTTTCGCACAGGGCCAGACGATGACCGTCAGTGGCGACCGTACGCAGCGCATCACCACGCAGGTCGAACAGCAGGCCGTTGAGGTAGTAGCGCACGTCCTGCTGGGCCATCGCGAACGCGGTGCGTTCGATCAGCTCCTTCAGGGTCGCTTCGCCGATCGCAACGCGCTCGGTGGCTTCCACTTCATCCACCGACGGGAAGTCGTTGGAGGGCAGGGTTGCCAGGGTGAAGCGGCTGCGGCCTGCCTGCACGGTGATCTTGTCACCGGTCTGCGAGACGGTGATCCGGCTGCCATCGGGCAGGGCGCGGATGATCTCAAACAGCTTGCGGGCGGGGATCGTGGTTTCGCCGTCCTGCGCATCTTCAACCGCGATCCGCGACACCATTTCCACTTCCAGATCGGTACCGGTCAGCGACAGCTGGCCGTTCTGCACCTGGACCAGGAAATTGGCCAGAACCGGAAGGGTCTGGCGGCGTTCGACCACGTTGACGACCTGTGCCAACGGCTTGAGAAAGGCTTCGCGCTGCAGTGTGAAACGCATGTGGTTCCGTGCCCCTATGCTTTAAAAAGATGTGGAATAAATCAAAAGCTTGGTGGTGATGGTAGAGCCAGAATCGCTGGAAAACACAGCTAAGTCTTTGTAATAAAAGAAGTTTCAGGCCTCGAAACCCTCTGCACTACCAGCCCCCAAGGGGTGGGGAAAGCTGTGGATAAATTTACCGCGAAATCGAACGGCTTTTTTATCCACACCCTGTCCCGCGCTTGCTACCGGATTTTGCACCGTTTTATGCGATGACGCCTTATCGGCGGACGTGCATCATTCGCTCAGCTTCCGGATCAGCTTGTCCCAGTCCTCGCGGAGCTTGCCGTCGGCCTCCATCAGGGTGCGGATCTGACGGCAGGCATGCAGCACCGTGGTGTGGTCGCGACCGGCGAAGGCGTCGCCGATCTCAGGCAGGCTGTGCTCGGTCAGCTCCTTGGTCAGGGCCATGGCGACCTGGCGCGGACGAGCCAGCGAACGGGTCCGGCGCTTGGACAGCAGATCCTTGATCTGCAGGCCGTAGTAGTCGGCAACCGTTTTCTGGATGTTGGGAATGCTGATCGCCTGCTGCTGGGCGCGCAGCAGATCGCGCAGAGTTTCCTGGGCGAATTCAGTGGTGATCGCACGGCCGGTGAAATTGGCACGAGCGGTCAGGGTATTCAGCGCGCCCTCGAGGTCGCGCACGTTGGAGCGCATCTTCTTGGCGATCAGGAACGCAACATCATCGGGAATCTCGGCACCGCGCTCGCGGGCCTTGGCCAGCACGATCGCCGCGCGGGTCTCGAAGTCCGGCGGTTCGATCGCGACCGACAGGCCCCAGGCAAGCCGCGACTTCAGGCGCGCTTCCAGGCCTTCAACTTCGCGCGGATAGCGGTCGCAGGTCAGGATGATCTGCTGCTTGCCATCGAACAACGCGTTGAAGGTGTGGAAGAACTCTTCCTGGGTGCGGTCCTTGCCGGCGAAGAACTGGATGTCATCGATCAGCAGCGCGTCCACCTGCTGGAACTGGCGCTTGAACTGATCCATGGTCTTTTCCTGCAAGGCCCGGATCATCGCGCTGAAGAACTGTTCCGAGCGCAGGTACAGCACCTTCGCCCCCGGGTTGGCCTGGCGCATGGCGTTGCCGGCGGCGAACATCAGGTGGGTCTTGCCCAGGCCGGTGCCTCCGTACAGCAGCAGCGGATTGTGCGCACGGTCGCCCGGCTTCTGCGCCGCCTGGAAGGCAGCGGCCAGGCCCAGCTGGTTGCTGCGGCCTTCGACGAAGTTGGCGAAGGTGTAGTGATTGTCCAGGTTGCCGGCGAACGGTACCTGCGGTTCGCTGGAAACATGTGCCGACGGCGTGGAAAACGGCGCGTTCTGCGCCTCCACGGGCCGCGGGCGCGAGCCGATTTCAAGAAAAACGTCGCTGAAACCGGCGAAGTGGGCCAGCAGTTCGCGGATCCGGGCCAGGTACAGTTCGCGTACCTGGTCGACGATGAAGGCATTCGGTGCATACAGCACCAGGCTGTCCACGCGCAGATCGGCCTGCAGTGGCTTCAACCAGGTGTGAACGTCTTCCGGCGGGAACTCCGCTTCGAGGCGCTCGAGACTACGGGACCAGGCATCCATCAGCAATAATCGTCCGGTGGCCGGGGCATGGACGCGACAAGGCGCCCAAACACAGGCCGGAAAGGGGGGAAATGGATGGCTCAGACTACCACCGAGCGCAGGGCTTCGGAATGCTTGTCCCCTACTTATTCACAAAAACATCCACAGCTATTGCACAGGCCGGTGAATTCGCGTAGCTCCAAGGGGTTGACGCGGGGTGGGGTACCTCTCTAAA